>NZ_JAMQON010000001.1:1088262-1451016 GCF_031624395.1 Halomicroarcula saliterrae
GCGGTTGACGGAGGTGACGGGCGACGACGCCCATCTGTCGGTGTATCGGGGCTCTTTCGACACCGAGGCTATCTTCGGGGCCTACGGCGAGACGCCCGAGCAGACGGACTCCTACAGGGGATTGAACGTGATCGACAAGTCCGAGTTCGTCGCGTTCGACGGGAGCACGCTGGTGTACACTCGCCCCTACGAGTCGCTCGACACGAGATACGGGGAGCGCGCGTCGCTGGGGACGACCGACGACTGGGAGGCAGTACTGTCTGTGACTGCCGACAGCCCGTGGCTGACCGCGTCTACGGGTGCGCCCGAACCGCTCGACGAGGGGGAGCTGGCGGCGGACGTCCGCGCGAACGCGACGGCGCGCAGCTACGGGCAGGGGACCCGGCAGTCGGTGACCTATCTCCTCTTTGACTCCGCCGCGAACGCACGGGCCGTCGAGGAGAACAACCTCGCGACACTGGTCTCGGAGCTCGTCCCGAACGCCGCGGAGCTGGACACGCTCGAACAGACCGACGAGGTCGTCCTCGTGCGGTTCAGTCGGACATAGGGGCGGTGGTGACCGTCGGCGCCTGTCGCTACCCACGGCCGGGCGAGAGCAAACCGGGTGGGCCGGAGACCCGAGCAAGCCAGTTATTTAACCACCGCGTCCCCACCCTAGTCCAATGTCAGGTTGGTTGAGCACAGGTGGCGGCCACGCCGAGGACGGCGGAGAGGAACACGACCACAGCAGTTACTGGCCGCTGATAGCAGCCGTCGGGGCGGGAATGCTGTATCTCGGTGCCGGCTTCTTCTTCGTCGGCCTCGACCTCGTCCCGGCGGTACTACCTATCGGCCTCGCCGGGGCCGGCGTCGTCGGGCTGCTGACCGGCCTGTTCGGGTGGGCCTACGAGGCCTTTATGGCGCCCGCCAGCGGCCACGGCGGGAGCGCGGACGTCTACACAACGACGATGATTCTGTTTCTCGTCTCCGACGTGGCGACGTTCTCGGCGGGGTTCATCTACTTCGCGTTCATCCGGTCGGCGGCGTTCTGGCCGCCCGACCACCTGCCGCCCCTGCTGGGGTCGCTGGTCGCCATCAACACCACGCTGCTGGTCGCGAGTAGCGTCACCATCCACTACAGCCACGAGGCCCTCGTGGAGGGCGACCAGCGGAAGTTCCTGGGGCTGCTGGGCGCGACGCTGGGGCTCGGGGTCCTCTTTCTCGGCGGCCAGATCTTCGAGTACTACGAGCTGCTCGTCGTCGACGGCTTCTCGCTGTCGACTGGCGTCCTCGGGAGCGCGTTCTACGGGCTGACGGGGCTCCACGGCCTCCACGTCGCGCTGGGCGTGCTCCTCATCGCCATCGCCTTCGGCCGCTCGCTGCGGGGCGAGTACGGTCCACAACACGACACGGCCATCCGGACCACGTCGCTGTACTGGCACTTCGTCGACGCCGTCTGGCTGTTCCTCGTGGTCGTGCTCTACGTCGGCGCGACGATATAGGTCGGGGTCGGACTCACCGACTCGGCGACGCGGCGTATCACTGCGTCTTTTCGGCGACGTGACCGTAGACGAACAGCGAGAAGACGAGCAGGAGGGCGTACCCCCAGACTGCGCCGCGGAGCGCGAGCGGCACGTCGACGACGCCGGTCACCGCAAACAGCAGGTCCGCCGGGACGGCCAACACCGTGACGCCGGTTAGTGCGAGGACCACGAGCTGGCAGGCCCGCTGCTCTATCTGTGCCTCCCGTTCGTCGAGGAGCCGGACGCCAGTGCGCTGCCAGATGACCAGATACCCCAGTAGGCCGACGTAGTAGACCCCGACACCGACGGACAGCAGGAGGTCGCTGACGCTGTCCGGGGCGAACACCGCCGCGGCAGTCGCGGCGAACAGGCCGGCGACACCGACACCGATGGAACTGCTCATTAGCTCGCGGTAGCGCCGTCGGGTCGGGAGGGACGAACTGGGGGACATGGGTGTAAAGTTCAGTTTACACCCAGACCGACCGAACCCAGCGGGAAAAAACTATCGTCCGACTGTCATTCCACGTTCGCCCTCTCCTCCAGCTCTATCAGCTTCCGGTAGATGGGCGGACTGAGAATGCCGATGAGGCCGAAGATGATAGCGAACACACCGAGCGGGAACTGCAGTTCCGGAGCGACGAAACAGGGGTTCTCCGCGACGACGGTCACGTAGTGCTGTTCGCCCTCGTAGGTGACGATGGAGCCGTTTCGGAAGGCGTTGCCGTTGGGGAACTCGCCCGTGACGCGGGCCTCCCCGACGGGGTCCTCGGTCGCGTTCACGAAGGCCTGTTGTTCCGACCGGGACAGCTCCTCGAACTGGAAGGTGGCCAGCTCCGGGTTCGTGGTGTTGAACCGCTGGGCGGTCTCCTCGGGCCCTTCGACGGCGATTGTCGGCTGGTTACAGGTCGTTATCTCGTCCTGAATGATGGCGTACCCGCCGGGCACCGCCCCGCCGATGCCGACAGCGACGAGGAGGACGCCGACGAACGGTGCGATGTAGGTGAACAGAATCGACTCGTCGCTCATCTCAGACCCCCACGTCGGTTCGTCGGGACCGCAGATACTGGAACGTCACAGTCAGCCCGAGCCCGTATGCCCAGTGGGCGACGAACACGAACGTGAGATAACCGACGAAGGCCAGTCCGGTCTGGTCGGTGTAGAAGGCCACCGAGAACCCGGTCGCGATGAGCGTCGCGAACACGAGTCCGGTCTCGAACATCCGCCGACCGGGCAGATACTCCTGGAAGGAGAGGAACAGCAGCGGCCAGATGATGGTCCCGCCGGCGAGGAACAGCGCGGCGCCGATGAGCTGGCTCGTCCCCAGTCCGACCAGCTCCGATATCTCGGCGAACGAGCTCGGGTCGAGCACGCCGATGACGATGGCCGTCCCGATGCCGCCGGTCATCAGGAAGGTGCCGACGAACCCGGCGATAGCGGCCATCGAGGCGTTCCGGTAGACGTTCTGGGCGACGCTGCCGACGCCGCCGAGCAGCCCCATGGGCTCCAGCTCCGGGGCGTAGGACCGTCTGGTGGTCTCGGGCCGCGCCGGTTCCATATCGTACTTCTCGACCATCCGCTCTTCGAACCACTGCCACTCGCGGGTGAACTGGTTCGTCGCCTTCAGGTTCCACGGGTCGGTGGTCTTGACCACGTCGCCGCGCCAGTACGACACCAGCATGTTGTAGAGCCACAGCAGCGCACTGAGGCCGATGACGTACGCGCCGACGGTGGCGATTTGCTGGGCGAACTGGTACTCCGGCGGGTAGATGGCCTGCCGTCGCGGGAGGCCGAGGCCGCCGATGACCAGCAGCACCATGAACGTGACGAACGCGCCGACGATGAGCAGCCCCGACTGGAACTTCGCCAGCCGTTTGTCGTACCACCGACCGGTGAGGATGGGGTACCAGTAGTAACTGGAGGCTATCATCAGCATCGGGATGATGCCGACGACGATGAGATGGAAGTGGCCGACCACGTAGTACGTGCCGTGATAGAGGATGTCGATGGGGATGACCGCCAGAAACACCCCGGTGACGCCGCCGATGATGAAGGTCCCGATACCGCCGGCACAGAGGATGAAGGGCGCGCTCAGACGTATGTTCCCGTCCCACATCGTCGTGATCCAGTTGAACACCTTGATGGCACTGGGGACGGCGATAGCGATGGAGATGGCCATGAACGAGGCCTTGAGTCGCGGGTCGACGCCCGAGGTGAACATGTGGTGGGCCCAGACGCCGAAGGAGAGCACGGCCAGTCCGAGCGTCGAGTAGACGATGAACTGGTATCCGAACAGCTTTCGACCGACGAACTTGGGTAGGATGAGACTCATCAGACCCGTCGCCGGCAGGAAGAGGATGTACACCTCCGGGTGGCCCCAGAACCAGAACAGGTGTTGCCAGAGGACGGGGCCGCCACCCTCCGTCGTGAAGAACGTCGTCCCGAGGTTGCGGTCGAGCAGGAGCATCACGAGCGCGCTCCCGAGCAGCGGGAACGCAAAGAGCGCGATGCTGCTCGTGACCATCATGTTCCACGAGAAGATGTCCAGATTACCCCACGTCACGTCGTCGGCGCGCTCGTAGATGACCGTCGCGATGAAGTTGATGGCGCCCACCGTCGTCGCGATACCGCTCAGGTGGAGGCCGAGCAACAGGAGGTCTATCTGTGGGTTCGGTTGCTGGATGGAGAGAGGCGCATACAGCGTCCAGCCGACGCTGACCTCACGGATGGTGAGGAAAAATCGGATACTGTCCTCCGGCAGGAACAGACTGAGTACCTGGCCGCCCACCTGCACGATGAGCCCGAACCGGGCCATCAGCAGTGCTGGGGGGAGGAGCCAGAACCCGATGGCGTTGACCCGCGGGAACGCCATGTCGTCGGCGCCGATAAGCAGCGGCAGGAAGTAGTTCCCGATGCCGAAGAAGACGGGGAGGACGAAGAATATCAGCATCGTCAGCCCGTGGGTGGTAAACAGCGCGTTGTACGTCTCGGGCGTCCAGATGTCCGCCGGCGGGGTCAGAAGCTCCGTCCGCAGCATCATCGCGTCCATCCCGCCCCAGAGGGCGGCGATGGTCCCGAAGGCGATGTACAGCAGGCCGATTTCGCGGTGGTTCGTCGTCGTCAGCCACCGGAGTGCTTCGGACTGGAGGCGCCCGATCTCGAACTGCAACTCCTCGCGCGTGAAGTAGCCACCGTCGCTCGTCGGGCGGGCCTTGTACCGGGCCCGCAGCCAGAGGGTGAGGATACCGAGAGCGAGGATAGCCAACGCCGACCCTTCGATGACGGCTCGATTCATCATCGGTGAACCGTCGAGAGAGGGTCAGTTGGCAGCGTTACGTTCGGTGAAAGCATTACCCGAATCTGATGGAGCCATCGACATAAAACTACGCGACGACGGTCGGTGTGTGGGAGTGGCGCAGGGCCGTTCGACTGGCCAAGCTATATGACATCCCCGCCGTAAGATGAGGCCAATGCGACTCACTCGCGCCCTGTCCTGGCTCTGCGTTCTCACACTCGGAGCGGTGGTGTTCAGTACCCCCGCGGCCGCGCAGTCGGTCAACCGGGCGGCCATCGACGAGCTGAACGAACAGCTGCTGTACGTCGCGCTCCCGCTGACGCTGTTCGTCGAGCTGACGCTCGTCTACGCCATCTACCGGTTCCACAACAACGACAGCCCACGGCCGACCATCGACGACCCGGCGCTCGAAGTGACGTGGACCGCTGCGACCGGTGCGATACTGGTGTTCGTCGGCGTCTCCGGCTTCTTCGTCCTGGCCAACCCGTACATCTCGCCGGCCGCGGCCGACGCCACGGGCGATGATATCTCGGACGATATGGAGGTCGAGGTCCTGACCTACCAGTGGGGGTACGAGTTCAGCTATCCCGACTCCGACGTCACGACCAGCGAGCGCCTCTACCTCCCGAACGACACGGATATCAGGTTCACGATGACATCGAGCGACGTCATCCACTCGTTTTACATACCCGAGTTCGGCGTCAAACAGGACATCTTCCCCGGTCAGGAGACAGTCGCACGGACCCACCCGACCGAGACGGGGACCTACCGGCTCTACTGTGCCGAACTGTGTGGCTCGGGTCACGCGCGGATGCAGGTCCCCGTCGTCGTGATGAATCAGTCGTCGTACGACGACTGGCTGGCCAACGAGAGTAGCGCGGCGACGGGCGTCAGTGCCACGAACGAGACGACCGCCGCCAACGAGACGGCGAGCGCCGGCGCCGCCAACGGGACGGCCGCGACCGACGCCGCCCGCGTCGCCCCGCCCGCCTGAGCCGTCGACCCGGTGTGGGTTCGGATACCACACAATTGATTTTACCGAGCCGAGCGTAGTATTTTACATGCGTCAGGTGCGCCACCGCGTTCCCGAGTTCGCCGGGTTGCTGACGGCGGTCTCGTTCGCTATCGTCCTCGTGGTGATAGCCGGGGCCGTGCCGCCGGCGCTGTTCCCGCGAGCGCCGCCGGCGGTGATGAACGCGATTCCACACGCCATCGCCGGGGTCAGCGCGCTGGCCATCGGGACGATACTCGCCGGTCTCCGGGCGATACGCGCGGGGAACGTCGAGCGCCATCGGAACCTGATGGTGGCCAGTTTCGCCCTGTTCGGGCTCTTCTTGACCGTCGATTTCTACCGGCTCGCGGTCGTCGGCCCGACGGCGTTTGCGGGTCCGGCAGTGGTCGAGACGTACGTCTACCTCCCCCTGCTCGTCGGCCACGCGGTGCTCGCCCTCTCGACCTTCCCGGCGGTGTACTACGCGTTCCTGCTGGGACTTGCCAACCCCGTCGCGGCGCTGCCCGCGACCGACCACGCCCGCGCCGGGCGAGTGGCGGCGACGCTCTGGCTCCTGACCTTCGGCACCGGGCTCGTCATCTACGTGATGTTGCATCTGCTGTGGTAGGCACGGCTCGCTCCCGATGGTCGCGAGAGCCGCGTCAGGGCGAACGGGGGACGCCTCCTCCGGAACGGCGAGCGATAGCGAGCCGTGAGCAGCGCGTGCTGACAACCGGCGACCGTCTCTCGGGTTCACAACCCACTTTATCGGGCACCGCTAACCGGCAGCTATGCTCGAAGTTCGCGACCGGGTCCCCGCGCTGACAGCGGTGTTGACAGTGGTCTCGCTGGCGCTCGTCTTCGGAGCGGTCGGCGGTGTGATTCCGGCCGAGCTGTTGCCACGCGCCCCCGAGACGGTGCTGTCGGCGATTCCAACCGTCAACGCGCTCGTCAGTGCCGCTGCAATCGTGACTATCGTCGCCGGCATCCGGGCGATTCGCCGGGGGAACGTCGACCAGCACCGCCGGCTGATGGTCGCGGCCTTCGGTCTGTTCACGCTCTTTCTCGTCCTGTATCTGTACCGAGTCAGCCTGATCGGGCCGACGGAGTTCACCGGCCCGGCGGCCGTCGAGACGTACGTCTACTTCCCGATTCTGGCCATCCACATCCTGTTGGCCATCGTCGCCATCCCCGCCGTCTACTACACGCTCCTCCTGGCCGCGAGCTATCCGGTCTCGGAGCTCGCGCGGACGAACCACCCCCGTGCGGGGAAGGTGGCCGCGACGCTGTGGCTGATATCGTTCTCGCTCGGTATCGTCGTCTATCTCATGTTGTACGTGGTCTGGTGAGCGGCGTTGTGGTGACGCACTGCAGACCAGCGGAAACCGAGACCGACGCCGTGGCGAGCGGCGTCACCGCTTCCAGTCGCCCGAGTCCTCGCCGTGGAACTCCCCGCGGGCGTGACGCTCCCGGGGCCAGTACGTGAACACGGTGACGACGAGGAAGAACGCGGCGACGGCGGCGGCGACGAGCTCGCCGGCGATGCCGGGGACCGACGCCGTCTCGATCCAGGACTGCCCGGGCGTGTAGATGGAGATGCGAAAGGCCCACGCGAGACCCAGCAGGGCGTACAGCGGGTAGTACACTTTCTTGAGCCGTCGGGCGAGGGCCTCCCAGTAGTTCACTTTGAAGGTCGGCGTCCGGAGGTCGGCGGCGAGTTCCCTGCGCCACTCGGCCATCGGAACCTCCTCGGGGTCGAGCGAGTTCGCAAAGAGGTTCTCCTCCAGCACGCGGACGCGGGCCCGGCTCGCGTCGAAGGCCCGGTACCGGCGGACGTCGAACAGGGCGAACAGCGAGACGCCCACCATCCCGATGAGCAGCAGGTACGCGGTCACGTCCCCGCCCTGGAACGCGAGCGCCAGGACCGCCGTGACGAGGACGATGGCCCAGTCGATGGTGAGGTCGAGCCGCGAGAGCAGGTTCCCGCTCTGTGAGACCTCGCCCCGATAGTAGTGTGGCATCAGCGAGAGGAACTCCTCGCTGTCCTCGGCAGCGGTCGCGCCGACCTCGCTCGCCTCGCGGTCGGTCGCATCGAAGTCGGACTGCTCGTCCGTGCTCATCCGTTTGCCTCCCGGTGACATTGCCGAGTACCGTCTGTTCGCTGTGGAACTGTCACAGGTGACATTGGGCTGACAACACTATGATGCTGTCGGCGCGCGGGCCTGATGACCTCACGGCTGAGGAGTGGGCTGTACGTTCATGGTCGGTATCTTCGGCCAGCTGGGCCATAGCCCGACAGTATCCATTTTCGCCTCGCGTGCCAACTCACGTCCCTATGTCCCTCAGCGGGGTGGAAGCGGCGCTGGTCGACCTTGTACTCGTGTTCGCGCTCGCCGGGACCATCGCCGCTTTCGCGGCCACGTCCGGCCACGTTCCCTACACCATCGCGCTCGTGCTGGTAGGTCTCGCAGCTTCGCTGCTCGGATTCGGGCTCCGGAGCGAACTCACCCCCGAACTGCTCAGCGACCTCATCCTGTTCGTGCTGGTCCCGGCGTTGCTGTTTCAGGGCGCCTCGCGGGTCGACGCGGACCGGTTCGTCGAGAACGTCGGCCTGATACTCGGCTTCGCAGTCGTGGGGCTACCCATCTCCGTCGCGCTTCTCGGACTGGCCAGCCACCTCGTCCTCGGGTTCCCCCTGCTCGGTGGGCTCCTCTTTGCGGCTATCGTTCTCCCGACGGACCCGGTCGCCGTCCTGCCGCTGTTCGAGGAGCTCGGGGTCCCTGCACGCCTCTCTGTGCTCGTCGACGGGGAGAGTATGCTCAACGACGGGGTCGGGGTCGTGCTGTACACCGCGTTCCTCGAACTGGCTTTGGAGTCGCCCCGGTCAGGGCCGGCCGACCTCGTCGGGCTCGGTCTCGGTGAAATCGTCGTGGACCTGGCTCTGGGTGTCTTCGTCTCGATGGTCGGCGGGGTGCTCGTCGGCGCGGCGGTCGGCATCGTCGTCTACCGCGTCTTCGTGTTCTTCGACGACGAACTGACGACGATCATCCTCTCAGTGGTCCTCGCCTACGGGTCCTTCCTCGCGGGAGAACTACTCGGTGTCAGCGGCGTGGTCGCGGTCGTCAGCGCCGGTGTATTCGTCGCCGAACGGCGTGAGACAACCCCTCTCGGCGCGGATACGAGACTGACGTTCAGCATCACCTGGCGGTCGGTGGGCTTCGTCGCGAACACGTTCCTCTTTCTCACCATCGGACTGATGACGCCGTTCGACGCCCTCCTCGCGACTGCGGTCCCGATGGCACTGACTATCGGCCTCGTCTTCCTCGCCAGAGCCGTCGTCGTGTATCCGCTCGCAGCGCTCGTAGACCGCAGTGGCCTCACGTCGGTCCCGCGGAGCTATCGGCCCGTACTCGTCTGGAGCGGTATCCACGTCTCGATTCCGCTCGCGCTGGCGCTCGGGTTACCCGCCGCCTTCCCGGCGGAACTGGCGACGCAGTTCCAGGTGCTGACCTTCGGCGTCGCGATGTTCACACTGGTCGTGCAGGGGCTGACGATGGAGCCGCTGCTCCATCGGTTAGGGGTCACGACAGCGACGGAGTAAGGTGCCGTCTCGTGCGGTTCGAGGTCCGGTCAGCGGGGGGCGACCCCCGCTCAGTCGTCGGCGGGCTTGGGCTGTCCGCTAATCTCCGGACGGGCGACGTCGCGGTCGGTCTCCTCCCCCTCGATGTCGTAGGGGTACTCGCCGGTGACACAGCCGAGACAGAGGTCCGCCTTGCTGGTCTCCAGGGTCTCGGCGATAGCGTCGATGGAGAGATACGACAGCGTGTCCGCCTCGATTTCCTCGCGAATCCCCTCGACGGACTGATCGCCCGCGATGAGCTCGTCGCGGGAGGCCATGTCGATGCCCATGTAACAGGGCGCGATGATGGGCGGGGCGCCGATGCGGACGTTCACTTCCTCGGCGCCGGCGTCCTTGAGTAACTGGACGAGCTGGTTCGAGGTGGTCCCACGGACGATGGAGTCGTCGATGATGGTGACCTTCTTGCCCTCGATGGTGGACTTGATGGGGTTGAGCTTGAGCCGAACGGCGCGTTCGCGCTCGTCCTGCGTCGGCATGATGAACGTGCGGCCGACGTAGCGGTTCTTCATCAGCCCCTCGGCGAACTCGATGTCCGAGCCGTCGTCCTGTGCGGCCTCGGCGTAGCCCGAGGCGAAGGCGCGCCCTGAGTCGGGCACGGGGAGGACGACGTCGGACTCGACGCCCGACTCCGCCCAGAGTTTGCGGCCCAGTTCGCGCCGGACCTCGTAGACCAGACTCCCGTCGATGGTGGAGTCCGGTCGGGCGAAGTAGACGTGCTCGAAGAAGCAGTGTGCCGTGTTCTCCTGCTCGATGAGCTGGTAAGTGTCGTAGCCGGTGCCGTCGTCGTGGAGCACGACGAGTTCGCCGGGTCGAACGTCCCGGATGAGCTCACCGTCGAGCGTGTCGATGGCGGCGGACTCCGACGTGAGGACGTAGCCGTCCTCCAGTTCGCCGATGACGAGCGGGCGGTTGCCCTGCGGGTCGCGAACGCCGAGCACCGTCTCGTCGTGCATGATGGTTAGCGAGTACGAGCCGTGGATGCGCTCCATCGTGCGCTTGACCGCGCGGACGAGGTCCTCTTCCAGCAGATTGCGGGCGAGGTCGTGTGCGATGACCTCGGTGTCGCCGTCGGAGGTGAAGGCGTGGCCGAGGTCGGCCAGTTCGTCGCCGATCTCGTCCGCGTTGACGAGGTTCCCGTTGTGGGACAGCCCCAGCGAACCCGACTTGAACGACACGGAAAACGGCTGTGCACAGCAGGCGTTGACGCTACCGGCCGTCGGATAGCGGACGTGGCCGATACCGTTCGACCCGTTCAGCGACTCGAGGTCTTCGGGGTCGAAGGCGTCGCCGACCAGTCCCATCTCCACGTGGCTGTGTTGCTGGAAGCCGTCGTGGGTGACGATGCCGGCGGACTCCTGACCGCGGTGCTGGAGAGCGTAGAGGGAGTAGTAGAGAGGGCGGGCGGCGTCACGGTCCTCGAGAGCGATGCCAACAACGCCGCACTTCTCGTGCATGATAGGAGGTTATTCGCCGGCTTTCGACTGCCACTCGTAGTCACGTCGCTTCGCCGACTTGCCGAAGCCACAGGACGAACAGACCTTCTTTTTCGTGTGATACGACTTGTTCCCACACCGCCGACACTTCGTGTGTGTCGTGGTGTTTTTCTTTCCCTGACTCGGGGTTCCTGCGCCAGTCATGGATTAATGGATACGACGTTATCGCCGCGTATAATCGTTGTGTCTTCGTCTTCGATCACGAGATTCATGTGCTGGTCGTAGCCGGTGAGTTCGCCCTCGTATATCTCCCCACCTTTTAACTGTACAGTGACGGCCTCGCCCAGTGACGCTTCGAGCACGTCCAGCGGTCGTCCACTCATGTTCGGTTGGGATAGTGACTGGCGCTTAAACGTACCGCTTGTCGACCGGGAACTGGTCAACCGCCCAACACCCGGAGGTTACGCCGGGTCGCCGTCTACGGCGTCGTCGGTCTCCCCGGGGTCGGCGCTGTCGCCGGTCTCGACGGCGTCTTCGGTCACTGGCATCGCTTCGACGCCGTCGCCGTCGATGAGAACGGGGAGGACCAGCCGGGCGAAGTGATAGACGACCACGAGCAAGAGCGGCCCCAGAAAGAGCCCGTACCAGCCAAACAGGAGCGGCCCGATGATGTACGCGATCATCACGAGGCCGACGTGGAGGTTCCGGCCGGAGACGTACGGTCGGAGCACGAGGTCCGGAATGAAATCGACGAAGACGACTGTGGCGACGACGAAGACGGTCGGGAACCACAGCGGCTCCCCGGTCAGGGCCGCTCGTGCGAACAGTCCGAGACTCAGCGGGACGTAGACGAGTTTCATCCCGACGACCGGTATCAGACTCGCGGCGCCGGCAAGCACCGCCACCAGAGCGGGGTAGGGTATCCCCTCGGCCGGCGCGAAGACGTTCAACACCGTGTAGACGAACGCGGCGACGACGACGATGGCGAAGGCGTTGAGGATGTTGCCGAAGTAGACGCTTCCGAGGTCCTCGTCGACAGCGTCGAGATAGACCCCCATGAACTCCTCCTGGTCGTCGAACGTCTCTCTGACCCACCGGCCGAGTCGCGGCCCGTCGCGCAGGAGATAGAACGCCACGGCCAGCGCCAGAAAGACGTTGATGAGCGCGGTGCCGACGAGCGGGATGTAACCGAGCGCGCCCTCGGCGACCAGCTGGCCGGCGTTGACGATGTCGGGGTTTTGCAGCAACATCTCCGGGTCCTGGACGACCTGGGAGACGTCCAGATAGGGCTCGATCTGGTCGGACAGCGGCCCCAGGTCGACGGTCCGCTGGAGGCGGGCCAGCTCCTGTGCCGCGACGGCGAGCGTGTACCCCACGAGCAGGACCACTGGCACGGCGAGCGCGAGCAACGCGGTGGCGGCGGCGATGCTCCGGCGGAACTGGGTCCGAAAGCGGCTGTAGGCCGGCCGCGCGACGTAGTAGAGAAACAGGCCGAGGACGAAGGTCCCGACGTACGTGAGGACGACCCAGGCGGTGATCGCGCCGAAGACGAAGGCCACGGCCCACCACGCGACGCGGCTCCGCGAGTCGAGCCACGCCATGTTACCGGACAGTGCCCCGCCGTCGCTCCCGACGTTCGACCGACTGATACCCACCAGCAGGCATGGCTGGCTAGTGGCGCTGAACTCGATTGGTTATACGTAGATTACCGACGGTTTCGAGCGGTAAGCCCGGCTTACACGTCGACGGTGAACGGGGCGTGCTGGTCGGCGCGGACGGCGAAGCCAGCGAGCAGGTCCGCGAGCGCGTCGAGGTCATCGGGGTCGATGACCTCGACCGGCGTGTGCATATACCGGTTCGGGAGGCCGACGTTGACCGAAGGGGTACCGCCGCGCGACGTGTAGAAGGCGTCGGCGTCGGTGCCGGTTCGGATACCGGTCGCCTGCAACTGGACGTCGATGTCTTCGTCCTCGCCCGTCGCGCGCAGGGCCTCGACGACGGCCGGGTGGTTGGCGCTCCCCCGGGAGACGACCGGCCCCGCGCCCAGCTCGACGCCGGTCGAGCGCTTGCCGGGCGAGTCCGGCGAGTCCGTCGCGTGGGTGACGTCAGCGGCGATAGCCACGTCGGGGTCGAGATCGAAACCGACCATCTTCGCGCCCTGCAGGCCGACCTCCTCCTGGACAGTCGAGACGGCGTGGACGGTGGCCTCGACGTCCCGCTCGGCCGCCCGGCGCAGCCCCTCGGCGGCCGCCCAGATGCCGATACGGTTGTCCATCCCGCGGGCCGAGAGCCGGCCGTTTTCGAGTTCGGTGACGGTCTGCTGGAACGTGATCGGGTCGCCGCGGTCGACGAGCGCGTCCAGCTCGTCGCCGTCGGTGGCCCCCACGTCGACGTGCTGTTCGGCCACGTCCGGGACGCCGTCGTCGTCTTTCTCCCGCAGGTGGATAGCGGTCTGGCCAACGACGCCCGAGACCGGCCCGTCAGCGGTGTGGACGGTGACGTGTTGGCCACGCGAGACCGTCTTGTCGGAGCCGCCGATACGGCCCAGTCGAACGAACCCGTCGTCGGTCAGGTCCCGCACGATGAAGCCGATCTCGTCCCCGTGACCCGCCAGCGCTACCTCGGTGTCGTCGCCCGAGAGGGTCGCGACGGCGTTGCCGTACTCGTCGGTGCGGACCTCGTCGGCGAACTCGCTCACGTACTCGACCCAGACGGCCTGACTATCGGCCTCGTAACCGGACGGCCCGGGCGTCGAGAGCAGTTCCTCCAGCAGCTGTCGTCGTCGCTCGTCCATACCCCGCCTTGACCGCCACCGGTCATGAATATCCGGGGTAGCGCAACCACTAAGAGTCGAGCGCGTGATGTGTCAGTATGGTAGACATCACCCTGTTCGAAGTACACCTCGACGGCTCGGAGTTCACGGCTAACGCCCCCGGCGTCGGCGGCAGCGACGAGGAAGCGACGGACGAAAGCGACTCCGACGGGGCTCCGCTGGGCCTGTTTGCGGTCTTGGCTCTAGTGGTCCTCGCGGTCGCGGCGGTGGCCGCCAAGAAGATGGGCGGGGGGAGCGACGACGAGCCGACAGTGTGAGGAGAAGGCATATCACGGCGCGCGCCCTTTTCCCCGCATGGGACTGTATCATAGCGTCCGCGCCGTCGCCGGTGCGACGGGTGACGGACCGATAGACTGGCGGGCGGTGGCCGAGGCCGCCAAGGAGTCGACGGACGCCGGCGACCTGACGCTCTCGGCGGCCGAACAGGAGGGGTACACAACGGACGTCCGGGACGCCCGGGACCGGGTTCGGGAGGTCGGCGGGCTCGATTTCGACCTGCCCGCGACCGTGGAAATCCAGAACCGCCACCACTGGATAGACGCCAACGTCGCGACCTTCGAGCGGGTGATGGCCCCCATCGAACAGCAGGCCGAGTACATTCCGGGGGTCGCCCGCGTCGTCAACACCGGGTCGATGGCCTTCGCGCTCTCATTTCTGGGCAACAACGTACTGGGACAGTACGACCCGCTCTTGCTCGCGGACAACGACGACCACGCGCTGTATTTCGTCCGGCCGAACATCCGGCGCGTCGCCGGCCAGCTGGGTGTCGAGGGCGACCGGTTCCGCCGCTGGATAGCGTTCCACGAGGTGACCCACGCCGCGGAGTTCGGCGCGGCCCCGTGGCTCTCGGAGTACATGGAGGAGACGATGGAGGAGACCATCGAGAAACTTTCCAGCGGCGAGCTCGACCGCTCCTCGCTCGGGGAACTCGACACCACGATGACCGCCGTCGAGGGGTACGCAGAACTGCTGATGGACCGCGCGTTCGACGACGAGTACGACGACCTCCGCCGGAAGGTCGACGAGCGCCGGCAGGGTCGGGGGCCGGTCGCCCAGCTCGTCCGCCGGTTCCTCGGTCTGGGCATGAAACGCCAGCAGTACGAGCGCGGCAAGGCCTTCTTCGACGCGGTCGCGGACGCCCGGGGCGTCGCCGCCGCGGGCCGGGTCTGGGACTCGCCCGAGACGCTGCCCACGGCCGACGAGATAGAGACGCCGCGCCTGTGGATAGAGCGCGTCGACCCCTGAACCGCTAACGGCGCCGCCCGTCGCCACTCGCCGCCTGTTCCCGTTCGTCCGACCCCTCCCGCCGCTCCTGCAGCCGCCGTCCGGGTTTCGGGCCGCGCTCGCGGTCGTCCTCGTAGGGCGTCTCGGCGATGCTGTCGGGGAACGTCAACTGGGCGAGCACGCCGCCGACGAGCGTCGCCCCGACCCCGACACCCAGTGTCACCAGCAGTTCCCCGCTCCCCCACAGCGTCACCAGCGCCATCGAGAGTCCCACGAGCAGGGCGAAGCCGACCTTCAGCTGGACGAGAAACTTCTCGCGGTCGGCCTTCGTGACGGAGGGGCCGACCATCAGCTCGTCCCCGCGGACATCAGTAGAACCCCCGCTGGACATCTTCCTCGATGACGTCCTCGAACTCCGCTTCGAGCAGGCCCTCGGCCTCTTCGAAGGTGTCCGTCAGGTCGTCCATCCGCTCGGGGCGGTCGTACTGGTCGTACTCCATCGGCCCGTAGGCCGGCGAGTCCATGGCGTCGAGCATGTCCTCGACGAGCGCTCGCGGTGTCGTCGGCGCGTCGGCGTGGGTTTCGAGCACTGTTTCGAGGTTCTTCGCTTTCTCCTCTGCGTCGTCTTCGTCCTCGGGGCCCTGCTGGACGCCGAAGACGCCGGTGCCCTGCTCGGGGAAGAGCGGGTCGATGTCGTCGTCTATCTTCCGGGCGACCTGCGAGCCCACGCCCTGTACGGCCATCGGGTTCTTGGCGTAGGTCTTGAGCTGGTAGACCCCGGCGGACGGGTGGCCCAGATACATGTCCTCGCCGATGCCGCCCGCGCGGTCGCCCCCGACGGCCCGCCACCCGCCGGGGTCGGCGTTGCTGTCCATCACGTCCTCGATGATGTCCTGCCAGTCACGAACGCGCATGGTCCGCGGTTGGGTCCGCGCCAGAATGAAGCCATCGGTCCGGTGGATGGCGGGGATTGATTACCGTGCCGGTCGCAATCGAACGTATCTGCGAGACGATGCGGTAACCAACTACACTCGTCACGAGGGGGCCACAGCGTGGGAACAACAGGCGACGGCGGCGTCGAAGGTGTCGACAGTCGCCAGCTTCTTCTGGTCGGTGTCTGTCTGGTCGGTCTCGTCATGGCGGCGTTTCTCGCGCCGGTCACCGGGGCGAACGGACTGTTCGGGTCCGGCGACGGCACCGGGTTGCAGGGCGGTAACGGCGGCGACATCGGCGGTGACCCCCCCAGTGACGGCAGCTCCGGCGACGGCTCGGACGGCGAACGGTACGACCCCGGGGGCGACGGGGGCTTCGGCGACAGTGACGAACCGGTCGACGTCCGCGAGGCAGCGAGTGGCTGTCGGGTCGACGTGCGCAGCGACCCGAAACCGGGGACCACGACCACGGTAGCGGTCACCGTCGACGGCGAGCCGGCGAGCGACGTCCGGGTGTGGTTCAACGGCGAGTTCGTCGGCCACACGGACGGAAGAGGGCTCGTGACCGGCACGGTTCCCTACGTGACGGAGCTGAACGTCACGGTGGAGTCGCCGATAGACGAGCCGTGTACCTTCAGCGAGCCGGAGTCCGTCGGCCCGGGCCAGTTCCCGCTCGTCGGGGCGGGCGTGTCAGTCGCGGGTGCAGGAGGCGTAGCCACGGCTGCGAGTATCGACGCTGGGCGGGCCACCGGCCAGCGCCCCGCTTCGGTCGGCGTGAACAACTCCTCGGACTACGATGTCGCATCGGCCGTCACGATACGCGTCACCGGCGACCCAGTCCCGAACTCGACGGTCGCGCTCTTTGCGACTGTCGAGGGCGTGCCGATGCCCAACGCCACGGTCGCTGTCGACGGCGAACGGGTCGGACAGACGGACGGAAGCGGGCGATACCGGCTGACCGTGCCCGAGAGCGACAGCATCGACGTGACCGTCAGCCGCGGCGAGATACGCGGGCAGCGGACCATCGACGTGTGGCAACTGAACGTCGGCTTCGTTCCGGGGCTGTTCGTCCCCGGCGAGCGCGCCGCGGTCACCGTCACCCGGAACGAGACGCCGGTCCCGAACGCCACGGTGACGCTGGCCGGGGAGACGCTGGGCACCACCGGCTCGGACGGTCGGCTCACGTTCCGGCTGCCGACGACGCTCTCGGGAACCGTTCGGGCCGCCACTGCCACACAGACCGACGCTGTCCCGCTGTGGCGCGCCTACTGGCTCACCGGCGGCCTGACGCTCGGGCTGAGCGTCTTCGCACTCGCGACGACGCTAGTGACGGCACGACTGCGTGGCCGGGGTGCCGCCAAGCGAGTCGCGCGCTGGTGGACCGCCGTCGGACTGCTGTTCGGTGGCTACGTCCTCGGGGAGCGGCTCGGGCTGGCGGCCGCTGGAACCGTCGTACTGCTCGTGGGGCTGTACCGATACCGGCGGGCCGTCGCCTCCGGCGGTGCCACGGCCGCCGAGCAGATCGTCGGCTTCCTGGAGTGGTGCAAGCTGGCTGTCCTGCGGGTCGTCGCGGGGGTCGAATCGGGAGCCGACTGGCTCCGACGGCAGGCCGTTCGGCTGGCGGCCTGGCTCCGCTCCCTGCCGACCTCGGTCTCGGCGCTGGCGGCGCGGTTCGGGGCGTGGCTGCGCACACTGCCGGGCCGGCTCGGTGCCCGCCTGCGCTCGCTGCCCCTCCGTGGCGTCGCCGCTGTCTGTCTCGCGCTCGGGGTCGTCGTCGGTGCCACCTACGCCTTCGGCGCGCCCGGGCTCCTCGTCTCGGCCGCGCTCGTCGGCCTCGCGGCGGTCGGCTGGTGGCTCAGGCGACGCGGCGACGAGGTCGAATCGACCGAGCGAGCGACGGAGAAGACGGGGGCGACCGACCCCGAAGCGGCGGCCGACGACGGCTCGGCGCCCGCGCTGCGACAGCTCTGGCGGCGCTTCGCCGAGTGGGTCACGCCGTCGACCTGGCGGACCCGGACGCCCGCGGAGGTCTCCCGGGCCGCTATCGACCGCGGCCTCCCCCGGCAGCCCGTCGAGGCGCTGACCGAGGCGTTCCGGGACGTGGAGTACGGCGGCGAGCCCGAGCAGAGCCGTCGCGATCAGGCCCGGACGGCGTACGAGGCGCTCGAAGCCACGCGACACCGCGAGGAGGACGAGGAATGAGAGGAAAGCTCGCGATGCTACTGGCCGCCGTCGGAACGTTGTTACTGGGTGTCAGCGTGGGGATTGGGCTGCTGTCCGGCCCGGTCACGGACACTGGCGCACCGCTCTGGCTCGGCGCCCCGCTCGGCCTGCTGGTGCTTGCGCTGTCGCTGTGGAAGCTCCTGTCGACCCCGAGCGGTGACGAGGTCTCCGCCTCGCCCTGGAGTGAGGGGGGCGCAATCGTGGCGGACCCGCCCGAATCGACGCCGAAGACGGACCCGATATCGGGGACGGAGATGGCCGATGTCATCGGGACGGCCGCGGACGAGGCGCGGAACGCGGACACCGTCGACGCGGGACTGGACACCGTCAGAGCGCCGCTGCGGGAGGCGCTCGTCGACGCGCTGGGGCAGGGCGGCTGGGAGCGGGACCGCATCGAAGCGGCGCTGTCGGCTGGCTCGTGGACCGACGACCCGGTCGCCGCGTCAGTGCTCGACGAAGACGTGTTGCCCCCGGAGCGGTCGCTGCGTCGACGTGTCTGGGCGTGGCTCTTCCCCGCGAAAGCCGTGCGACACCGGACCGCTCGGGCCGTCGGGGCCGTCGCCGCTGCGGCCGAGGCGGCGCTCCCGCCGGTCGTCGGCCAGCACGCTCCGCGACCGGTGCCGGTCGTCGAACCGACGCTCGACGACCTCCGGCGGGCCAGCGACGGGAGCCTCCGCCGCGCCGTGGAGGGGCGCGCCTCGGTCGGTGCGGCCGAGTACGACAAGGACGGCCCCGACGCCGAGTCGCCCGTGACCGAAGGAGTCGGAGCCAACGGAGAGGCGGACGCGAGTGGGGCCGACCGGACCGCGGACGGGTCCGAGACGGCAGACCCGCCCGCAGCCTCCGCCGACTGGCCGACCCGAGACGCGGGGGGCGACAGCTGATGGCGCGTCGCCTCCGGTGGCGCGGCGCGGTCGTCGCGGCCGCGATACTGGCCGGGTACGGCGCTGTCGTGGCCTCGGGGACGCTGCTGCTCGCCGCGACCATCCCGCTGGCCTATCTGGCCTACGGCGCCGTCTCGACGGCGACAGTGCCCGCGGAGCTCGCGGTCACGCGCCGCATCGAGCCCCGGGTCGCGCCGCCGGGACGGCCGGTGACTGTCACGCTGTCGGTGACGAACGACGGCGACCGGACGGTGTCGGACCTCCGGGTAGTCGACCCGGTTCCGCCGGCGCTGGCCGTCCTCGACGGGAGCCCCCGCGGCGGCCGAACGCTCGCGTCGGGGGAGACCCTGACGCTCACCTACACAGTCGTCGCCCGCCGGGGTGAGTTCGATTTCCCGCCGGCCCGCCTGCGGGTCCGGGGCGCGGGAGCGGGCGCCGTCGCGACGGCCGACCGACAGCCCGCGGGCGACGGCCGGCTCGTCTGCCGGCTGGACGCCGACGCCCCGCCGCTGTCCGACGCGGGCGACACCCGCGTCGGCCGGCTCACGACGGAGACGCCCGGCGACGGCCTCACCTTCCACTCGACGCGGGAGTACCGCCACGGCGACCCCGCGGGGCGAATCGACTGGCGCGGCTACGCCAAGCAGTCGGAGCTCTCGACGGTCAACTACGACAGACAGGTGTCGGCCACCGTGGTGTTCGTTCTCGACGCCCGCTCGGTCTCGCGAGTCGCCGCGGGGCCGGGCCGACCGACCGCGGTCGAACTCGGGGCGTACGCGGCGACGCGGGCCATGAACACGCTGCTGGCCACCGGACACGACATCGCTGTCGCCGTGGTCGGCGTCGACGGCGACGGGCCCGGCGGCCTCACGTGGCTCCCGCCCGGCGCCGGGAGCCAGCAGCGCTCGAAGGCGATTTCGGTGCTCGACGACGCCATCGACACACCACCGGCACCCGACAGCGCGGCCACGCGCCAGGCGCGGAAGCTCGGCGAACTGGCCGGTCGAGAGGCGCAGTTCGTCCTCGTCTCGCCGCTGCTGGACGACGCGCCGGTCGAGATGGTGGGCCTGTGGTCCGGCACCGGCCAGTCCCGGACCGTGCTCTCACCGGACATCGTAGCTTCGAACACGGTGAGCGGCCAGTACGAGCAGGTCCGGCGCCGCACGCGTCTGTCCCGCTGTCAGGCGGGCGGGGCCCGGGCGATAGACTGGCGACGCGGGACACCGCTGCCGACGATACTGGAAGCGGTGTTCGCCGTCGAGGCCCACCGGGCCGGCGCCGGCGTCCGCGCGGGGGGTGGCCACTGAATGGCCATCGGTGGCACCCGGCTCGACAACCCCTCTGCCGTCGGTGACGAGGGGCGGCCACGCGGGGCGAGTCTGACAGTCGTCGCGGTCATCGTCGTCGGCGTGCTGGCCGCGGCCGGCTTCCTCGTCGGCCAGCCGCTCCTGTTTAGCTCCTTCGGGCTGCTGGTCGGCCTCGCCTCGGCGGGTCTCGCGTTGCTGTGTCGCGACCGGCTCGGGCCGGTGGTGCTCGGTCACCTGCTCTTTCTCCCGTCGGCGGTCGTCCTGGCCGCGCTGGTGGCGGTCAGTGGGCTGGTGGCGTTCGCCCGGCCGGGACTCGTGTTCCTCGTCGTGGGGGGACTCGCCGCCATGTTCGGCGTGGCGGCCGGCTGGAACGACGCGTTCGACAGGGAGACTGTACAGACGGCACTCGGCAGTAGCGTTATCTCCTACGTGTTCTGGCTCGTCGCGGTGGTCGTCGTCGGCATCGCCGTGGCGCTTGGCATCGCCGGACGGCAAGTCGTGCTCTCGCTCACCCGCGGGACCGGTCCGGTCGCCGGTCTGTTCGGCCTGCTGGCCCTGCTCGGGGTGGCGGGGGGCTGTCTGTACCTGGCGGTGCGGGCGATTCCGGCCGTCCAGCTCACCCCCGTCCACCGGCGCCCGGCGGCGAGAGCGCGATACATGCGCCTGCGGTCCACGCTGGTCTACGTCACGGCGGGCGCGTGGGGCCTGGCCGCCGTCGCCGTGGCCGGGCTGGTGGCCGGGGTCCTCCAGACGGTGCTCGCCATCCCGCCGATATCGGGGCTCGTCGCGGTCGTCGCCGCGCTGACCGCGATTCCGCTGGCCTGTGTGGCGGTCCTCTCCGTCCTCATCGCCGCGGTCGCCTGGGTCGCCCGTCGGGCCACGTCGGGCTTCGACAGCCTCTCGACGGGGACCGTCGGGGCCGCCGTCGCGGCCCTCTGTTACGTCTTCGCCCTGCTCGTTCTGGTCCCGACGCTCGCGCGGTTCGGGGCCGTCGGCCTCACGTTTTTCTTCGCCATCCCGGTGCTTCCCGTGCTCGTCTACGCCATCCTCGTCATCGTTCTCGTGGGGTTCTACACCGGCGCGATTCCGGGGCGGGCGGGCTCGGTCGCGGTGGCCGCGGCGGGGCTGATAGCCGTCGGGCTGGGCGCCGCGCTGGTCGGGTTCCCGTCGCTGTTCGTCTTCGGCGCGGTGGCCGGCGGCCTCGTGGTGTGGGACGTGGGGACTTTCGGCCTCGGCGTGACGGCCGAGCTCGGTCACATCCCCGAGACGCGCCGGCTGGAGCTGTACCACGGCGTCATCGCCGTCGGTATCGCCCTGCTGGGAATCGCGGCGCTTTCGGCGCTCGATATCGCGCGCCGGTCCGTCGGGCCGGCGGTCGGCACCCCGGCGACGATGGGCGTCGCCGTCCTCGGCGTGGTCCTCGTGGCGCTGGCGCTGCGGGGCTGACAGGGACTTTCTATCCGCCCTGCCCTCCGAGAAAAAACCGATAGCCGACGCGGAGACCGGCGACATCGTCCAATGGCACACTTTCATGACAGCGGAGGACAACCACCGAGTATGAGCGAGCGAGCCCTGACGCCCGCGGACGCGGCCCGGCGCTGTCAGGACATCGTCGACCGCGTCGAGGAGGCAGTCGTCGTCGACAGGCGGGTGCTGTACGAGACACTCGCGGCCGTCATCGCGCGGGGCCACGTCCTCGTCGAGGACGTGCCGGGGACGGGAAAGACGGTGCTGGCCCGCGTGCTCGCGGAGTCGCTGGGGCTCCGGTTTACGCGCATCCAGTTCACGCCCGACCTGTTGCCGGCGGACGTGACCGGCTCGAACATCTACGACGAGCACGAGGGCGCGTTCGAGTTCGCACAGGGGCCGGTGTTTACGAACGTCGCGCTGGCCGACGAGATAAACCGCGCGCCGCCGAAGACGCAGGCCGCCCTGCTGGAGTCGATGGAGGAGCGCCAGGTGAGCGTCGACGGGACGACCCACGACCTCCCGGAGCCGTTCGTCGTCATCGCCACCCAGAACCCGGTCGAACAGGAGGGGACGTTCCGGCTGCCGGAGGCCCAGCGGGACCGTTTCAGCGTCAAGACCTCGATGGGATACCCCGACGTGGACGGGGAGATGGGGCTGCTGGAGATGCGGGACAACAGACGGACCCTCGCCCCCAGCGTCGACCCGGTCGTCACGCCGGAGACGGTCCTCGAACTGCAGGAACTCGCGGAGGACATCCGGGTCGACGAGAAGATACGACGCTACATCATCGACCTCGCACGGGCGACGCGACAGGACGACCGCACCGATATCGGCGTCTCGCCCCGTGGCGTCCAGCGGGTGTTCGAGGCGGTCCGGGCCAGCGCCGTCATCGACGGCCGCGAGTACGCGACGCCCGAAGACGTAAAGCGGATGGCGCAGGCGACGATGAGCCACCGGCTCATCCTGACGACCGAGGCGACGGTCGAGGGCGTGGACTCGGACGACATCGTCCGGACGGCGATGGACAGCGTCGACGTGCCCGCCGTCTCGCCGGCCGCGCCGTCCGTCTCGGGCACCGGCGACGCCAGTGTGAACGGCGGGCACGAACAGCTCGACCCCGACCCGGCAGTCGAGGACGGTGACGAACCGCCGCGACGGGACGGCGAGCAGGGCACCAGCCCGCCGGAACCAGCGGCGTCCGGGAGCCGGCGGGGTAACGGTCACGACGACCATGCGTCGCCGGACCCCGAGGACACGTCGGACGGGCAGCCCGACGAGACCGCCGTCGACGAGTCCGAAGACGAAGACGACGACGGGCTGGGCGACCTGTTCACGGACGGCGGCGAACAGTCCTAAACGGTTTCCCGTCGCCGCCCGGGAGAGGACGTATGGAAAGCGAGACCAACGTTCTGGGCGGGGAGCTGTCGGCCTGTTCGATGGGCCCGACGACGGGTTTTATGCGGGACGGCTACTGCTATCCGCTCCAACGCGACCCCGGCCGCCACGAGATCTGTGCGGTGATGACCGACGACTTCCTCCAGTACAGCAAGGCACAGGGCAACGACCTCGTGACACCTCGACCGGAGCTCGACTTTCCGGGACTGACCCCCGGCGACCACTGGTGTGTCTGTGTCCCGCGCTGGATAGAGGCTCACGAGGCCGGTCACGCGCCGCCGGTCGTCCTCGACGCGACGAGCGAGGACGTGCTGGACGACGTGTCGATGGAGACGCTTCGGGAGTACGCGCACGACAGCGGGGAGTGATCCCTCGAAAGGGCACTCCGCTGCGCTGGGGGTCTCGCGTCTGGCGCTTGTCGGCGGAGTTCTGGGGCTGTTCCTGTGTCCGTGCCTCGGGTTCGCGCTCGCGTTCAACCCCACGCCCAACGCGGCAGTGACGCTGACCGACAGCGTTTTTCCGGCCCCAGTCGTTGCTATGCCCGTGCAATTACGCGGTGTCGTCGTGGAGGTCGAGGCGCCAAAGACCGTCAACACGCAGTACGGCGAGTCAGAACTCTGTGAGGTGACGCTGCGGCCCGACCGCGGGGCCGGCGAGCCGACGACCGTGACGCTGTGGGGCAAGTGGACCGAGACTGCGGAGTATCTCGAACCGGGGATGGAGCTGGCCGTCTACGACCCGGACGAGCGCGAGTACCAGGGCGAGACCCAGTACTCCGTCGGCGGGGACTCGACTGTCGTCGTGGAGCCGTCCTTCCTCGTGGACGTGACCGACATCCGGGCGTGGGTGCAGTGTCCGCGGATGTACTACCTGCGGAAACTCGACGGGGCCGAACTGGCCTACCCGCTGGTGAAAGGGACAGTCGTCCACGAGGTGTTCGGTGACCTCCTCCGGGGCCGGGACGTGGAGACGGCCATCGACGACCAGGTTCACGAGGCCGGGCTCGACATCGGGCTCCTCGGTCGAACCGCCGAGGAGGTGGCCGGTGACGTCCGCGACCACGCGAAAGCCATCGAGGGGTGGCTCCAGCAGGGGACGCTCTCGGAGACGGACCAGTGGCGCTCCGAGATGACGCTCATCTCCGAGCGCTACGGGATGAAAGGGCGGGCCGACGCCGTCCGCAGGGGGATGCCCGTCGAGCTGAAGACCGGGAAAAACACCAAGCGCGAGCCCCGCTTCCAGGACAAGATTCAGGCGACGGCGTACGCGCTGATGCTGGGCGAACGCGAGGCGGAGTCGCTTTCGGCCAGCGCGGTGATGGCCGGCGACGGCGGGGCCGCCCAGACTCCCATCGACGCGGCGCCCGACACCGGGACGCTCCTCTATACGAAGAACGCCGCCGTCGAGCGCACCGAGGAGAGCGGCGACCTCTCGCCGGCCAAGGAGTTCTCCATCGGTGCGGGGCTTCTGAAGTACGTCGTCCGAACGCGCAACGCCATCGCCGCGATGGAACACGACAGCGGGGTGCCGACGGGGTACGAGGCCAACGCCAAGTGCGAGTACTGCTTCGAGCAGGACACCTGCATGGCCGTCTCGGGCCGACTGGACCAGGAGTCCAAGGCCGGACAGGTGGGTGTGGCTATCCCCGACGAGGAACGGGCGTACTTCGAGCGGTTCTACCGCGCCATCGAGGCCGAACGCCGCGCGGTCCACCGCGAGTACGCCAAGCTCTGGGAGCAGACGCCGGAGGAGCGGGCCGACGACGACCGGGCGCTCGTGAACCTAGAGCCCACGGGTCGCACCGAACTCGACGGCGGCCGCTGGGAACTCCGGGCGAACGGGACAGGCGCCGTCTCGAAGATACGCGAGGGGGACTTCGTGATGGCCAGCGACGGCGACCCCGTCAACGGCGACGCCGAGCTGGGGCGGGTTCGGAGACTCGCCGACGGCGAAATCGTCGTCACGACCGACGAGCCACTCGACCTGCGCCGGCTGGACGTCTACCCCTCCGAGATAACGACCGACCGTCTCCAGAACGCGCTCCACGACGCCCTGCTCACCCAGCCGCCCGAGCGAAAGGACGTGCTGTTCGGGCGGCGAGACCCCTCGTTCGAGGCCGTCGAGGAGACCTTTATCGACAACAACGCCGCCCAGAACGAGGCCTGCCAGCTGGCCGTCGGGGCCGATGACTTCGCGCTCGTCCACGGGCCGCCCGGGACGGGCAAGACGTACACGCTCGCCCGGATGGTCCGTGCGCTCGTGGAGCAGGGTGACCGGGTGCTCCTCTCCGCGTTCACGAACCGCGCCGTCGACAACGCCATCGAGGCGCTCGAAGAACAGGGCTTTAGGGACATCGTCCGCGTCGGCACCGAGAGCGGCGTCCGCGAGGACATGCAGAGATACAGGCTGGAGCAGTCCGGCGACCCAGAGGAGTGCGCCGGGACGCTCCGGAACGCGCAGGTCGTGGCGGCGACGACCGCGACCTGTGGCGGGACCGCGATGCAGAGCCAGTCGTTCGACACCGCCGTCGTCGACGAGGCCGGCCAGCTCACGGAACCCGGGACGCTCGCGGCGACGACGCTCGCCGACCGGTTCGTCCTCGTCGGCGACCACCAGCAGCTCCCGCCGGTCGTCCAGTCCGACGACGAGACGCTCTCGACGTCGCTGTTCCAGCGCCTCATCGAGGCGTTCCCCGAGGCCGGTGTGATGTTGGACCGCCAGTACCGGATGGCCCAGCGCATCCAGGCCTTCGCCTCGCGGGAGTTCTACGACGGCCAGTTGCGGCCGGCGACGGGCGCGGTGGCCGCCCAGCGCATCGACGACCTGGAGGGCGTCACGATGGACGCGCTGCCGGCGCACCTGCGCGACGGGGTGTCCTTCGTCGACCCCGACGGCGCACGGACCGGCAACACCAATCCGGCGGAGGCCGACGCGGTGGCCCAGGTGGTCACCGCCTACCGCGAGGCCGGCGTCCCGGCGGGAGATATCGGCGTCATCGCCCCGTTTCGCGCGCAGGTCGCCGAACTGAACCGGCGCCTGCCCGAGGTCGCCGTCGACACGGTCGACCGGTTCCAGGGGTCGAGCAAGGAGGTCATCGTCGTCTCCTTCGTCGCGACCGGTGGGCTGGACGGCCCCATCTTCGAGGACTACCGGCGCATCAACGTCGCGTTGACCCGGGCGAAGAAGGCGCTGGTGCTCGTCGGGGACGCCGAGGCGCTCGGGACCGACGCGGTGTACGGGCGGATGGTCGAGTGGGCGTCGAGCTGACGCCGGTCGGCGCTCACTCCTCCTGTGTCGGCGTCGTGAACGGGATTATCGCGGCGGTCCGCTCGGCGACGGTCGCGGTCCGGACGATGAACGACGCGAGCACCGCGAGCGGAACGAGGCCGACGGTTATCACCACCGGGACGACCAGACGAAGGAGCGACCGCGGGAGGGCCGCCCCGTCGGACGCGGTAAAGACGAGCAGCGCCACGGTCACGACGACGACGGACGGGAGCCCGGCGTAGAACAGCAGCCGCGAGAGCTTCGCCAGCTCCTGCTGGAGGTAGACCGACTTGAGGTACTGCCGGGCGATGTCGATGTTCTGGAGGAGCTCGACGAGCCCGTCGACGGCGTCGTCGATGTGGTCGGGCATCCGGTCGGCGTGGCGCGATTTGATCTGTCTGAGACGGTTGATATCGCGTGCGTAGTTGGTGTTCAGCGTCGTCGAGAGGACCTCGAAGGTCCCGACGTCACTCGTCTTGAGGAGGTCGTCGACACGGTCGGCCGACCGGGTTATCTCCGTGACGACGCGGTCGATGTCAGACGCCAGTTCCGCGTCGGCCTCGGTAGTCGAGAGCCCGCCCAACCGCTGGGCGCGCTGGCGCGTCGTCTCGAACAGCAGCCGGAGAAACCCCAGCGGTTCCACGGGCGCTATCTGCCCCGCCTCGTCCTCGATGGTCCGGCGGTAGTCGATCATGCCGTCTATCTCCGATTTCAGGTCGGGCGGCGTCCGTAGCTCCCGGGAGAGCAACAGCTGGTTGATGGAGACGACGACGGTGATGATGGTCAGGTTCCCCGTGATGAGGCCGCTGAACACGTACAACATGGCCTCGTAGCGCCGCAGCGGGACGGCACCGGAGAGCGTCACCGCGACGACGACCGCGAAGATACCGACCGCGATCGCGGCGGCCACGGCGGTCCGTGAACCGGTCAGCAACAGCCACGATTCCGCCGTCGACATGGAATCGTCCCCCGTGCGCTCGTCGCGTTGCCCCCGTGCAGGACACATACCCGAGCTAGCGGGCCGAGGCTGAAATGGATACCTCCGGACGCTGTCAGTTCCCCCGGTTCGCGCTACTGACCCGTCCCACGCCGTCGCTCCAGCAGGTCCGTGTAGAGCCGCTCCCGGAGCGTGTCGCGGAGCTGTGCGGCCCGCTCGTCGTCCACGTCGTAGGCCCGGGCGGCCCCGCCGAAGATACTGCTCGTAGACGCCGTATCGGCGGTCACCGTCGCGAGGTCCCGGCGGCGCTGGAACGGCGACCGACCGACGAACACGGTCTGGACACGGTAGTACGGGACGACGCGCGTCGTCTGTCGCCAGAACCCCGACCGGGTCGCCAGCACGTCGTCGTCGAGGGCGACGCCGCGGTGTCGCCAGCGGAGGTGTGCCGCGGGCGGGACGAGCGCGAACAGCCCGCCCAGGACCCACCAGTAGCCGCTGCCGAGCAGGAACGTATCCACCGCGTAGCCGACGGCGGTCACGACGCCGGCGACGATGGCGAAGCGCGCGGCGTAGCGGCGCCGTGCGCGAGTCGGCGCACGCTCGAAGTCGAAGTCGTCGAACGGCTCGATGTCGCGGGCCAGCGCGTACACGTCCGCCCGCGGTGCCATCGGGATGGCGACGCCCTGGGCGGACTCCTGACTGCCGCCGCTGTAGCCCGCGGTCTCGACCACCAGCGTGGCGAGCCCGAACCGGCGCATCGCCACGTTCTCGCGTATCGAGACGGTCTGGACCTTCGAGAGGGGAATCGTCCCGCTGTACCGGCGCAGCAGGCCCCGTTCGTAGCGCAGGTCGTCGCCCTCGCGGACGAGCCGAAAGTCGTAGTACTCCACGAGCGTCAGGGCGACGCTCAGGACCAGCGCCGCGACGAGGAACTGCGCGAGCGTGAGGAGCGCAAGCGCGACCAGCCGCGGCGGGCCGAACGCTTCGAGGACGGCCAGCGAGAGGCTGGGTGGGCCACCGACCACCCCCAGATTGTACCGGAGCACGGTGGTGAGGATGTCGATGCCCAGCGGGAGCCCGACCAGCAGCAAGACCGGCGCGGCCGGGCGCACGGAGACGACGGCGTAGGTCAGGAGGTCACGGAGGTCGAACGCGAACAGCTCCTCGGTGTCGGGGCCGGCGGCTGGCGCGGAAGCGTCCTCGCGGAGCGATTCACCGTCGGCCTCGGCGGGCGCTTCCCCGGACTCGGGCGACGTCTCGCCGTGGCGCTGGACCAGACGGCGCAGGCGGTCGGCCTCGGCCTCGTCGACGGCGTCGAGTGTCGCCTCGGTCGTGGCCCCGCCGGCGGTCTCGAAGGCCACGACGGCGAGCCCGAGCAGCCGGTTCACCACCCCCTGGGTGATGTCGACGTTCTGGATTCTCCCCAGGGGAATCTCTCTGGACTGCCGGGCGAACACGCCCGAATCCACGGCCAGCGTGTCGCCCTCGATCTCGTACGTAAAGCGGTAGTACCGCGCCAGTGCGAAGCCGCCGACGAGAAGCGCCAGCGCCAGCGGCACGAGTGGGATGGTCCAGGCGGGCAGCCCCAGCACACCGACCATCGTCGTCCCGGCGATGACGCCGAAGAAGGCGCCCTGAACCAGCCCGCGACCGACGCTCACCGCTCCGCTCAGGGGATGAAGCCGTCTCATACTGCGTCCGTGGCCTCGCTCTCGCCGGCGAGCTCGCGGAGGCGCTCGCGCAGTTCGGTCGCCCGGTCGGGCCGCAGTCCCGGAATCGTGATGTCGGCGCCGCGGGAGCCAGCGGTGTAGACCACGACGCTCGCTAGCCCGGCGGTCCGTTCGACCGGGCCGCGGGTAGTGTCGACGTGCTGGACCCGGACGTACGGCACCGAGGTGTCGGTCCGGGTCACGACCCCGCGGACGAGAAAGAGCGAATCGTCTTCCAGCGCGAACCGCCAGATTCGATGGGCGAGGACGGCGTGGACGGCGCCGACGAGGACGAGCGCGACCCACCCGCCGACGGCCAGTTCGAGGGGCACAGCGACGAACAGTCGGTCGACGGCGACGAGAAGCCCGAGCAGGACGAGACCGGCTATCGCCGACCGACCGGCCCAGAGGAACCTGACGCGGGGATGCAGCGACTCCATATCGGCCAGTGGTCCGAGACGCGGATTAATCGTTTGCTCCCGCGCCGCGAACATCTAGAAATACATACACGACAGGCTGTCAGCGCCCGCCGTTCGGGCAAGTGTGAACAGCGGAAGAAAGTGTGCGGGCGTCAGACACCGATTGTGGGGGGAAATTGGAACGGAATCGAAACGGATGTTGAAAAATCTATATTCAAACCCCTGTCGTCGTCCCCACTGTAATGTCAGAGAACTCGACTCGACGGAAGTTCATCGCCGCGACGGGGAGCGCGGCCGCGCTCGCCATCGCCGGCTGTAGCGGGGACACGGGGAACGGGACGCCGTCCGAGAGCACGGCGACCGGGGAGATGACCGAGGGCGACATGACCGAAGGCGGAATGGACGAGGGCGGTATGACGAGCGAGACCACCGTCACCGTTCGCATCGAGAACGTCGCGCCGACGGATTTCTACGGCTCGGACAGCCACACCGGCGGCGCCGTCTGGATAACGCCGGGGGCCTACGCCGTCCACAGCGGCGACAACCCCATCTACACCGAGGGCGAGTCGGCCTCTATCGGGCTGGAGGCGCTGGCCGAGGCCGGCCCGCCGACGGGCTTCGAGGGCGAGCCCGGCCTCGTCGACGAGCTGGGCGGCATGGGCGACGGTGGCATGAGCGACGGTGGCATGGGCGACGGTGGCATGAGCGACGACGGTATGGGCGACGACGGCATGGGCGACGACGGTATGGGTGACGACGGTATGGGTGACGACGGTATGAGTGGCGACATGGGCGGCGTCGCACACTCCGGGGCGTACACACCCGAAAACACCGTCGCCGACCCGAACGACCCGATGGGCGAGGTGCCCGGCGCACCACCCATCGCACCCGGCGGTGCCTTCGAGTTCGACGTTCAGGCCACGCCCGGCCAGAAGCTCTCCTTCGCGAGCATGTTCGTCCCGTCGAACGACGTGTTCCTCTCGCCGGGCGCCGACGGCATCGCGCTGTGGCCAGAGGACGGCGAGCCGGTCTCGGGCGACGTGACCGACAGCGTCCACCTCTGGGACGCCGGCACGGAGCCAAACGGCCAGCCCGGCCAGGGACCGGACCAGGCGCCCGCCCAGAGCAGCCCCGACCAGGGCGACGACGAGGGCGGCGTCGTCCAGCGGCTCGAAGACGTCGGTGACGGCTATCGCTACCCCGACGTGAGCAACGTCATCAGCGTGACGCTGACGCCCCACGGCTCGATGGGCGACGGCGAGTCCATGGGTGACGGCGAATCCATGGGTGACGGCGAGTCCATGGGTGACGGCGAGTCCATGGGTGACGGCGAATCCATGGGTGACGGTGAATCCATGGGCGACGGTGAATCCATGGGCGACGGTGAATCCATGACTGACGGCGACTCGATGAACTGAGCCGTCGTCCGGACGCCTACACGCGCTCGCTGATCTCGTCCCCGATCCGGTCGCCGGGGCGACGCAGGTGGCCGCTCTCGACCTCGTAGACGTAGCCGGTGACGGTCACGTCGTCGGGAATCAGCGGATGAGCGCGGAGATACGCGACCTGCCGCTCGCAGGCCTCGTCGATGTCGTCAGTCATCTTGAGCCACTCGTCGAAGGTCGCGTCGCCGATATCCAGTTCCGGCAGCGACGGGTCGAGGTCGAGGTCCGACAGGTCCCCGCTGACGGCGGCTTCCAGCCCCGCGACGACGTCCTCGTCGCTGGCGCTCATCATCCCGCAGTCGGTGTGGTTGACGACGATTATCTCCTCGGTGTCGAAAAACTGCAGCGTCAGCGCCGCCGACCGAACGACGTCTGCGGTGACCTTCCCGCCGGCGTTGCGGAAGACGTGCGCGTCGCCGAGTTCCAGCCCCAGTACCTCCTCGACGGGAATCCGCTCGTCCATGCAGGCGAGGACGAACAGTCGCTTGTCGTTCGGGATGTCCTTGCGCCGGCGGCGCGCCCAGTCGTCGCGCGCGTCGACTGACTCGTCGACCCACTCGTGGACGTGACCGGCCTCGGGCGGTTCGCGGTCGTCGTGTGTGTGGTGTGCCATCAGTACCGCTACCGAAGCCAGCGTCATCACTCTTGGCACCGAACCGACACGAGCGGCGCGTCAGTAGTCCACCGGCACGGCGTCGTCCTCGATTTCGTCCAGTACCCGGCGGTGGAACTCCGCGAGCACCGCGGACTCGTCCTCGGCGAGTACCACGTCGCTGGCCATCAGGGTCGCGAGCCCGAAGGCCCGGGGCGACGGCGAGTCGACTCGAATCGTCCCCACAGCGACCGCGCCGCGGTCGATATCGGTAAGCACGTCCTCGATAGCGGCGACGTTGAGTTTGTCCTGCAGAATCTCCCGGTAGGTCTCCTCGACGACGGCAAAGTCGCCGAGGTCCTCGGCGAAGCCAAGCAGCATCTCCGCGGAGACCTGCTGCTCGCTGGCCGACTTCTCGTACCCCTTGTAGCGTTTGAGTATCATCAGCGAGCGCGTGGCGTTGATGCGGAAGTACCGCTGGAGGAGGTCGGTCCCGTCGAGGGCCGCCCGCAGGTCCGAGCGCACGTCCGCCGGGTCGATGTCGTCGACGATGCGCTCGATATCGACCTTGCGGTTCAGCGGCATCGAGAGGGTGAAGCCGTTGTCGGCGACGGCGACCTGGACGTTGGCGCTGGCCGCCTGCGCGACCCGGTAGGCCAGCAACCGCGAGAAGCCGTCGTTGAACCGCCGACCGTAGTTCGAGTGGACGTGGTAGTGGCGTTCGTACTCGTCGTGGTCCATCGCCTCCTCGATGACGAGGCGTTCGTCCGTGGCGACGCTCTCGCTCCCCGCGTAGGCGACCTGTTCGCGGAACATCCGAGCGATGGCCCGGACGCTGTTCTCGTCGAGGGGGAACGTCCGCAGCCAGTTGCGCACCTCGGAGAGCCCGCCGGCTTCGAGCTTCTCCAGTAGCTCCCGCTGGAAGCCGAGCAGTTCGCGACCGAGGTCGTAGGAGAGGGGCAGCCGCTCGGAGAACCACGAGGGCACCGTCGGCCGGGCAGCGGTCGGGTCGACGTACACCTTCGAGCCCCGGCGGTACCGGTACTCGTAGTTCGACCCGCCCAGGACGAACACGTCGCCTTTCTCCAGCGTGTCGAGGTAGGACTCGTCTAACTGGCCGACCCACTCGTCGCTCCCGCGGGTGACGACGTCGCAGGTAAAGGAGTCCGGGATGGTGCCGATGTTGGTCATGTAGATGACCCGCGCGAGCCGCCCGCGCTTGCCGACGAGGTGCTCGCCCACGTCGTACTCCTCGTAGTGGTGGTCGCCGTCGGGCGGGTCGTTGGTGTCGCGCCAGATTTTCGCGTAGACGTTTCTGTCCTCCAGCCCGGGGTAGTCGGCGGTGAGATACCGACAGAGCTGTTCCCAGTCGTCCTCGGTGTAGTTCCGGTACGGGTAGGCCCGTTCGAGGATGCCCCTGACCTCGGCCTCGGGTCGGACCGCGTTGATGGCCATCCCGTAGACGTGCTGGGTCGCCACGTCCTGTGGGTTCTCGGGGATGAACACGCGGTCGACGAACCCGTCGGTGGCCTTCCCGAGCATCACCGCACACTCGACCAGCTCGTCGCGGTCCAGCGCGATGACACGACCCTCGACGGTCTCGCCGAGCTGGTGGCCGGCCCGGCCGACTCGCTGGAGCAGGGCGGCGACGGACTTGGGCGAGCCGACCTGCACCACGAGGTCGATGTAGGGCATGTCGATGCCGAGTTCGAGGCTCGTCGAGGTCGTCACCACGTCGAGCTCGCCGTCCTTGAGCGCCCCCTCTATCTCGTGGCGCTTGTCCTTCGAGAGCGAGCCGTGGTGACAGCCGGAGTTCCCCTCGTCGTAGTCGTCGTAGCGCTCCCGGAGGTTCTGCAGGACCCGTTCGGCCCCAGAGCGGGTGTTCGTGAACACGAGCGTGTTCGTGTGGTCCTGCACGTGCTCGTGGAGCTGTCGGTAGAACCGGTCCGTGACGACGCCGCTGGGGGTGTCGATGAGGTCGTCGGTCGGGCAGGACAGTTCCACGTCGAGGTCGCGGACGAAGCGGGTGTCGACGATTTCGTAGGGGCGAGCGTCGCCGCCGGGCTCGTCGCGGCCGACGAGGAACTGTGCGACCGTCTCCCGGGGCTCGACCGTCGCGGAACAGCCGATGCGCGTCGGCGACGAGTCGGCCATCGCCTCCAGTCGTTCGAGCGACACCGAGAGGTGGGTGCCCCGCTTGTTCTCGGCGAGGCTGTGAATCTCGTCGACGACGACGTACTCGACGGTTTCGAGCTTCTTCCGGAACTTCGGCGAGTTGAGTAGTATCGCCAGCGTCTCCGGCGTGGTGTTGAGGATGTGGGGCGTCGTCTCCAGCATCTGCTGGCGCTCCGCGCTACTGGTGTCCCCGTGTCGAATCGCGTGGCGAATCTCCACGTCCTCGCCGCGCTCGTCCAGCTTCTCGGAGATACCTTCGAGGGGAACGGTCAGGTTCCGGTGGATATCGTTGGCCAGCGACTTCAGCGGCGAGACGTAGAGGCAGTAGACGCTGTTGTCGAGGCTGTCCTCGCGGGCCTTCGCGAACAGCTCGTTGATGATCGCGGTGAAGGAGGCGAGGGTCTTCCCCGACCCGGTGGGCGCACAGACCAGCGCGTTCGTCCCCTCGTGGATGAGCGGAATCGCCTCCTTCTGGGGCGGCGTGAAGAAGCCGCCGTTGCCGGGGACGAACTCGCCGAACTGCTCGGTCCACCACTCCGCGACCACGGGCGCGAGCCGTGAGAGCACGTCGCCGTCGTCGATGTCGACGGTCGCCACGTCGAAGTCGGGCGCTGTGGCGTCCAGCCGCGCTCGCGGGTCCATCGTCTGGGTTGTGGTTGGCCCGGACGGACAAGTGGGTTCCGGGACTGAGCAGGGTCCACGAGATTCATTACGCTGGCCGTCAGTGATGGCGATATGTCCCTGCTGCCCTCCCGCGGCCCCGACACGAGCACGTCACAGGACGGTGAGTTGCAGATCGTCGGCGTCGACGAAGACGTCTCCGCCGTCCTCGATGCCCTCTCCTCGGAGACGGCCCGCGATATCCTCAACGAAGTCTACGACGAGCCCGGAACCCCCTCGGAGCTGGCCGAGCGGCTCGATATGTCCATCCAGAAGGTCTCCTACCACCTAGAGAAACTGGAGTCGGAGGAGCTCATCGCCGTCGCCGGCACCCAGTACTCCGAGAAGGGTCAGGAGATGACGGTGTACGAACCGCCCGAGGACCCGCTGGTGGTGTTCGTCGGGACGCCGGACCGCAAGCGGACGCTGCGCTCGCTGGTCGAGCGGCTCGTCCCGGCTGTCGGCCTGCTGACCGCGGCGAGCGTGATGATTCAGGTCTTCTTCGGACGCCTGCCCGGACTGCTGGGCTCGCCGGAGACCGGCGGGGAGTCGTCGTCGGGGGCCGATGTCGGCGCCAACGAGACCGAGCCGACACCGGAGACGGCGCCGTCGCAGGAACCGACGGCGACTCCGGAGCCCACGTCGACGGACGGCGGCGGTGGCGGCATCCAGATTATGGAAGCCACGGAGGAACCGACCGAGGAGCCGTCCACTGTCGTCGAGATGACCGAGACGGCGACCGAGACGGTCACGAGCGCCGCGTCCGGCGGCGGGCTCGACCTCGAACCCGGCGTCGCCTTCTTCCTCGGCGGGCTGCTCGTCCTGACCGTCGTCGGTCTGACGTGGGCCTACACCGAGTAGGGGCATCGATAGGTCAAACGCGGTTTTGAGTCTCGGATGGACTTTTTGTCTCCCTCGTGGAAGCCATAATCGGGCCGTCACCGGGCACGCAGCCCACGTGTCCTTGCCCCCTCAGAGACGGCCACCCCCCATCGCTTCCCGGTTGGTTCCCGCCCTGAAGCCCCTCCAGTCGGCGTCCCCGCCGACGTCCCCGCTGACGCACCAACCCATTTGGCGCTCCACCCGCTTGTGACAGACATGCGACTCACGTTTCTCGGCACCGGAAGCGCGATGCCGACCGGCCGGCGCGCCCAGTCCGGAACACTCCTGACGGCCGACGGGACGGCCCTGCTCGTCGACTGTGGCAGCGGCGTGCTCGACGCGCTCGCGCGGACCGATATCGGGTACGAAGGCGTCGATACCCTCCTGTTGACCCACCACCACCTCGACCACGTCTCCGACCTCGACGTGCTCATGAAAGCGCGCTGGCTGGCCGGCGAGACGGAGCTGACGGTAGCCGGCCCGCCCGGAACCACCGCGCTCGTCGAGGACCTGCTCTCGGTCCACGAGTACATGCAGGACCGACTCGACCTCACGCTCGTCGACATCGAAGGGACGACGTTCTCGCTGGCGGGCTTCGAGGGCGAGCGCATGGAGACGCGCCACTCGATGCAGTGTTTCGCCTACCGGCTCACCCCGGCGTCGGGCGGCCCGACGATAGCGCTCAGCGGGGACTCCGAGGCGTTCGCCGAGCTGGTCGAGTTCGCCGACGGGGCCGCGGTGCTCGTCCACGACTGCTCGTTTCCGGACGACGTGGACGTCTCGAACCACCCGACGCCGACGAGCCTCGGGGCCGCACTCGCCGGGGCCGACGCGGCGGTCGGACGGGTGTATCTGACCCACCTCTACCCGCACACGGAGGGACGCCACGAGGAGATGCTCGACTCGCTGGGCGAGGAGTACGACGGCGACGTGCGCTTTGCGGAGGACGGGCTCTCGATAACGGTCGACAGCGTCTGAGAGTCAGGCCCGCTGGAGCGTCACACGGAAACTGGCGCCGCCCGCGTCGCTCTCGCCGACCGTCACGTCGCCGCCGTAGGACTCGGTCAGCGCGCGGACGAAGCCGAGGCCGAAACCGGTCCCGGAGCTCTCCGGGCCTTTCGCGCCCATCTCGAATATGTCGGTCCTGACCGCCTCGGGCACGCCGCTGCCGTCGTCCGCGAACGTCACGACGACGTCGCCGTCACCCGTCTCCTCGACGGTGATACCCATCTCCACCGCGCCGTCGTTGTGGACCGCGGCGTTGGAGACGAGATTGGTGAACACCGAGTCGAGCAGGTCGCCGCTGTAGACCCGGTAAGCCGCCGTCGACGGGTCGAACTCGACGGTGAGCTCCGGGAAGTTCGCGGACACCTCGGTGACCGTGCTCTCCAGGATGGGTCGGAGGTCGCGGGGTTCGGGCTCGTCCTGGGCTTCGAGCGTGCTCACCAGGTTACCGACCCGCTCGATGAGGTCGGCGGAGCTCTCGGCGGCCCGCTGTATCTTGCCGACGTAGTCGGCGGTCTGGCCCGCCACCTCGCCCGCGACGGCGTCGGCGAAGCCGGCGATTATCTGGAGGTCGTTCCCCAAGTCGTGGCGCAACAGACGGTCGTACATCTCTATCATCTCCTTTCGCGCCTGCAAGTCCTGCCGGGCCCGTTCGAGTCGCTCCCGCGAGCGGATGTTGCTGATAGCCGTGGCCGCGTGAGAGGCGAGGATTTCGAGGGGGCGACTGTACTCGTCACCGAACGTGTCGACCGACGTCGACCGAGTGACCAGCACCGCGGTCACCTCCCCGCCGACCTGTGCCGGTACTGCGAGTGTCGCTGTCACGTCCGAGTCCGGATCCAGTCCGGCGTCGCTGCCGGTCGTGACGACGGTCTCGCCGTCCTCGAACGCCCGCTGGGCCACCGGTCCGGGTCTCCCGCCCTGGGTCAGCCGCGGGTTCGTGCTGTGGACCACCCTGAGCTCGCCGTCCCGGACTTCGATAAACGTCGAGTAGGAGAACTGAAACAGCAGGGACATCGCCTCCAGCGTCAGCGAGACGACCTCTTCGACGGTCTCACACCGGTTGAGCGCCTGACCGTACTTGTTGAGGTCGGCTACCTGTCTGGCGAAATTCTGCTGTTCCTCGAATGACATTCTACGGCATCTCCTCTATCGTCTTTAATTATTTAGTTACAGTATAAAAAAGGGCCCCAACAATTACCAGAAACGATATCTTCCGACGGGCAGCGGCCCGCTACCGGAGAGTCAGTCGAGCCGATACCGCAACAGCGCGGCGATACCACCGAGGTTCGAGAGCTGCTCGCCCGGCGCGAACTCCGCCGAGAAGACCGTCACGTCCCCGCCCTTCTGTTCGGTCGTCTCGATGATGTGGTCGACGTCGACGTCCCAGTCGCCCTCGTCGGCCCGTTCCAGCCGCAGCCGCTCGTCCAGCACCAGCAGAGTCTCGATAGCGCCGAAATCGGCGGCTTTGGCGACTTCCTCGGGGCCGTAGGCGACCTCGCTTCCCTCGCCGATGCGGGCCATCAGCTCGTCGATGTGGTCTGCCTCCTCGGCGATGCGGGTCTGCTGTTGCACGTCCTCGACGGCGCCGCGTTTCAGCACCTCGTGGACGCCGCGGTCGCCCACGGACGCGGTGTCGACGACGGTGATCTGCTCGGCGATGTCGGGAATCGCGTCGCCGAAGTAGTCCAGAGCGTCCTGCTTGGTAAAGCCCGGTCCGGCGAGGATGTACGCGTCCACGTCCTGTCGTTCGAGCACGTCCGCGAGCTCCGAGAACAGCTCGTCGCGGGGGCGGGCGTAATCGCCCTTGCCGGTCGTGGACGTGATGACAGCGCGCTCCTCGGTCCCGTACTGGGCCACGGTGTGGACGTGGGCCTCGCCCTCCTCGACCGTCGCGATGGCGACGTCCGGGTTCTCCGTGGCCTCGACCGCCTCGTCGAGCCGGTCGTTCTGGTCCGGCTTCCACCGTTTCTCGATCGTCAGCTCGGTGTGTTCCTCGACGTTGAGCGTGTGGTGAAAGCCCAGCTGGTCCTCCCGAGAGCAGTCGACGATGTCGCCGCCGACCCGCAGGCGGTTGGCGAACTTCGCGAACTCCACGTCGGTCACCTCGATTTGCAGCCACATCGGCTCGCGCTCGCCGCCCTTGTCCCGGAGCGTGTCGTCGTTGCGCTGGATGCGGCGGGTCGTATCCCCGGAGACGTGGTCTCCGGGCTCGACGACGTAGGAGAGGTGCCAGAGGTCGTCGAGCGTCTCGGGGACCAGTTCGACGCGCTCGCGACCCTCGCCGGTGGCTTGCCGGCTCTTTATCTGCATACCCGAACTGCGCCGCCCGACCACAAGTGCCCTGCTATTCAGACCGCGGGCCGGCCGGCAGCCGCTCCCTCGTCGCTCGTCTCCGAGGCGAGTTCAGTCTCCGCGACGCCGGCGCCGATAGCGTAGGCGCTGGCCACGTTGCCGTAGAACGTGACGAAGGGGACGAGCACGGCACCCACGAGCGTGAGCGTGAGCGCGCCGCCGACGACCTGCGCGAGAAAGCCGATGACGAGTGCGACCAGCCAGGCGACGACGTAGCTCCCGTCGGTCCCGACCCTCCGGAGCGTCGACGGCGAGAACGCCGACCCGAATCGCCCGGTGCGGGCGTAGGCCGCCACCGCGGCCGGGACGAGGTAAAACGCCGCCAGCAGGGCGACGATTCCGAGCAGCGTGACGGCCAGCGAGACGAGGACGCCGAAGACGGCGACGGCGCTGCCGCCGTTGCCGCCGACCCCGACACCCACACCGACCGGCACGAGCAACACGAACAGCCCCGCGACGAGTACCGCTGTCGGTACGAGCACGTAGACGACGGAGATACCGAACACGACCAGTCCGTCGACGAGGAGTTCCTCCCACTCGTCGAACGCCGGCGCCACGTCGGTCTCCCCCTTGGCGACCTGCCTGATGACGCGCACCAGATAGCCATAGACGAACAGTATCGGGACGAAAAACACGCCCAGGAGACTCAAGACGCCGCCGATAGCGAGCGTCTCGACGTTCCGTTCACCGGTCGACGGGTACGTGATTGCGTCTTCGAGCATTGGAACCTCCGTCACTGACCCCGGTCGTCGACGGTGGAACCGAACCACCGCGCTACCGCAGGTGACAGTAACGGCTAGAGGTTCCACGACTGCAAAAATAAACGTTTGCTAACAGTACACCGGCTACCGAACCGCTCAGGCCGCGGGCTGGCTGGCCGGGGCGTCGCGCCCGTCGTCGACGGCGGGCATCTCCCGGACCGCCGAGCCGATGGCGTACGCGCCGGCGACGTTCCCGTAGAACGCGATGAAGGGAACGAGCACGGTGCCGATGAAGACGGCCCCGAGCGCGCTGGAGACGATACCGGCCAGCAGGCCGATACCGAGGGCGACGGCCCACCCGGTCGCGTAGGTCTTGCTGAACGCGAGCACGCGCAGTTCACGCGGCGAGAACGCCGCGCCGAGGCTGTCCGTGCGAACCCAGGCCACGACGGCCGCAGGGACGATGTAGGCCGAAAGCAGCGAGACGACGAACACGAGCAGCGCGGCGACGAGGGCGATGAGCCCCACGACGAGGCCGCTCCCGGCGCCGTTGCCGCCCAGACCCAGCGTCGCGCCGCTTGCGAGCACTGCGACCACCGCGATAGCCGCGGGAATCAGCGCGTAGACGAGACCGATTGCGAACGCCTTCGCGCCGTCGGTCAGCAGGTCGCCCCAGTCGTCGAACTCCGGCGGTTCCTCCACGCCGTTCAGGACGTGTCGGAGCGAGCGGACGACGTATCCGAACGCGGCGAGTGCCGGGACGAAGAGGAAGCTCAGGAAGAGCAGTATCCCCCCGATGGCTACGTTTTTCACCGCGCTGTCGCTGTTCCGTGGGTAGTTTAGGGCTTCTTGAAACATGATTGTCCGATACCCGGCGGCGAGTCGCCCTGTCACACGGCTCGTCGTCTTGTACCTACCTATACTACGACCAACAAGTATATAAGGTTGCGTGAGCCGTGCTATTCGTCGACCATCCGGCTCCCGCCCGGGGGCAGGAACTCCTGAATCAGGTCGGGGCTGGCGACTTTCCGGACGAACGTCTCGTCCGTGAACCGTTCCTTGAACACCCGGTAGAGCCGCTTTGCGATGTCGTTCTGGGCGTACTGGCCCGGCTCGACGGCGACGCTCGTGGCGACGTCGCCCTCGATGGCCGCCGGCGGCCCGCCGACGACCTGCGTTCGGTCCTCACAGGTGATGCCGACGGCGACGCCGACCGGCGTGTCCTCGAAGTACGTCCGGTCGCCCCGCACGGCGAACCCGCCTTTCTCCAGATACTCGCCGCTCTCCGGGGTCTTCGAGACCTGGTCAGGGTCGACCATGTACACGTCGCCGGCGAACTTCCCGTCCTTCCAGACGGAGCTGTACGAGACGGCGAACTGCGCGGCCTCTTCCAGCGAGGACTGCGGGAAGTCGACCTCTTTCGCGGCCTCGCTCGGTCCGGTGGCCTTGAGTACGGTGACCGGGCCGCCGTGGGCCTGCGCGTGGAAGAACTTGTCACCGCCTTCGAGATACTTCTGGACCAGCTGTTCGTTGTCGTCGGCGTCCCGGCCGCCGATGACCAGATAGCCGTCGGAGGTGTGGAACCACCGGAACTGCTCGTACCACTGCTCGTTGTGGCGGACCGGAATCGACTGTTCGGCGAGCCAGTCGGTCGGTTCGTCCTCGCTGTCGTCCTCCTCGGCGTCGTGGTCGCCGTCGTCGGTCGCCCACTCGTCGCGGCGCTGTTTGACGTCGTCGAGGTCCTCCCGGGTGTCCTCGATGGCCGCCAGCGCGCCCGCTTTTTTCCCCTCGATGCGTTTGGCCTCCTTGTACAGCTCGTCGGCGTTCTTCTCGACGCCGGTGTCGGCGTCGACGGTCACGCGCGTGCCGTCGATATCGAGCGTGACCGTCCCCTCGCTGCCGTCGACGCTCACGACGGCCTCGGCGGCCGGGATGCCCCGGTCGGCGCCTTCCGCGAACTTCGCCTCGATGTCCGCCCACGGCACGTCCGCCTCGCGGGCGCTCCGGACGGTCGAGAGCACGTCGTCGACGAGGTCGTAGTTGGCATACAGGAGTTCGGCCTTCTCTCGTTCGGCCTGGGCGTCGGCCTCGAAATCGTCGATGGCCTCCTGCTGTTGCCTGATGATGTGCTCGTACTTCGATATCTCGCTCTCGAAGTCCGGTCGCTGGGTCTCGCCGCCCTCGACCTCCTCCTCGCGTTGGAAGTTGTAGAAGTAGTCGTCCAGCGCGGCGTTGAACGAGTCGAAGCGCTCGCTGTAGCGGTGTTCGTACTCCTCCAGGGCGACCGGGGTGGCGTCGACGCGGCGGCGCTCCGGGTCGCCGTCCTCGTCGGTCTCGCCGTCGAGTTCCTCGTAGTACACCCGCGGGTCGAGGGGCCCCTCGGAGAGCTTGGTCGCGAACTCCGAGACCACCTCGTAGAGGCGGTCGAGTTGCGCCTCGGTGAGCTCCTCGACGGGCTCGTGGTAGTCGATGCCGGCCCGCGTACAGAGCTCCTCCCCGTAGAGCCCGCCGAAGTTCAGCTGCGTGGCGAGCGTGCGGACGAGGTCGGCGTCGGAGTCGCGGACGCGAGCGACGAAGCCGTCGTAGTCGACGGTCAGCGGATTGAACCGCGCCGAGGGGAACTCGTAGGGGGTCCCCGGCGCGACGGTTCTGGACTTCAGCCGAACGGTCTCCAGACAGTCGATGACCTCGCCGTGGGTGTCGAGCACTGCGAGGTTGCCGTCCCCGAACAGCTCCGCGACGAGCGTCGTCGAGCCGTCCCCGCGCTCGAACTCCAGTTCGAGGATGCGGTCGAACTCGAACTGCTCGACGCGGACGAGGTCCGCCCCCGAGAGCCGGTTGCGCAGCATCATCGCGAAGTCGGGCGGCCGGCCGGGCGCGTCCGGGACGTGGTCCGCCGCGGCGACGTAGGCCCCCTTCACGTCGCCGAGTTCGATGATGAACTCCACGCGGCCCCGGTCGAAGTCCCGCAGCTTCAGCCGCACGAGGTCGTCCTCGGCGTAGAGATACGCCTTGTCGAGTTTCGCCCCCGTGTACTCGGCGAGTTCGGCCTCGAGGGCGGCGAGGTCGACGCTCGTCAGTTCCCGCTTGTGGTCCATGTCGGTGGCTGTCGGCGCCCGCCCAAATGCCTATCGGGACGGACGCTGGGCTCGGCCGGACCGGGAAGCGTTAGGTCCTCCCCACCCTACCGCTCGCATGGCAGAGGAGACGCTGTACGACCGGCTCGGTGGCCGCGACGGCATCCGCGCCGTCGTCGACGAGTTCTACGACAGGTTGCTCGCGGACGAGGACATCGGACCGCTGTTCGCGAACGCGGACATGGCCCAACTCAGGCGAACGCAGACGGATTTTCTCTGTGAGGCCGCGGGCGGGCCCGAACGATACGACGGACCGCCGGTCCGGGAGGCCCACGCACACGTCCCGTTCACACCGAGTCTCATCCAGCGGGCCATCGCATTGCTCTACGGGAGTCTCGACGCGTTCGACGTGGCGGACACGGATGCAGAGGCCGTCGTCGGGGCGGTCGCGGCCTACGAGACGGACCTGCTCGCCGGCCCGGACGACGAGGGGTGAGCCCGCTCAGTAGTCCGCCCCGATCCGCTCGCCGACGTCCAGCCCGTTCCGGACAGCCGCGTGCAGTCGCGGTTCGCTGGCCACCCAGTCGCCGGCGAAGTAGAGGTCGTGGTCGGCCGCCGGGGCGAGCGCGTCGCGGTCGACCGTGTCCTCCGGCTGCGCGTAGCGCCAGTGCTGGTGGTCCGTCCAGTCGGGGTCGGTGAGCCGGTCGTCACCGAGCAGGCGGGCGGTTCGCTGGGCGATTTCGTCGAGGATGCGGTCGGGGTGGGCGTCGTAGTTGGCGACCGACCACGGCTCGTTCATCTGGACCAGCAGCAGTGACTCCCCCTCGGGCACGTGGCCCGCTTTGCACTCCTCCCGGGCGAGCCAGCCGATATCGTGGGCCTTGTCGGTGTTGACGGCGGCGTACCACGGCACGTCCAGCTCGAAGGGGTAGTGTAACATCCCGGAGACGACGGTCCGGTACGGCACCGAGGCGACGGTCTGGCGCAGGTCGCGACAGTCGTCGTGGTCCCAGGCCGCCTCGCCGAGCAGGTCCGCGGTCTGGGGCGCCGGCGGCGTGAGCAAGAGCGCGTCGTAGTGGCCGCGGTCTGTCCCCTCGGCGTCGAAGACGCGCCAGCCGCCGGCGTCGCGGTCCAGCGTCTCCACGCGGACGCCGTTGTGGACGGTCGCGTCGGCCGCGGCGAACAGTCGCTTTGCGAGCTGTGTGATGCCCGACTCGTAGGTCCACTTGTGCTCGTCGCTGTCCCGACCCTCGCCGACGTCGCCGTCCCGCTCGAAGGCGTAGATGGGCGCCTCGACGTCGACGAGTCCGTCGCTCGGCAGCGTCTCGGTCACCAGCTCGGTGACGCGCTCGTCGTCGTCCTTGAGGTAGTTCGCCCCGTATTCGTAGATGCAGTCGTCCTTGCGTCTGGTGGCCGCCCGCCCACAGACACCGCGACTCTTCTCGAAGACGGTCACGTCGACCGGGTCGTCCCGGAGCGCGTACGCAGCGGCGGCGCCCGCGCCACCGGCACCCACGATAGCCAGGGTCGAGGTCATGTCCGAACCGACGGGTGGCGCGAGTAAATAACCCGGCCCAAACAGCCCCGAACCGTCAGCCGGCGGCCGGTGTCACAGCCGCCCGGCGAGCGCGCGAAGCGCCGCGTGGCCGCCGGTCACGAGCGGGTCGCCGTGACCCATCGCCGCCACGTCGAAGGCCGGAATCCGGTCGGCGAGCGCTCCGACGCTCTCCCTGAGCTGGACCATGTCGTAGGAGTCGCCCCAGAACGGCGTCGTCAGCCCGCCGTCGTCGGCGGCCCAGACGAGGTCGCCCAGAAACGCGGCGGACGCGCCGGCGTGGTGAAACACGGTGTGGCCCGGGTTGTGGCCCGGCGTGTGGTACGCGGTGAACCCGCCCACCGTCTCGCCGTCCGACAGCGGCTCCAGCGCGAGGTCCGGGAGCGGAAAGAGCCGTCGGCTCGCCCGGTGGAACAGGCCCTTGTGGTGGAGCAGTTCGGGATGGACGCGTCGCTCCAGCAGGTCGAGGTCGTCCCGGCCCACGGAGACCGGGCCGTCGAACTCGGGGACGAGCCTGTTGAGCCCGCCGACGTGGTCGAGGTCGTAGTGGGTTAGCAGCACGCGGTCGAGGTCTCCGGGGCCGTACCCCACTGCGTCGAGTTCGTCGGCGATGCTCGGCCGGTTCCACCACAGCCCCGTATCTATCAGCACTAGTTCCTCGCGTTCACCCCCGAACTGGCGCTCGTCGACGAGGTAGGCGTTCGAGGCCAGCGGCGGGAGGAGCCCGAGTTCAAGCAGCCAGAGGCCAGGGCGAAGCTCTCGGACCATACCTCACAGAGGGTATCGGCGTGGAAAACGACACCGTATCGTGCGTGGTGGTCTCTGTCACGCAGCTCAGTCGTTCAGGAATCGCTGCCACTCGTCACCTTCGGCCACCGCACGCAGTGCCGTCGCGTGGTAGTCGATGAGCCGCTGCAAGCGCCGTCGGGCGACGGGCTCACCCGTCTTCCCGAGCGGACCGAACGGCATCGCGAACCGAACGCTGTCACGCATCAGTGTCCCACCTTCGCAGTCCTCGAACGTGTGCTCGTGAACGAGCGAGCCGAAGACGCCGGCGCGCTGCTCGTCGACGAACCTGTTCGGTCGGTCCATGACGGTCACCTCGGCGGTCAGCTCGAACGGTACGCCGAACTGCCGCTGGCGGAAGGTAACGAAATCCCCGAGTTCCAGCAGCCCGGTCGCGCCGATCGCCTCCTCCGCCGGCATCGTCTCGACGTGAGCCTCTACGTGGCGCGCGAGGTCGAACACTCGCTTTCGGGGAGCGTCGATACGCGTTTCCCTGAGAATCCGTCCCATGGGGGAGTCCTACAGTCGCTTCGAGACGTACGGCCCGTCCTGCTTGTACCCCAGCTTCTCCCGGTAGTACTGCCGGACGCCGATGCCGGAGATGACGGCGATCTTCGAGAAGCCGGCGTCGCTGGCGAGTTCTTCGGCTTTCGCGAGCAGGCGCTTGCCGTACCCCTTGTGCTGGTGGTCGTCGTCGCCCGCGGTCTGGCCGACGCCGACGGAGTTGCCGTAGACGTGGAGTTCCCGGACGAGCGCGGCGTCCCGAAGCTCTCGGCGAACGGGGTCGTCGGGGAAGCGCAGCCGACAGAACCCGACCAGCACGTCCGTGTCGAAGTCCTCGAACGAGATGAAATGCTCCGTGCCACCGCAGGCCTCGTAAGTCATGACGTCGAGTTCGACGTCTTCGGCGACCTCGTCCTTGTGGCCCGCCTCGCGACAGCGGATACAGTCACACGACCAGTCGTGGTTCTCCATCTCCTTCCAGGCCAGCTGGCGGAGGTTGGACTTCCAGACGCCGCCCTCGATGAAGTCCGCCGGGATGTCGCGCTGGACCCGCTGGAGCCGGGTGTATCGGGGAATCATGTCCTTGATCTCGCCGACGAGCTTCGCGGCCTCCTCGTTTTGCAGCGGGTCGAAGTCGTTCTTTTTCCACCAGTCGTAGGTGACGGTGCCGGGGACGACGAGGGTCGGGTAGATCTTCAGGTAGTCGGGCTTCCAGCGCGACTCCGAGAAGAGGCGCCGGAAGTCCTCCAGACACATCTCCCTGGACATCCCGGGCTGGCCGGGCATCATGTGGAAGCCGACCTTGAACGCCGAATCCCTGAGCCGGCGGTTGGCGTCGATGCTGGCCTGGACGCCGTGGCCCCGATGCATCTCCCGGTTGATGCGCTCGAAGGTGGTCTGGACGCCGACCTCGACTTTGGTGGCGCCCAGCCGGAGCATCCGGTCGATCTGCTCCGGGTCGCACCAGTCCGGCTTGGTCTCGAACGTGGTCGCGACGTTGCGCACGTCGGCCGTCTCGTTCTCGGCGACGACGTCCTCCAGATACCGGAACTCGTAGTCGTCCTCGGCGAAGCTGACGCCCTCGGCGGGCGAGGGGTCGGCGTCGACGTCGAAGTCGTTCATCGCCTCGATGGCCCGCTTGACGAACCACTCCTGGTAGTCGTGGCTCCGGGCGGTCATCGTCCCGCCCATGACGATGAGTTCGGCCTTGTCGACGGGGTGGCCGATCTCGCGCAGCTGGTTCAGCCGCAGCGTCACCTGTCCGTAGGGGTCGTAGTCGTTTTGCTCGCCGCGGGCGGCGGCGGGCTCGTGACCGGTGTAGGACTGGGCCGAGGAGAACTCCGAGTCCGGGCCGCCGGGACAGTAGAGACACTTCCCGTGGGGACACCGATGGGGCGAGGTCATGATGGCGATGGGCGAGACGCCCGACGCCGTCCGCACGGGTTTGCGCTGGAGGACCTCCTCCAGCACCTCGCGGTGCTCCTGTGGCGCGTAGTCGAGCAGTTCGGAGTTCTGTGGGACCTTCGGGGCGGAGAACTCCCGACAGACGTCTATCTTGGCGCTCTCGACGTCGTCGCGCTCGACCTCGCCGGCCAGGATGCGGTCGACAAGCTCCGCACACACCTGCTGGAAGGCCTCCGTCTCCTCGGGGTCCGTCGTCTCCGTGCTCATCGCTCGTACCCGAACTGGTCGTCTCTGCCGAATAAGCGTGTCGCTCGGGCGTACGCTGTGGCCCCCGTCGGGCCGGCCACCTGTCCAAGGACCGTCGATGACATATATATTGTATTATGCCAGTAGTTAAGTAGTTTAGATTTGTCCATCGGGTATGAAAGAATCACCCGTCCCTCGCCGATACCAGCTCGGAATCAGCTCGATTCCGCCGCTCGACGACGATTCCGACGACTCCGCGGACGAGCCACACTGCGGAACGGACGAGCCGGACCCCGACAGCGGCGAGTAGCGCCGATACGCGTCGTCCAGCTATCACTCTCTCAGTCAGCGCGGAGCCGTCGCGGCGCGCTGACACGCACAGGATTGAAGACCGCCGAGTCCTTCTGTGTGCGTATGACGACTGCAGACAGCGACCGGCCGCAGTTCCGGGGCTGCGTGTTCTGTTACTCCGCGGAGTGGGCGGTCTACGGCGCGAAACGCGCCGTCGGAGCGGCGAAAACCGACGACTGAGCCGGGCTAGTCGTCCCAGTAGTCCAGTTCGGCGTGTCGGTCCAGATAGGTCGATATCGTCCGCTCGTCGCTGTCGCCGCCGGGCGCGGCGCCGGCATAGAGGCCGACCATCTCGCGGTCCGGGTAGACCGTGATGTCGGGCTCGTCCATGGTGCCACTCATCAGGAGCCGGAGGCCGTCGTCACCGGCTTCGACGTCGTGGGCGCTCTCCTCGCCGGCCGGCAGCGCGACGTAGTCGCCGGCTTCGAGGTCGTGTTCGGTCGCGTCGGGACCGAGATAGAGGGTCCCGCCGCCGTCGAGGACGAATATCGACTCCTCGTTGCCCTCGTGGTAGTGTCGCAGCCAGAGCCGTTTGCCCGCCGGCACCTCGTACAGGCTGGCGCCGAGTTCCTCGCCGCCGGCCGCCTCGGCCAGCTTCTTTCGTCTGAACTGGCGGTCGCCGTGGTCGTGTTCGGTCCACCCGACGTCGTCCGCGTTGACGGGGCCGTCGCTCATACCGAGTCGACAGCGAGCGGGGAAAAAAGTCCTGCGTCGCTACAGGGCCGCCGCGAGCCGCTCCAGCGTCGCGTCGAGCACCGCGTCGCGCTCGCCGGCGAGGTATCGGATGGAGCCGTCACGAACGCTCCGGGTCGTCACACCGCCCTCGGGGACGGCCTCGTCGACGTCGGCCACCAGTTCGTGCAGGTCCACGTCGGCGTCGGTTCGGACGTACAGCGTGTCGGTGTCGACGCCGACGACGGCGTCCGCGTCACCGCGAACCGAGCGGTGGAGCTCGTCCAGCAGGAGCGTCTCCGGCGGGAACTCGTACTGGTGGGAGTAGGCGTCCGTGTCCAGTACGGCGACCGTCGCGTCGTCGACGGTTCGGTAGTCGAGGTTGGCCTCGGCTGTCGCGACCTCTTCGTCGACCTTCTCGCGGAACTGCTCTGCCACGTGGCCGGCGAGCCCGCCCACGTCGCTCTCGTCGTCGCCGAACACGAGGTCGGTGATGAGCTCGCGCTTGTCCTCGTAGGACTGGTAGTGGGCCTCCAGCGCGACGGCCTCGCGGAGCTGTGCGACCGCCTCGGCGTCGTAGCCCGCCGCGTCGGCGAGGTCCACGTAGGCCTCTGGGGCGTCCTCCCAGAAGCTGACAGCCGGCAGGTGGCGCAGGTCCTCGCGCACGTCCCCGTTGACGTGGGCGGCGACGTTGGCCGCGAGCGCCGTCGCGGTCGTGTCGGGCGCGTCGGCCAGGCTCGGCGAGACGACGGCGTCGACGGCGTCGGTGACCGCGCCGTCGACCTCGATGTCGTCGACGACGACGGTGGGCGCGCCGTAGACGTTCAGCAGGTCGAAGCCGTCGAGGCTCTCGCGGGTGCCCCCGGCCGCGACGAAGACGAACAGCGGGAGCGCCTCGTCGTGGCGCGCGCGGTTGTCCAGCATCTGCGAGGTGTCCTTCGTGGCGTCGTCCATGTCGTAGACGCCGCCCTCAAGCGGTCGGCGGTCGAAGTAGTGGTACTGCGCGTCCGACCGCCGGTGCTGGTCGGTGACGAGCGGGAGCGTCGCACGCTCCAGCGCGCTGCCGGCCAGATAGCCGTCGGCGGTGTTGGCGTGGCGGACGATGACCGGACGGTCAGTGAGCACGGCCTTCCGAATCTCGGTGGCCGCCTCGACCAGGTCCGCGGAGAGGGCCTCGATGGTCGGGTCCTCGGCGAGCGGGGAAACGGCGTCCGGTCGGGCCTCGTCGTCCAGCGCGTCGGCGAGTCGCTGTTCGACGGCGTCCCGTTCGGCCTCGTCGAGCACGGCGAGGTCCTCGGTCTCGACCTGCAGTTCGCCGCGGCGTCGGCGCACTTCGCCGTCGAGTCGGGCGAAATCGCCCTCTTCGACGTCGGGGTAGGCGCGGACGCCCGCTTCGACGAACGCGGCGCAGTCGACGGTGCCGGTCTCGTCGTGGAGCTCGAAGACGGTCGGGCCGGACGTCTGCCGGACGCCGACTATCTCGCCTTCGAGTCGGATGTCGTCGCCGACGTGGTCTTCGAGGCTACCGATGGCGACTGTCGCCGGGGCATCGTCGGTCGTGTCCGAGTCGGCGTCGGCTCCGTCGCCGGCCGTTCCCTCCGTGGCCGTCTCGGTGCCAGTCGACGCGACGACGGCCGTGTCGGTGGGGTTCTCGGCGTCGGTGGTCTCGCCGACCGTGCCGACGGCGGTCCCCTCGGAGTGGTCGTCGTCGGTCGCCGTCTGCTCGTCGGTCGCCTCGTCTTCAGTTCGGGGCGCCGGGTCGCTGTCGTCGGCGTCCGCTTCGACCTGGTCGGCGTCGCTCGCGTCTTCCGTCGAAGGGGACTGAGCCGACGGCCCGTCCCCGTCAGCGTTTCCCGAGTCGTCCTCTTCCTCGTCCAGCAGCGTCGAGTGCCCCACGTCGGGGTCGTCGACGAGGACGCCGCGGAACTCGCGTTCGGCCTGTCGGATGGACCAGCCGAGATCCACGTTACCGTTGTCGCGGACGTTCTTGACCTGCACGTACACCTCGTCGCCCGGCTCCCAGTCCAGCGAATCGAGTCGCTGGTCCAGTTCGCTGCGGTGGAGCAGGCCGGTGACGCTGTCACCGATGTCGACGAAGACGCCGAACTCGGCGAAGCCGTCCACGTTACCGCGGTAGTATCGACCAACGTTGAGCTGGTCGGCGCTATTCCCTCGGAACTCGAACAACGCGTCCTCCTCGTGGAGGTCACAGATGTGTCCGTCGACGGATGTGCCGCAAATGATACACGAACCCATTGACCGATGCAAGCAGGTGGGGCCTAAAACTGTTGTCGAATTCCGCGCGAGAGAAACGGGTGGGTACTGACGGGCTCAGTCTAGCACGTCGCCCTCGGATTCGAGCATTTCGAGCCCCTCTGCGACCGCTCTGGCCTGTTCGGGGAACAGGGCGACCTCTATCTCGCTCCCCTGTTCGTCCTCGAAGGCGACTTTGACGCGCTTGTCGCCGTACTCGCGCACGTCGACACCCTCGATGTCGTACATCTTCACCGTCGCCTGCTTGTTCGACGGGCCGACGTTCTTGAACGCGCCGTCTTTCAGTTCGAGCATGAAGTCGTCGATGTCCAGCGTGAGCATACCCGCCCTACGCGCCCGCGACTAAAGTCCGCTCGCACTCGCCAGCGTCGTCAGGGCGTCGAAGCCCCGGAAGCCGTAGCCAAACAGTATCGCCGCCGGCACGGCACCGACGGCGACCGCTTTCGGCAGGCCGATGTCGTGGACGACGGTCGTGCCGACGACGTACAGCGCGGCCCCCCAGAGCGTGACGAGCACGCGGAGCTCCGGGAACGGGAGCCCGGCGACGACGCAGGGGGCCATCGCGTAGCACATGACCTGGACCGTCTCGCTGATGCCGCCCCGCTCGGGCGCGGTCGGGATGAGCAGGAGTGTCTGGATAGCCGCGGTCAGGTGGACCGTGATGGGCGCGACGAAGACGATGATACCCAGCAGGGCGAGCGCGGCGACGCCGGGCGTGAAATCGCCGATAGCCGGGTACTGGAACGGGCCGGTCGAGAGGACGCCGCGGCTCGCGAGTTCGACGACTGCGTACCGGCTGGCCTCCTCGACGAGGACCACCAGCGACGCGAAGATGAGCCCCGGCGCCTGGTCGCCCGGGGCGATGCCAGTCCGGAAGAACCGTCGCGGTCGCCGGAGGACTTCCGCCCAGGCCCGCACGATGGCCACCGGCCCGCGGTCGCGCCCCGTCCCGGTGGTCTCGACCCACTGTGTCACGACTGTGGGTGAGGACTCGGCCAGTAAGAGAATTCCGAGTCGCAGTCAGCGGCGCCGCTCTGGCTGCCCATTACGAGTTCGGGCACGAGGCCGACGCCAACCCCCCGGCACCTTCGGTGCTGACGCTTACGAGTTCGGGCACGAGCCCTACGCCAACCCCCCGGCACCTTCGGTGCTGACGCTTACGAGTTCGGGCACGAGGCCCTCACGGCTAATCGTCAGCACCGACGTTCTCTGTGCTCTCTAGACACGGCGGGTCGGGCTCGATGTTGGCGTACTGGACGGCCTCCTCGCCCAGCCGCGCGACCCGCTCGTCGATGCCCTCGTCGGTAATCGTCCCGTCTTCGACGACGTCGCGGGCTCGCGGCACGGCGGCCTGGTGCGGGATGACCCAGCAGTCGAGCGCGCGACAGACCGACCGGAGGTGTTCGAGAGCCGTGATGGGGAACCCGCCGCCGGCGACGGCCAGCAGGCCGACCGTCTTGTTCTCGAACTCGTCGAAGCCGCAGTAGTCGAGCGCGTTCTTCAGCGGCGCGGAGTACGAGCCGTGGTACACCGGCGTCCCGAGCAGTATCGAGTCGGCCTCGCGAATCCGGCGCCGTACCTCGGGCGCGTCGCCCGCTTCGCGGTCGTCCGCGTCGAAGACGGGGAGGTCGCACTCGCGGAGGTCGAGCAGTTCTGTCGTTCCGCCGGCGTCCGCGGCCGCGTCGAGGGCGCGTTCGACGGCGATGTCGGTGTAGCTCCCGTCGCGCAGGCTGCCGGCGATACCGACGACGTGCGGTCGTGCCATGCGTTGACTCAGACGGCGGCGGGCCAAAGTGGTAGCGGTCGGTCCGGGTGGCTCTCCCAGCGGCGTGGCTACGCTGTCGGAGGCTCACTTTCGTACAGCTGGCGCTCGTAGGACCTCCCATGAGAGAGACGGTTGCGGATTTCCGACCGGACCTCCCCTACCGAATTCGGCATCTGATCGGCCCGTGGCTGACCGGCGTCGCACGGCTGGTCGGCCAGCCGGAGTTCAAGCTCCACCGGTCTGGCTACGCCGGAACGGTCGAGCTACCACGGGACGAGCTCGAACGGGAACTAACCCGGGGCGGCTTCGCGTGGGGGCCAGTCAGCTGGTACCACCAGCCCGCGGTCGGCTCCGACCCGGACGGGAGCTGGACGTTCCGGCGGGCCCCGCTGTCGGACCGACAGCTTCACGTCATCCTCATCGCCCGTGCGCCCGACCGCATCGACGTCTACGCACACTGGGAGTACAGCTGGCTCAGACACCCGATCAAACACGCCAGACAGCTCGGTATCGACCGTGAGGCCGGCTCGGCGACAATGCGCAAGTGGCTCGACAGGCGCGACGTCGACTACGAGTCCAACTCACGGACCCGGCGGAAGGTCGGGCGTGCCGTCCGCCGCGTCGCGGCGCCGCTTCTCGGCCGGGTGACGCCCTGATAGCGGCTGCCCGATGGGGCAGCGTTCCAGCGTCGAAAACCGGGCCCCGCGGAGGGTCCCTACCTCGGTTTTATCCCCGATGTACGGTAACACGTAACTATGGGTGACAAGCCTGTCGGGCCCGAGCCCACCGGCCGGAACGTCGACGGTGAGGCGCCGGTCGAGCAGCCCGAGACTGTCACCGACGAGGCCATCGTTCACGACGAGGAGACGGAACTCGAACGGACCATCGGGCTCGTCGGTGGGCTGGCAATCGGCATCGGGACGATGATCGGGGCCGGTATCTTCGTCTTCCCCGGGCTCGCGGCCAGTACGGCCGGCCCAGCCGCCTCCTTGTCCTTTGCGATTGGGGGTGGTATCGCGCTCCTCGTCGCGCTCCCGACCGCCGAACTGGCGACCGCGATGCCACGGAGCGGCGGCGGCTACTACTTCATCTCCCGGGGTCTGGGAACCGCCGCGGGCGCTATCGTGGGCCTCGGACTGTGGCTGGGCCTGGTGTTTGCCGCCGCGTTCTACCTCGTCGGACTGGGCCACTACGCGACCGCTGTGCTGGCCGAGGCCGGCGTCGAACTGGGCGTCGACCCCGTCGTCGCTATCGGCCTGCTGTTCGGACTGGCACTGACCGCGCTGAGCATCGGCGGGACCGAGAACACCGCCAAGCTCCAGAACGGCGTCGTCGGCGCCCTCCTCGTCGTGCTGACGGTGTTTCTCACGTACGGTGTCCTCGATGCGTTCGGTGCGTTCGGCGGGCAAAACACGCCGGAAGCGTTCTTCTCACAGGGCACCTTCCCGGTGTTGACCACCGCTGCACTCGTCTTTACGTCCTATCTCGGGTTCGCACAGGTCGCGACGGTCGCCGGCGAAATCAAGGACCCGGGTCGGAACCTCCCGCTCGCGATGATCGGCTCGGTCCTCGTCGTCACCGTGTTCTACGTCGTCACCATCTTCGTCGCGACGAGCGCCTTCGGCGCGGACCGGCTGGGCACCTTCGGCGAGACGGCCATGGTCGAGGTCGCCCGGGAGTTTCTGGGGCTGCCCGGTGCGGTCGCGATACTGTTTGCCGGCCTGCTGGCGACCTTCTCCAGCGCCAACGCCTCGATTCTCTCGGCCTCACGGGCCGTCTACGCGTTGAGTCGTGACGCCCTGCTCCCCCGGCGGGCGAGCGAAGTGAACCTCAGGTTCGGAACGCCACACGTCGCCCTGTTCGCGGCCGGCGGACCGATTCTCGTCCTTATCGCGACCGGACGGGTCGAGCTCCTCGCGGAGGTCGCCTCCTTCCTCCACCTCGTCATGTACGGCCTCATCTGTGTCGCGCTGGTGGTGTTGCGCCGACGGAATCCGACCTGGTACACCCCGAGCTACCGGGTCCCCGGCTATCCGGCGGTCCCCGCGGTCGGAGCGGTCGCCAGCTTCGGCCTCATCGCGTTCATGCAGCCGGCCTCCATCGTCGTCGGCGCCGTTCTTATGGTCCTCTCGTATCTCTGGTACCGGTACTACGCGAGCGGTGTCACGTTGAAAGGAGCACTCTGACTATGACAGATCGACCGTGCATACTCGTCCCGATACGCGTCCTCGACGGTGAATCGATCCCCGATGGGGTACCGGAACTCCTGGCGAACGCGTACGTCGTCCTGCTCGGCTACCACGTCGTCCCGGACCAGACCGCGACGGGGCAAGCGAAGATGCAGTTCGAGGAGCGCGCCAACGCGCGACTGGACAAATACGAGTCGATACTCCGAGACGCTGGCGCGACTGTCGAGCGACGGCTGGTGTTCACGCACGACGGCCAGAAGACGCTCGACAGGATAAGCGACGAACACGACTGCCTGGCTGTCCTGGTTCCGAACGGGACCAGACCGCCGGAGGAGGTCCTCGTCGCGGTCCGGGGCACTGCCGGCGTGAGTCGAATCGCGGAGGCGGTCGCCGGACTGTTCAGTTCGACGGACGTCGCCGTGACGCTGTATCACGTCACAGAGACGAACGAGACCGACGACGATATCGAGACGTTCCTGAACGGGGTGAGAGACCGGATGACGGAGCTTGGGATGGACGCGTCGGCCGTCGACACGCGAACCGATACCGAACAGAAACGGCTGGGGGCGATTGCAACGGCGGCCGAGGAGTACGACGCCCTCGTGATGGGTGAATCGGACCCGTCACTGACGACGTTCGTCTTCGGGATGCCGGCCGAGCAGATCGCCGACAGGTTTCACGGGCCGGTGTTCGTGGTCCAGCGCGAGGCGAGCGAGTCGTCCTGAGAGCGCTACGTCCGACTGAGTGTCGCCACGGTCGTCTCGGCGCCGTCCGTGAGTGTTACGAGCCCGTCGGCCTCCAGGTCCGAGAGCAACCCCCGCAGCCACTCCCGGCCGTGCTCGCCGTCGGGCGCGTAGTCGACGCGAATCCGCGGCCCCAGTTCGTCGAGCGCGAGCTCGTCGTATTCGTTGAGCACGCTGATGACCCGCCCCCGCATCTGCCGGCGGGACCCCTCGAACTCGGGCTGGGTCGGCACGTCCGGCGCGGTGAAATCGCCAGTCTGGTAGGCGTGACACCACTCCCGCCACGGGCACTGCGCGCCGTCGCAGTCGGGCGTCTTCTCGCAGGCGACGCCGCCCAGTTCCATGATGGCGTTGTTCCACACCTCGGACTCGCCCGCGGGCATGAGCCGCTGTGCCGTCTCCTCGAAGGCCGCGTCGTCGTCGGGCACGTCGAAGGCCCGGTAGAGCACCCGCTTGACGTTGGTATCGACGACGGCGTTCCCGTTGTTGAACGCGAAGGAAGCGACGGCGTTGGCCGTGTAGGGGCCGACGCCCATCAGCTCCGAGAGGCCGTCGGGGTCACGGGGCCACTCGCCGCCGAACTCGTCGGTCACCTGGCGGGCCGCCTCGTGGAGGTACTTCGCGCGGTTGTTGTACCCCAGAGAGTGGTCCGTCCAGAAGCCGACCACGTCGCCGCGGTCGGCCGCCGCGAGGTCCGCGACTGCGGGCCACCGCTCCAGGAAGTCCTCCCAAGCCGCGACGACGCGGTCGAGCTGGGTCTGCTGGCTCATCACCTCAGAGACGAGAATCCCGTAGGGGTCCTCGGTGCGGCGCCACGGGTAGTCGCGGTGGTCGGCCTCGTACCAGTCGACGAGGGCGTTCTGGACCGATTGTACGTCGTTCGGGAGGTACTCCCCCGACTGGTCGCTCATTGTCGGCCCTTTGGCTCTCCGTGATTTGTGTGTGGTGATTGTAGTCGAGGCGAGCGTGTTCGTTTCCTCCGGGAGGGTCGGGGACAGCCGGAGAGCCTCCCACTCTGGACTCTCGTCGACGGGCACGGACGCTAGTCGCAAGTCCCTTTTACGGGCTGGCCGTTCCGACGGGTATGACCCTCGACGAACTGCAAGACGAGATGCAGGACCGGTACGACGACCTCGACGACGAGCTCTCGGTGTCGCTGGACCGCGAGACCCGCAACGAGCTGTCGATGCTGTCGGTCGCGCTCGACCCCGATGACGCCGACGAACTCGTCCGCCGGGCGATTCACATGCTGTTTCAGTCCACCGTCGAGCGGGGGACCCTCGACTTCCACCTCCGGTCGGGCTACGACTGTACGTACGACGAGTATCTGTCGGGGATGACCTTCGACGAGATGACGGGCGGCAACCAGTTCCCGCAGGCGACGGACAACGACGACCGGCGCTACCAGTTCTAGACGAGGAGGGCGACGGCAAGCAGGCTCGCCCCGCCGAGGACGACGGAGCTCCAGAGGGCGACGCGACCGGCGAAGCTCCGGTCCGGACCCGGGGCCGTCAGCGCCGCTTTGACGACGATACTGGCCGCCGTGGCCAGTAGAATAGCGACCATCGCCGTCGGCTCGTCGATAGCGCCACCGCGGTACAGTAACACGGCCGAGGTGGTCGCGCCCGCGCTCGACACCAGCCCGCTGAGGGCCGACGTGACGTACAGCCCGGCCGTTCCAAAGCGCGCGTTGGCGAAGCCGCCGACGACGACGACGAGCAGGAACACGCCGCCGAAACCGAGCACGTTCCGCAGCGAGAACGGGCTCTTCAGGTCTATCTCGATATCTTCCGACCAGTCGGCGGTGTGGGCCGCCACGGCGACGCTCCCGACGATGACCGCCGCGAGCGGGAGCAGCGGCGACAGCAGGATTCCGCTCTCGACGGTGAAGAGGACGGTAATCAGGAGATTCCGGAGCGCCATCGCGGCGTCGGCGAGCAGGATGGCGGCGACGGCGTAGGACGACGCGGCGGGCTGTTGTCGCACGTGGTCTATCATCGTCCCGACGACCGCCGTCGAGGACGCGAGCCCGCCGAAGAAGCCGGTGACAGCGATGCCCTTGCCGCCGTAGGCCTGCACGATGGCGTAGTTGACGAAGCCGATGCCGGCGACGAACACCACCATCAGCCAGACGACCCGCAGTTCGAGCGAGATGCCGAGTAGATCGCCCGGTAGCGCCACCGGTTCGGCGGGCAACAGCGGGTAGATGACGAAGGCGAGGATGGCGAACTCCGTTCCGGACCGGAGCTCCTGTTTGCTGAGTCCCCACGCGAAGCTGTGGAGTTCGCGTTTCAGGACGAGCAACAGCGACGAGAAGACGGCGACGGTCACTCCTTCGAGGATGTACCCCGCCGCCACCACGGCGCCGACGCCGTAGGCGACCAGCAGCGAGACCGACGTGGTCAGCGAGAGCGTCGCCCGCTCTTGGCGCAGACCCTGGACCGCGAGCAGAATCCCCTGGACGATGACCAGCACCCCGCCGACGACGACCAGGGAGTCGCGTCCAGTGACGGTGAAGACAGCGGCCAGCAAGCTGACCAGCGCGAAGGTCCTGATGCCCGCGGACTTCTGGGACCACTCGCGCTCGAGGCCGAGGAACATCCCGAGCGCCCCTGCAAGCAGGATGCGCAGGACCCCGGTGTCTATCGGATACGTCGCGAGCTGTAGGTATATTGTCACGTTCTCGCTACGCCCCGGAACGGCCTAATACTGCGGGACGACGAGGTAGCTTTTTCAGGTACCCTGTGATAGCCAGATGCATGGCACAGTACGACGTGGATATCAACTGGCCGCGGGCCTTCTGGATCGGGTTTGGCCTCGTGCTGGCAGCCACGTTGCTGTATGTCGTGTACTCCTTTATCGGAACGTTCGTCTTCGGAATATTCCTGTACTACGCGACCCGCCCGCTCTACCGGCGGGTGTATCGCCGGGTCCGACAGCGGTCGGTGGCGGCGCTGCTGTCGCTGTTCCTGCTCGCCCTGCCCGTGCTCGTCCTGCTGTACTACACCATCGCAATCGCCGTACAGGAGTTCAGTCAGTTCGCCGAGACGACCGACCTCGGCCCGTACGCCGCGGCAGTGGAACCGTACATCAACGTCTCCGAAATCGTCCAGAACCCCCAGACGCTGCTATCGGACGCCACCGGTCCCGAGACAGTCGTGACCACGCTCGGGCAGTTCGTCGGCTATCTGGGCGTCATCGGGACCGGCCTTATCCACGCGTTCGTCATGTTCGCGCTGGCGTTCTACCTGCTCCGTGACGGCCCGCGACTCGCCGAGTGGGTGAAGGGCTTTCTCGACCACCGCGGTGTCCTCGACCGGTACTTCCACGAGGTCGACAGGAGCTTCCACAAGGTGTTCTACGGGAACATACTCAACGCCATCGTCACCGGAGCTATCGGTGCACTCGCGTTCAGCGTCGTCGACTTCGTCGCGCCGACGGGGCTCGCGGTCCCGTATCCGGCTCTGACCGGACTGCTCGCGGGGGCCGCGAGCCTCATTCCGATTATCGGGATGAAGATCGTCTACGTCCCGATGGCGCTGTATCTCGCCGTCGACGCGGGGCTGGACGGCGGCGACTGGTGGTTCGTCGCGCTCTTCGTCGGCGTCGCGTTCGTCATCGTGGACACGATTCCGGACCTGGTCGTCAGGCCGTACGTCTCCGGCGGCGGCTCGCTCTCGTTCGGTCCCTTCGGTTCGAGCCGGGCCGAACCCGAGCCCGAGCGCAACACCGGGCTCCACACGGGGACACTCATGTTCGCGTACGTTCTGGGCCCGTTCCTCTTTGGCTGGTACGGGCTCTTTCTGGCTCCGATGATACTGGTGCTCGTCGTCCACTTCGCGCGGTTCGTCCTCCCGGTCATCGTCAGGGGCGAATCCCAACCGAGCACTGTCGACCCGACGAACCTGGTCGGTGAGGAAGTGGGCGACCCGGAGATAGATAGCGCGACAGAGCGGCCACGGGGCGAGGAGGGCGCACCGGCTCCCGGAGCGGAAGACCCCGGCTAGGCGTCCGCTTCGATGTCGACGTACTGGTTCTCCCAGGACCGTCTCGCGTCGAGTTCGCGGCGACCGCGTCGAGTCAGCGTGTAGAAGTTGGTCCGTCGGTCGCGCTGCCCCTTCTCGACGAGTCCCTTATCGACCAGGGTATCGAGGTTCGGATAGAGCCGCCCGTGATGGATCTCCTTCTCGTAGTACGCCTCGAGTTCCTCCTTTATTGCGAGCCCGTGTGGCTCCTCGTGCCCCGAGATAACGTAGAGGAGGTCCCGTTGAAACCCTGTCAGATCGTACATCTTCTGTACCTGTTCACATATAAGGGACCGAACCAGTTAAATATGTCGGATGAAAGAACATCGGCCATCGGATAGTGATACAGAACACTCACAGAGCTCCCGATAAGCCATTCTCTGAGATATAATCCAGCTGGAAGGATACATCAGCTTCTCGTCATACCCCGGACAGTAGCGCCGGTGACAGTATCTATCGTCGTTACCAACTGTTGCTATGCCGGAAGAAACACTGTTGGAGACTGGACAGCTGATGGGACGTGACGCAGTGGCCGAGTACCTCCGTACGCTGGCGGACTCGCTCGAAGCCGACTCCGGCGTGACTCTGCGCGCGGGCGAGCAGTCGGTGACGCTCACCCCGCCGGTGAGGTCGAGTTTGAGGTCAAGGCCGACGCGAAGGGTCGACTGACGGCGACGGGGAACTGAGCATCGAAGTCGAGCTGGAATGGCCGGAAAACGCCGGCCAGAGCGGCAGCTTCTCCATCGAGTAACACCACACTCTGCCGTTTCGAGCGCGGCTATCGCTGTCCGTCGAGTACTTTTCAGCGAAGTAAGTGGAAAGCGGCCGCCGAAAATGCGGCCGCTTGCCGCCCTGAATTGGTCCCCGCTGACGCTTCGGCCCTCCAAGCGAAGCGTCATCGGAAAGAAAGTGAGTGAGTTACTTAAAAGTACCGGCACTCCGGCGATATGGTAGCTACTTGAAACGTATAGGTCACACAGCCGGGCCCCGTATTCAACGGGCTGGTAGACAGGCCAACGCTGCTGACGAGCGTCTCGCGACTGTTCGTGGCGTTCCTTCGACGGTCCGGCAGTCGCCGTGGCTCCGACGCGAGTGGGTGCGGTCGGTAAAACGGACGACGGTCAGCGGTTCTCGCGCTGCTCCACTTTGTTCAGCTCGATGAGGAGCCGGAACGTCGCCTTCACCAGATTGGCGTCGACGTCGAACCGCTCCGCGTTCTCGCCCGCGCGGTCCATGACGGCCTGCTCCTGTGACTCGTCGGTCGTCGGCAGCCCCTGCTCTTCTTTGACCTCTGCGATGGTATCTGCCACGTAGGTTCGCTGGGCTATCTTCTCGACGATTTCGCGGTCGATGGTGCGTATCTCTTCGCGCAGTTCGTCCAGTGACATCTCCTCGGGGTTCGAGCTCATTCTATCTGTGTTCCCTCGGTTTGCGTGGTCGTCAGCAGCGTCTTGCCGGGCCGTTCGTCCCAGTACTCCTTGACCTGTTCCAGCGCCGCGCGCTCGCCGACGGCGGTAAACGAGGGGCCGGTTCCCGACAGCGAGACGCCCTCGACCTGCGAGATACCCTCGACAATCGGTTCGGTGTCGAAGCCAAGCGCCGCACAGAACGCCAGCCCGTTGACCGTCATCGCCCGCTGGTAGTCGCCGTCGAGGGCCAGTTCCTCCACGAGGCGTGCCATGGGCGCGATCTGCCGACAGCGCGTGACGTCCGCGTCGGCGGAGAACGACTGCTCCGGCGGGGTCCACACCAGCACGTCCCAGTCGACGGTCTCGCGTGCGAGGAGGTCGTCACTCTCGTTGTCGGTGACGGTGACGCCGCCGAGCATCGACGCCGACGCGTCGTCGAACGCCCCCGTTATCGTGACGCCCACGTCGCGCGCGGCCATCACGCCCAGTCGCGCCATGTCCTCGCGGGTCATCCGGTCGGTGGCGGAGAGCGCGTCGAGCGTCGCCATCACGGTCGCGTTGGCCGCCGCGCTCGAACTCTTCAGCCCGGAGGCCATCGGCACTTCGCTCTCCGTGCGGACGTGTCCGCCGGAGACGGCCGGCATCCCCACCGCCCCGCCGTGGGCATCGATGACGAACTCGACGCACCGTTCGACGAGGCGGGTGTCCGCGTCCGGCGCGCCGGCGACCTCGCCGGTCACGGCCTCGTTCTCCGTCGACAGCGTCACCGTCGCCGTGGTGTACTCGTCGATAGCGAACGCCGACCCGCGGCCCGTCGCCAGCGCGTTCAGGACCGTCCCCGCGGCCGGCGCGCGTGCTGTGCCTTCCATCGCTCATCTCTCCCGCCCGCCGGTATTTACCATCTGCGGAAACGGCGACCGGGACAACGCGCCGCTTTTGCACTCGGACCCACTACGGCGCCTATGAGCAACCGTTCGGACATCGCGCCCGACACCGTCTCCGTGGAACTCACCGAGGACGGCGTCGCCGTCGAGTATCTCGACGGCCGGACCGCCTTCTATCACGGCGTCCCCACGAAGGCCGAAGAGAGCGTGACGACCGCGCCGGGGAAGGACACGCACGTCCTCATCACCGACAAGACGGAGACCTCGGGCATCCTCGTCTACGTCAACGACCTCCGGACCCACGACGACATCATCAGGGAGAGCGGCGTCGGTCGGGTCATCCTCGACGATGGCGAGGAAGACGAGCTCTTTCCGGGCGTCACGGTCACGGACCACCAGATGCGCGTCGAGGTCACCGTCGACTACGACGTGACCGACGGCCGCGTGTTCGTCTTCGAGGAGGACGAAATGGGCGAGCGGAGCTTCGAGATTGTTGCTGGGGAGTGAGCGATTTGTTCCGGCGAGCGAGCCGTTTTTTGGTCCAGATTTTTGCCGCAAGCGGTGGCCACAGGCCACTCGAAACGTCAGCGAGTGAATATAATTTAAGTTCCCACACGGACATATCGGGGTGATGGCGTATCAGCTGCCACTCGTCTCCGTCGTGATGTTCGCCGCGACGGTGCCCATGGTGGCATCCGCCGCCGTCGCGTGGCGCCATCGCGCGGTCCCGGGCGCGACCGCGTTCGTCGCGTTCGTGTGCTGTGGCGCGCTGTGGGCGGGGTCTTACGGCGGCCAGTTGCTGTTTACCTCCCTCGAAGCACAGCTGTTGTGGACGTACCCCCAGTATCCCGGCGGGCTGTTTACGTCGCTGGCTTTCGGCGTCTTCGCCCTCCACTACACCGGCCGGGACCACTACCTGACTCGCTCCCGACTGGTCGCCCTCCTCATTATCCCCGTTCTCACGTCGGTGCTCGTGTGGATTCCGAGCCTCCGGTGGCTCGTTCGGCAGGACGCGACGATGGTGACAGTCAGCTCTTACGTCGTCGCCGATATCGAGCGCGGCCCGCTGTTTCACGTCTCGGTGGCCTACTGCTATCTCGTCGTGCTCGGCGGGCTCGGGCTGCTCGGCCTGACGGCGGTCAGAACGCGCCGGCTCTATCAGAAGCAGACGGTGCTCATCACCGCCGCCGCGGTCGTCCCGCTGGTGGGCGGGGCCGTCGCGTATCTGTTCGACTTCACCGTCATCGACTACACGCCGGTCGGGCTCTCGGTGTTCGGGGTCGGGGTGGCCGTCGCGCTGACTCGCTACCGACTGCTGGACGTGTCGCCGGTCCCGCGCAACCGTGTCATCGACCGGGTCGACACCGGTATCGTCGTCACCGACGACCGCGACCGCGTCGTCGATATCAACCCCGCGGCCACCAGGGTCGTGGGTAGCACGGACGTCATCGGTCAACGGCTCGGGCGTATCGGAGACGTTGCCGCGGAGATGGCGTCGATGGCCGACGGAACGACCGCCGAGTTGCGTCTGGAGGACGACGACGACGCTACCTACTTCGAGTGCACCAGGTCGACGCTGGCTGCCGAGGGCGGGTTCGGTGACACGCATCTGTACATCCTCACCGAGGTGACGGCCCGACGGCGGCGCGAGCAGGCGCTCGAGGCCAAGAACGACCGACTCGACAGCTTCGCCGAGGTGCTCTCTCACGACCTCCGGAACCCGCTGTCGGTGGCCGCGGGCTCGACCGAGCTGGCCCGCGAGGAGCCCGCCCCGGAACACTTCGACCGGGTGGAGCAGGCCCACGAGCGGATGGACGAGATAATCGGCAACATGCTGACGCTGGCCCGGAGCGGTCAGACGGTCGCCGACCCCGACACCGTCGACCTCGCAACCGTCGCCCGGGAGTCCTGGTCACACGTTTCGACCGAGGACGCCGTCCTCACCGTCGAGGGGACGGCCGATATCACAGCCGACCCGAAGCGTCTGGGGCAGCTGTTCGAGAACCTCTTTCGGAACTGCGTGGAACACGGGTCCACGAGCAGTCGGACTGCGTCCGATGATGCAGTCGAGCACGGTTCGGCGGGCAGTCGGCCCGAATCCGACCACACCGAGCCTGGCGTCTCGGTTCGCGTCGGGACCACCGAGTCGGGGTTTTTTGTCGCCGACGACGGACCTGGTATCCCCGAAGACGAGCGCGAGGAGATCTTCACGCCGGGCGTGTCTTCGGCGGCCGACGGGACCGGTGTCGGACTGGCAATCGTCCGGACAGTCGCCGACGGCCACGAGTGGTCTGTCACCGTCACCGAGAGCGCCGCCGGTGGTGCGCGGTTCGACATCGATGTCTGAACTCGGCGCTCGACAGTCACGCGCTGAGGGAGTCACGGGCGCGGAGGAGACGGGTGTTACCCGAGCCAGCGGACCGGGTCACTGCAGATAGGAGGGGTCCTCGTCGTCGCAGTTCTCCTCGTGTTTTTTCGCGTCCTCCCGGTCGTCGAACATGAGGCCGCAGGTCTCGCACTTGTACCAGGTCATCTCGTCGCGCTCGGTAGAGACCACCATGTGAGACAATCTAACGTCCGAGGGTAAATTGTTTTCGTGGGACAGGTCCGGCTAGCTAGCGGTCGTCGTGTCGCCGTCCACGACTCCTCGTCACTGACACTGATTTCAGTGACAGCTGCGTGACCAACGGGAACCCTCAAGAGGAACGGAGAGCTAGCCGCTGACATGAGCGGGGAACGCGACGGCAGTGTTGAACTCACGGTCGAAGGGGCACACAAGCGCGACGCCGGCCGCGGTATCGCGCGCCTGCCCGAGTCCGTGCGGAGCGAACTCGGCGTGTTGAGCGGCTCCCCCGTCATCATCGAGGGCGAACAGATGACCGTAGTGAAGGTGTGGCCCGGCGACACGGACGGCTCGACGGTCCGCATCGACTCGGACACGCGGGCCAACGCGGGCGTCAACATCGGTGACACCGTCCGGGTCCGGGCCGGCTCCGTGACCGAGGCGGCGGACATCAGCATCCAGCCCATGGAGCCGCTGCCGGGGACAGACGAGTACGCCCACATGGTCCGGACGCGGCTTGTCGACCAGATGGTCCAGGCGGGCGAGCGGACCCACATCGACGGGCTGGGGACGTTCCTCGTCCGGACGACCGAGCCGGACGGCGCGGTGCGAGTGACGCCCCAGACAGCGGTGACTGTCCTGCCGACGATCGACGAACCGGACGACAGCGGCGACACCGGCAGCTCGTCGGTGCCCACACAGACCCAGTCGGCCGACGCGGAGACCGGCGTCAGCTACGAGGACATCGGCGGGTTGGACGACGAACTGGACCACATCCGCGAGATGATAGAGATGCCGCTCTCGGAGCCCCAGCGGTTCCGGGAGCTGGGTATCGACCCGCCCAGCGGCGTTCTGTTGCACGGGCCGCCCGGCACCGGCAAGACGCTCATCGCAAAGGCTGTCGCCAACGAGGTCGACGCCTACTTCGACACCATCTCCGGCCCAGAAATCGTCTCGAAGTACAAGGGCGAGAGTGAGGAGCGACTGCGGGAGGCCTTCGAGCGCGCCGAGGAGAACTCCCCCGCGATCCTCTTCGTCGACGAAATCGACTCCATCGCCGGCTCGCGCGACGAGGACGCGGACATGGAGAACCGCGTGGTCGCCCAGCTCCTGACGCTGATGGACGGGCTCGAAGACCGCGGGCGCGTCGTCGTTATCGGCGCGACCAACCGCGTCGACGCCGTCGACCAGGCGCTGCGACGCGGCGGGCGCTTCGACCGCGAGATCGAGATCGGCGTGCCCGGAGAGGGCGGCCGCCGCGAGATTCTGGACGTCCACACCCGCGAGATGCCTATCGCCGACGACGTCGATCTAGACCGCATCGCCGCCCAGACGCACGGGTTCGTCGGCGCGGACCTGGCGTCGCTGACGACCGAGGCGGCGATGTCCTCCCTGCGAGCCGACCGCGCGGAGAGCGAGGTGACCCAGTCGGACTTCGACGCGGCGCTTGCCCTCGTCGACCCGAGCGCCATGCGGGAGTACGTCGCCGAGTCCCCCGCGGTCTCGTTCGACGACGTGGGCGGGCTCAGCGAGGTCAAGCAGACGCTCACGGAGGCTATCGAGTGGCCGCTGGAATACGGTGAGCTGTTCTCGGCGACCAACACCGACCCGCCAAGTGGTATCCTGCTGTACGGCCCGCCGGGAACCGGCAAGACGCTGCTGGCCCGGGCCGTCGCCGGCGAGAGCGACGTGAACTTCATCCACGTCGCCGGCCCCGAGATTATGGACCGCTACGTCGGCGAGAGCGAGGAGGCCGTCAGGGAGCTGTTCGAGCGCGCCCGACAGACCGCCCCGAGCATCATCTTCCTCGACGAGATCGACGCCATCGCCAGCCACCGCGGACAGGGCAACGAGGTGACCGAGCGGGTCGTCTCACAGCTGCTCGCGGAGCTCGACGGTATCACCGAGAACCCGAACCTCGTCGTGCTCGCGGCGACGAACCGCCGGGACATGATAGACGACGCGCTGCTCCGGCCGGGCCGACTCGAACAGCACGTCGAGGTGCCCGACCCGGACGCCGAGGCTCGCGAGGAGATTCTGTCGGTCCACACCCGCGGGAAACCCCTCGCCGACGACGTGTCGGTCGCGGAGCTGGCAGCCGACTTGGAGGGGGTCTCCGGCGCGGAGCTGGAGGCCGTGGTCCGCGAGGCCTCGATGCTCGCCATCCGCGAGATGGCCGAAGAGATGGGGCCGGCGGAAGCCAGCGAGCGGGCCGACGAGGTGCGTATCACGGGCGCGCACTTCCGGCGTGCGCTGGAGCGGGCACGCGACCGCTGAGGTCGGGACGGGGCGCGCGAGTTACTGTCACCCGACAGATGGTTTGAGATACGGAGCGACGAATAGCGAAAGGCGGCGTCGCTGGCGAGGTGTCGTGAAAGGCTGTCCGGACAGCCTTTGGCGGACGAGCGACGCCGTGTGGCCGAGCAGCGAGACGGGCTAAGTAACCGGCATCGACGTGAAAAGCGCCTTGCCGGCGATAGAGGGTAACGGATGCATGGACAAAAAAGGCGCGGTTGGACCGGGCTAGCCGAGGTCGCCCCGCCTATCGGCGAGCGCCGGGAACTCGGACCGGACGGCCGACACCTTCTCCGGCGTCACCGTCGCGGTGACGAGCGCGGCGTCGTCGTCCGCACTGGCCAGCGTCGTCCCCCACGGGTCGTACACCGTCGAGCGGCCCAGTAGCTCCGCCTCCTCGAACCGGCCGACGCCGTTGGCCGCGGCGACGTAGCACTGGTTCTCGACCGCCCGAGCGCGGGGGAGCAGTCGCCAGTGTTCGACCCGGGGGTAGGGCCACGCGCTCGGGACCAGCACCAGTGTCACGCCGTCGTCGACCAGCCGGCGGTACAGCTCCGGGAACCGGAGGTCGTAACAGGTCGTGACCCCGACGGTAAAGCCCGCGAAATCCACCGTCGGGACGGAGTCGCCGGCCACCAGCAGCTCCGATTCCGCCGAATCGTACCCGAAGAGGTGCTGTTTGCGGTACACCGCCCGGCGCTCCCCCGCTCGGTCGATGAACACGGAAGTGTTTGCCAGACCCTCCGGGGCCGGCACGTCGTGGCCATCGGCCGCCGACAGTTCGAGGTCCTCGACGAAACTGCCGGCCAGCACGGCGATGTCGTGCTCGGCCGCGAGGGACTGCAGCTCGGTGAGCGTCTCCCCGCCTATCCCCTCGGCGCTTCGGGCGTAGGCCTCGAACGCGAAGTAGCCGACCGTGAACAGCTCCGGCAGGACGACGAGCTCACAGCCGTCGGCGGCCGCCCGCTCGACGGCGTCGACTGCCCGGCGCCGGTTGCCCGACAGGTCGGCCGGCTCGACCGCCATCTGGGCGAGTGCGAGCTTCATGCTTCGACTTCGAGATACTCCCTGAGCGCCCGTTCGAGGTTCTGTAGCTCCTCGTCGAGGTTCCGCTTGAAAAAGCGCTCCACGCCGGGTAACTTCCCGTCGACGACGAAGCGGTTCGTCACCCGGGTGCCGCCGTCGTCCGTCAGTTCGAGCTCCTGTTCCCCCTGGACACGCATCACCTTCGAGCGGCCGATAAAACGGACGTACTCCGGTTCGCGTATCTCGACGTCTTCGGTCTCGACCGCGATGGTCCTGTCGACGACGGGTATGGGAAGCGAGATGTGCCAGGTCGCGCGGCCGTCGTCGTGAATCTCCCAGTCTTTCACGACGCTTATCGGTCGGGCACGCTGGTCGGGGTCGCCGATGAACTCCCAGACGCGTTCGGGGCTGGCCGCCACTGTCATCGTTCGTTCGACCCGGACAGTCATATCCTGAATCGGGGGTGCACCCGGATGAATCCACCGACTGGGACGACGGTTAGCTCGTGGTGACGCGCCACGTCGTCGAGCGGGCTCGGCCCCACTTCTCGATGTCTACCTCGTCGGCTTCCTCGGCGAGTCGCGGGAGCCGGGCGCCGACCTGCTTCGAAGAGAGGCCGAGCTGAGAGGCGATGTTCTTCGCGCGGAAATAGCTCTCTCCGCGCGAGACGCTTTCCCGGAGATACTCCAGAATGCGTCGGTCCTCCTCGCTGAAATCGACCATAGTCCAGATACGTGCTGCGCGTTATTAATGGTTGCTTTTAGCACATCAGTCGGCGTAGACGTGAACGGCCACGAGCGCCAGCGAGGCGGCCACTATTGCGACACCGAAGGCCAGACCGCTGTTTGTCAACAGGCCGGCTGTTTCGAGTCCCTGTGCGTCCCGAATCGCGTAGTTGTAGCTGCTGATTGCGGTCATGGCCGCAGCCCCGAGCGCGACGACGCCAAACAGCGCGCCGAGCCCCACACCCATGTCGGAAGCCGACTCAGTTGTCATGGGGACTGGTTCCGCCCTGGCGCACTTAGTTCATTCGGGGGCGGCCACAGGACATATCACGTCTCGACAGGGACGACGAGTAATGGTAGCACTCGGGCGGTCGGGAAAGGTCGGCGTCGTCGCGCTCGTCCTCGTCGGGAGTATCGGCGGGGCGTTCGCGGTCGGACTCGTGGGTACACCCGGCGTCGAGACTGTCGAGAACCGGTTTACCGACATCTCGGCGAACACGACGACCATCGGGACGACGCTCACGGTGTCGAACCCCAACCCGGTCGGCGTCACGCTCGGCGGGACGGCCATCGAGTACACCATCTCGATGAACGACGTGGCGGTCGCGAGCGGCGAGAAGACGGGTATCGCGCTGACCCGTGGCAACTCGACGCTCGATTTCAGTACCCGGATGCGAAACAGCGAGATTCCGCCGTGGTGGACCACCCACATCGCGAACGGCGAGCGGACGACGGTCCACATCGACGCCACCGTCAGCGACTCGCTGGTCGGCGAACAGTCGTTCTCGTTCACCCAGAACCGGACTATCCAGACCGATATCCTGGGCGCGTTCAACACCACCGAGACCCGGCCGGTCGACGCGAACGTGCCGTTCGTCTCGGACCCGGTGTTGTACGTCAACGAGACGCGGGGTTCCTGGGACAGGGAGAACCTCACCCGCTCGGAGACGCCGCTCGACACCGAGTTCGACGTGTACAACCCGAAGCCGGTGCCCTACACCGTCACCAGAGTCGGTTACACGACCTACATGAACGACGTTCGCGTCGGTTCGGGTGAGACGAAGCGGGGCTACTTCATCGGGCCGGGCGAGCGCGAGACCGTGGGAGTCGACACGCGCATTCGGACGGACAGCCTCGACCGGTGGTGGGTGAGCCACCTCCAGCGCAACCAGAACACCGAGCTGTACATCGACTTCTACCTCGTCCTCGAAGCCGGGGGCGAGCGGTTCCGGGTCGACCTCGACGCCATCGACTACGAGAAGCCTATCGAGACGGATATCTTCGGTACCAAGGCGTCGTCCCCCACTGGCAACGCGACGGCGGGCGGTGCCCCGAGCGACGGAAGTCCCGACGAGGACGGGGGCGACGCTGCCGAGGGAACGCCGACTCCGTCCGAGGGGACCGAATCCGGTGACGGTGGCCTCCTCGGCGGCGGGCTCTGACTACTGAATCGTCGTGTGTTCGGACTCCTCGTCGAGTGCGAGGTTCGTCGCAATTTCCGCGTTCCGGACGGCGTACTCGGCGGTCTGCTGGAGACTCACCAGCACTTCACGCACCTGTAGCAGGCTCTCGTTGCTCATCTCCGGCAGGTCGCTGAGGATATCGTGTTCCTTGTCGCCGATCTCGGAGTAGCTCTTGCGGACCTGAATCGCGGTGTCGTAGTTGCGCTCGACGGCGGCCTGCACGGCGAGTTCGGTTATCTCGTTTACCTCCTCGGTGAAATCCCGGATGCGCCGCATCGTGGAGCTGTCGACGTCCAGCGAGTGGTCGTCGGCCTCCAGCGCGATTTCGGCGATGTCCTCGGCGTTGTCCGCCGTCAGCTCGAGGTTCTTCGCGATGGAGCGGTAGCCGATGAGCGGGAAGCCGTCGTCGAGTCCCACGGCCCGCGCGAGGTTGGGGTTCTGGTAGGAGGTGAAGATGAGCCGCAACAGGAGGACGAATATCTTGTTGGCCTGCCGTTCGCGGTTCAGCGCTCGCTGGGCGAGGTCGGGGTTGCCGTGAGCCAGCGCCTTGACTGCCTCGTTGCGCATCGTCGAGCCGGTCGATTCGAGCCGTTCGAGGAGGTTATCCAGCGTGAAGTCCTCGGGGTCGACCGAACACCGGATGGTGATGCGGTTGGGCGTCTCCTCGATGACGCCCAGCCCCATCAGCTGGGTCTCGGCGTTGTAGACGGCGTTGATGTGGGCCGATTCGAGCGTCTGGTCCTCGGGCGCCTCGACGTGGATGATGCGGCGGCCGAGGACGTACTGGGCGACGATAGCCCGCTCGACGGCGGCGGCATCCAGATTCTCCGCGTGGATGATCGCCTCGGACTCCTCTGTCTGTACGGATTCGGGCATCACCGTCAGCGTCCCCTTCCCACCCATCCGCAGCGACACTTCGTCTCCCTTCTCGACGTCGTGGGCGCTCGCCCATTCGGCCGGCAGCGTCATCGCCAGCGTCGACGGTCCGAGTCGTTGGACTTTCCGCGTTTCCATATGACCTTGGTTATTCGCGATAGACCTTAATCTTCACTATACACCATATAATCTGCCGGTGAGAATACAATCGCTTGAAACGACGGCCGCTCGGGACACAGCCGTCACGCGACGACCTCGATGAGTCGGCGTTCGTACCGACCGACGCGGACCTGAAGCCAGCCGCTGAGTTCGTCGTCGAGCTCCGGGTCGCCGGTGTCGACCCGCAGGGACCCCAGCTGGTCGAGCTTCCGCCGGGAGGCGACCACCTCGACGTCGCAGCGCTCGACGACCGCCGGGGAGAGCTGCTGGTTTCCCCGGCCGAAGACGAACCCCTGCCCGCCGATGGGCGAGACGACGATGAGGTTCCGGTCGCCCAGCGCGTCGAGGATGTCCGACTCGGCGGCGTCCAGCGCGACGACCTCACCGTCCCGCCAGACGTCGACGCCGAGCGTCGTTCCCTCGAAGCCCAGCCGTTCCTTGATGGCGCCGACCGTGCTGCCCGGCCCGAGGACGTAGGTGACGCCCGACTCGACGCTCTCGGCGACGCCCTCGGCGAGCGTCTCGACGGTGCCCCCGCCGAGCTGCTTGGCGGACTGGCGCTGCTGGGCGACCGGGACCGTCCCCACGGCGCGCAGCTCCGTCACCACCTCGCCGCCCCGGAACGCGTCCTCGTCGATGTCGTTGACCTCCGCGGGTTCGGTCTCGGAGAACGTCGCGACGATGCGCCCCGCCGCTCGCGGCGAGACGCCGAAGACCGACGAGTACACCTTGACGCCGGCGGGCACGCCGAGCATCGGCGTGTCGTCGTCCAGCTCTTCGAGCGTCTCGGCCACGTCGACGGCGGTGCCGTCACCCCCGACGAAGAGGATACAGTCGACCCCGCGGTCGGCAAAGGCCCTGACTGCCGCCCGCGTGTCCGCGCTCGTCGTCGCGTCGGGGGTATCGGGCTCGCCGACGACGATCGGTTCAAAGCCCGCCGCCCGGGCGATGGACTCGCCCATGGGGTCCCCGTACGTCAGCAGTTCGAGCTCCCGGCCGACCTCGGCCAGGGAGTCGAGGGCGTCTCGGGCCCGGTCCGGCGCCCGCTGGTCCGCGCCCCGCGCCCGTGCCTCCGCGACCTTCCCGTCGGTTCCCTTCAGGCCGACGCGGCCCCCCATCCCGGCGATGGGGTTGACGACGACAGCGATACGGCGCATACCTCGCTTACTGCACCCGGCGGCAAAAGGGGCCCGGGAGCGTGGCTCACGGACCGGTGTAGATTACGTCCGGATTGCGCCCGAAGTCGGTGCATATCGGTCACTCACTACAGCAATCCGTATCATTGAAGACAGCGGCCACAGAAGGGGCGGTATGCTCCAACCTCTCGCGACGGGCGTTCAGCCCGACGTCATCAACGCCGCCGGCGCCTTCGTCAGTCTCGGCGGCATCGCACTGACTTTCGGGTGGCTGGCCTACCTCTACCGGTAGTCACGCCGCCGCGCCTTCGTCTCACTCCTCGACCGGGTCGACCCGTTCGCGCAGCCACGCCGCCGCTTCCTCGACAGCCTCGGGGTCGGTCCCCGCGAACCTGACGGTGACGTACTCGCCGGGGTAGCTCCCGATTTTCACCGGAAACAGCTGTCTGACGCTGTCCATCCGGTCCAGCAGGGCGCTCTCCGGTTCGGCCGCGTCGACCGTGACGACGTGGCGCTGCTCGCCGGAGAACTCGTCGGCCACCTCGGCGAACATCCGCTTCATCTCGGTGGGGACCCCGGGCAGGACGTAGCAGTTCTCGATGACACAGCCCGGTGCGACGCCCTCGTGGTTCGGGACGGGACTGCTTCCCGCTGGCACCTCGCCGGTCCCCTCGGCCAGGTCCGCCCGGCTGTAGCCGCCGTGTTCGGCCAGCCACGCTAACGCCTCCTCGCTCTCGACGACCGGCTGCCCGAAGGCGGCCGCGACGCCCTCGATGGTCACGTCGTCGTGTGTCGGACCGAGCCCGCCGGTGACGATGACGGCGTCGTAGTCGGCGTGGTACTCGTTGACGACGCGGGCGATATCGGCGGTCCGGTCGGGAACGACGGTCGTTCGCTCGACGGTGACACCGCGGTCCCGCAGCTGTTCGCCCAGCCACGCAGCGTTCGTGTTGACCGTCTCGCCGACGAGCAGTTCGTCCCCGACTGTGACCACCGCGACGCGCATGGCCCCGGCTAGGGCTGCCGGCTACAAATACTGTCGGACCTGTCGATAGAGTCGTCGGAAACCGCGGCTCACAGTCAGTCGCGGGTGTCGTTCGCTGAGGACGTTCCGGCCAGCAGCGCCGCTCCGGAGGACGGTCAGTATTGGTCGAAGTCACTCACGACATCCGTTCCGGGATTCGAGAGCTGTGTCCCCAGAAACTCGGCGGTCCGGTCGTACGTCGCCTCGTAGTGAGCGCCGGCGAACGGGAAGCCGTGCCCGCCGGGGACGACGCGGTGTTCGACCGTCGTCAGCGGCTCCAGCGTCTCGGCCAGGACCGCAGATTGCTGGGGCGAGACGACGCCGTCGTCCTCGCCGTGGAGCAACAGCGTCGGGGGCATCGACATGTCGGCCTGCTCGACCGGCGAGGCGAGGTCGTAGGCCGCGGGTAGCTCCGCCGGCGAACCGCCCAGATACGCCTCGCTGCGGTCGCCCGGATTCAGCCGGAAATCGTAGATGCCGCTGTAGCCGACCACCGCCGACAGGGCCGACGACGCGCCGGGGTACTGCTCGGGTTCCAGCGCCGGGTCGTCGGCCGTCGCCGCCGCCAGCACCGCCAGATTCGCGCCGGCGGAGTGGCCGACGGCGGCGACACGCTGCGGGTCCGCCTGCTCGCACTCGGTGCGACACCACTCGATAGCGGCCTTCACGTCGACCAGCGCGGCCGGGAATGTCCACTCGGGCGCCAGGCGATACTGCGGTTCGACGACCAGGTAGCCGGCCTCGGCGAGGTCGATGGCCTGGCGGGCGAACTCGCCTTTGTCGCCGACCGTGAAGCCGCCGCCGCGGACGAGGACGGCGGCCGGTTTCTGCCCGGTCGCCGCGGCGTCTTCGTACGCGTCGAGTCGCAGCGTCTCGCCGGCGACCTCGTGGAACGGGATGTCCCGGCGTACCGTGACAGTCATCTCCTCGCGTTCGTTCACGGCTGAGAGTCGGGCGAGGGAGATAAAAACGCGTCGGGGTCACAGGCGACCGACGCCGCCCGCACTGCCGGAAGGGCAGTGTCCCCGAAGGCGTCGGGGTCACAGGCGACCGACGCCGCCCGCACTGCCGGAAGGGCAGTGTCCCCGAAGGCGTCGGGGTCACGGACGACCGACGCCGCTCGTACTGCCGAGAGGGTAGTGTCCCCGAAGGCGTCCGGTCTCAGCCCTCGATTGCGTTCGATGGTTGCCAGCGGTTCGGAACGAATCTCACGGATACCAAGAACTGTTAGCATGCGACGATAGCCGGCCGCTCGCTGTCGAATCTGCGTCCCGACGACTCGACAAACTGACTCGTCGCCTCGGCGTGGCCGTTCGTGACAGCGTGACAGAACGTACCGGTAGAACAAAGCGGGGAAAGAAACCATGATTAGAGACTAATGTACGAGCGGTTCGTTCTCTCGCTCTACGTTCTCAGCGGACTCTCCACCGTCTTCATCTGGCTGGCCTGGCGCAAGCGCACCGACCCCGGCGGGACGCCGATGGTGGTGTTCTACCTCGCGCTGGCGGTGGGCGCTGTCGCCTACGCCCGCGATATCACCGCGACGACGCTGGGAACGCAGCTGCTCTACCGTCAGATAGCGACCGTCGCACAGGGGACCGTCGCCATCGCGTGGCTCTACGCCGCGCTCCAGTACGCGAACTTCGACCGGTCGCTGACCCGTCGCGTCGTGGGCGTTCTCTCGCTCGACCCGCTGTTGCTCACAGTGGGCTTTCTCCTGCCCGGGGTCACCTTCTTCCGGACGCCGCCGACGGGGACGACCGGCTCGCTACTGCACGCTCAGGCGACCCAGCTCACGCCGCTTTTCCTCCTGCACATGGGGACCATCCTCGTCACCGCGCTGGCCGGGACGCTCGTCCTCATCCAGCTGTTTCTCCGGTCGCGCCACCTCTACCGAACCCAGGCGGCGGCGGTCCTCGTCGCGGCGCTGACCCCGTGGACCATCGCGCTCAGCCAGCAGTACTTCCTCCAGATCCCGGAGGACGCCACTATCTTCGCGTGGGGTATCTCCGGCGTCGCCATGACCGCCGGGCTGTACACGTTCAAGACACTGGACCCGGTTCCGGCCGCACAGTCGACCATCGTCGAGACGATGGGCGACGGCACCGTCGTCCTCGATATGGACGGGCGTATCAGCGACATCAACCCCGCAGCCGAGGCCCTCCTGAACGACGGCGACGCCCCTGTCGTGGGTCGTCACATCGGGGCCGTCGTCGACGGCTGGGAGGCGTTACACGAGGGCGAATCCGGCCACCGCGACTGGGAAGAGCTGTCACTGACCGTGGACGGTGACGAGCGGTTCCTGGAGGTCGAGACGACGTCGTTCACCGACCGGTTCGACGACGAGGTCGGGACCCTCGTCGTACTGCGTGACATCACCGACCGGAAGCGGCGCGAACAGCGCCTCGAACAGTACAAGCTCATCTTCGATTCGGTCACCGAACCGGTGTACGTGCTGGACGACGACGGACGCATCCTCCGCTACAACGACCCCTTCGCCGACCTCGTTGGCTGTGACGGGACGGCGCTCGTGGGCGAGCCGATCACCGTCGTGCTCGGGCCGGAGCCGGCGGCCACCGACGGCGGGTTCAGCGACCGCATGGAGACGACAATCAGGACAGATTCCGGGGCGGAGGTCCCCTGCGAGCTCGACCTGGCGCCGGTGGCGCTCGACGACGGCGCGACCGGCCGGGTCGGCATCATCCGGGACATCAGCCGGCGGAAGGCCATCGAGTCGGAGCTGGCCGAGGCGACCGAGCGGCTAGAGACGCTGGTCGAAGCGTCACCCCTGGCGATAATCGCCCACGACACCGAGGGGGTCGTCGACGTGTGGAACCCCGCGGCCGAGTCGCTGTTCGGCTGGAGCGCCGACGAGGTCCGGGGCTCGACACTCCCCATCGTCCCGGCGGAACGGGAGAGGGAGCTGCTGGACCACCACGACCGCGTGCAGTCGGGCGAACCTCTCACCGGCTGGGAGACGGAGCTGCGCTGCAAGGACGGCCAGCGGGTGCCAGCGGCGGTCTCCGCGGCCCCGATACGGGACGGCGACGGCGAGGTCGTCGGTACCGTCGCGATAATCGCGGACATCAGCGAGCGGAAAGCCCGTCAGCGGCAGCTCGAACGGCAGAACGAACGGCTGGAGGAGTTCGCCAGTCTCGTGAGCCACGACCTCCGGAACCCGCTGCAGGTGGCCAGTGGGCATCTAGCGCTGGCGAAGACGGCCGACGGCGACGCCGCGGCCCACATCGAAGACGCGGAAGCCGCGCTGGACCGGATGGAGACGCTCATCGAGGACACGCTCTCGCTCGCCAAACAGGGCCGTGACATCGGCTCGACGGAGCGGACACCCCTTGCCACCCTCGCCGAGCGGGCGTGGGCGAACGTGACGACCGAGGGCGGCTCGCTGACGCTCGCTGAGCCACCGACCGTCGACTGTGACCCCGACCGCGTCGTCGAACTGCTCGAGAACCTCTTCAGCAACGCGATAACGCACGGTCGCCCGGCCGGAGGCGACCCGGTCACCGTCACCGTCGGTCCGCTCGACGGGGGGTTCTACGTCGCGGACGACGGCTCCGGTATCCCGGACGACGAGGCGGACCTCGTGTTCGAGTCCGGGTTCACCACCGAGGACGCGGGGACCGGACTCGGACTGGACATCGTCCAGACCATCGCGGACGCCCACGGCTGGACGGTGGACGTGACGGGGAGCGAGCACGGCGGCGCCCGCTTCGAGTTCACCGGTGTCGAGTCGCGGTGACGGCCTACTCCGCCAGCAGTCCGTAGACGCCGCCCTGTTGGGAACTCAGGTACACTGCGCCCGCAGCCAGCGCCGGCGTCTTGTTCTCGGACCCGATTGCCAGCTTCCACAGTTGTTCGCCGTTCGAGCGGTCGACGCCGAGGACCGCTGCGAAGGCCCCGCCCACGACGACGACGTTCTCCGCGACCGACGGGACCAGGACCGAATCGAACGTGCTCTCGTAACTGTAGGACCATTGCTCGGAGCCGTCCGCCCCACTGAGGGAGTAGACGCTGTTGGTAGCTCCGACGTAGAGCGTTCCGTCGGCGACGGCCGGCGTCGACAGTTCCGCCGCGTCGACGCTCACGCGCCACTGTTCCGAGCCGTCCGTCGCGTCGACCGCGACAACCCCGTCGCCGAGACCCAGATACACCGTCCCGTCGTGGTCGCTCGGCGAGGTCGTGACCTCGGTTTCGGGCTCGTAGCGCCACTGCTCCTCGCCGCTTTCGGTCCCGAAAGCGTACAGCGCCTCGTCGTCGGTGGCGTAGGCCGTCCCGTCGGCCACGGCCGTCTCGTTCGCCCAGCTCTCCAGTGAGGCCGACCACTGTTCCTTTCCGGTCTCTGCGTCGAACGCGCTCAGTCCGCTCCGGGACATGTTCATGAACACCAGCCCGTCGGCGACCGTCGGACTGGTGCTGAAAGGGGTCGGCGCGTCCGCCGTCCAGACTTCCTCGCCGTTTTCGGTGTCGAACGCGTACAGCGTCTCGTTAGAGCCGCCGATATACACCAAGCCGTTGGCCACGGCCGGCGTGTTGTTGGCGCCGTCGGAAATAGCGGCGCGCCACTGCTCCTCGCCAGTTTCGGCGTCGTACTTGTACAGCGCGCCCTCGAAATCCTCGCTGACGCCGACGTAGACGGCGCCGTCGGCCACGACGGGGTCCGACGCCACTGGGCCGCCGCCACCGTCCCACGCGTCCGTGAGTCCGTCCGAGAGGCCGGTGACAGCGAGCGAACCGGTGCCCGCCCCGTCGCCGTTTTTCATCCGCCACGAGCCGACCGCCTCCGCCGACGGCGTCGCGGTCCCGGCTCCGGGTCCATCGCCCGATCCGCCGAAACAGCCGGCCAGTCCCAGTGCACACATGGCGCCGCCGCTTCGAAGCAGCGCACGTCGAGAGTGTTCAATATATACGGTAGAACGAGCATTATAATAAAAGGATTCTGAGCCGAATTAAACAGCGGCAGCCGGCTTGGCGGTGAAAACCCGTCCGTCAGGGATGTGCGAAGTACGCGACCGACTCGCCGTCGGGGGCGACCCGGTCGACGCGGGCGAAGCCGATACGCTCGAACTGGAGCATGTCGTCGGCCTCGTAGTCGAGGAGACCGGGCTCGGCGATGCCAGTCACGTCGCCGTCCATCGTTCGGAGGCGGAGTTCGGGGCCGTCGGCCGGCGCCCAGTGGACCACGTCGACGCCGTCCTCGCGGACCGCCGTGATGTCCTCGCCCACGTACTCGAATGCGTCGCGAGTGTGGCGGACGCAGCCGTACCCCTTGAGCCAGACGCGCTCGCCGCGCTCGGGGAGGTCCTCGCCCTCGACGACGACGCCCGCAGTCACGGGAATCTCCCGCCGGCCCCGGTCCTCGTGGTCGGGGTGGAGCGGCGGTTCGCCCGCGTCGGGTCCGCCGACGACCTGTCGCTCGACGAGGCCGCCGAACTCCTCGTCGTCGCGGACGAAGAACGCGCGGTCGGTGTCGTCGTCGATGCGCTCGCGGTTGTTGGCGTACACCGAGGACATCGCGAGGTCGACGTTCGAGGTGGAGGTGCCCAGCTCGACCATCGCGTCGACGAGGGCCTCGCCGCGAATCCCGCGGCGTCGGAGGCTGGCGACCGTCGGTGCCCGCGGGTCGTCCCACCCGTCGAGTTCGCCCTCGGCGATGAGTTCGGCGATGGTGGATGTCGACATCGACACGTCGTAGGCGTCGACCTGGACGTGGCCCCAGTGGACGACCTCGGGGTACTCCCAGCCGAAGTAGTCGTAGACGAACCCCTGGCGTTTCGCGGAGTCCTGCAGGTCGATACCGCGGATGATGTGGGTGATGCCCAGCAGGTGGTCGTCGACGCCGCTCTGGAAGTCGAGCATCGGCCAGCAGCGGTACTGTGCGGCTTCCTCGCGCGGGTGTGGCGTGTCTATCATCCGGAAGGCGACGAAGTCACGCAGCGCGGGGTTCTTGTGCGTGATGTCGGTCCGCACGCGCAGCACCATCTCGCCGCTGTCGTACTCGCCCTCGACCATCGCCTCGAACTCCTCGGTGACGGTGTCTCTGTCTTTCTCGCGGTGTGGACACGCCTCGCCGCTGTTTTTCAGCTCCGAGAACTCCCCCTGCGGACAGGAGCAGGTGTAGGCACCGCCCAGTTCGATGAGTTCGCGGGCGTGGTCGTAGTAGACGTCGACGCGGTCGCTGGCCTTGACCACGTCGTCGGGCTCGAAGCCGAGATACTCGATGGCGCCGAGGATTTGCTCGTAGGCGTCGAGGTCCGGGCGTTTCGTCTCGGGGTCGGTGTCGTCGAACCGGCAGACGAACTCGCCGTCGTACCGGTCCTTGTAGGTCCCGATGACCGCGGCCATCCGCGCGTGACCGACGTGCCACGGCCCGTTGGGGTTGGGGGCGACGCGCATCCGCACCTCGCCCTCCTCGGCGTCGGGCAGGTCCGGGAGCGGGTGGTCCGGGCCTTCGTCTTCGCTCTCTATCTCGTCGAGTTTCTCGGGGGCGAGCTCCGCGATACGCTCGCGTCGTTCGGTACTACTCATCCCGTTGACTCGCTCTACGACCGGCGCGATGACGCCCGGAATCTCGTCCCCGTGCTCGCGGAACTCTGGATGGTCGCCCATGAGCGGTCCCATGATGGCGCCGACCTGTGCCTCGCTGTCGTGTTTGACCGCGTTGAGGAGGGCGTTCGTCTCCGCGGCCTCCTCGATACGCTGGCGTAGCGCGTCGTCCATGCCGGACAGTCGAACCGCCCCGCTCAAAACGGCGTCGGGTTCACGCTCGGGCGATGACCGTGGTAACTACGGCTCACTCGGCGCGCAAATGCCAGCGAGTGGGCAGAACAGGAGTGTCAGGCGGTCGCATCGGTTATGATGTAGTATCTCCGATAGTTCTTCGATGACACCACGCACGAACACACCGGAACAGTCACCTCCAGCGGTCGAACTGTACCAGTTCGAGGGCACCGAGGTGTGGATGGACGACGACGAACACGCCCGGCTGAAGGGGTACTTCCCGCTCTCGCCGGGGGCACCGAACGGCACCGACGCCGGGGCGACGGACTGTGCCATCGTCTGTCTGGAGATACAGCCCGGCGAGTACCTCCCCACCCACCGGGACAGTGCCGAGGAACTGCTACTGGTCACCGCTGGCACGGTCGAGGCCAGCGTCGGCGAGGAATCGGTCCGTCTGCCGACCGGCTCCTGCACCGTCGTTCCCGAGATGGCGCCACACAGCGTCCGAAACGTCGGCGACGAGCCCGCGCGCGTCATCGGTTACTTCCCGAGTAGCGAGATGACCGCTACGTTCGAGCGGCCGCTCCAGCCGTTCGGGACGACCGTCGTCGCTGTCGGTGGCGACGGCGAGGACACGGAGGAGATGTGAGATGGCGGCGACGGAACACCGACACAAGGAGAACTTCCGGCGGCTGATGAGAGAGACCCACGAGGGCAACATGGATGTCGTCGACGAGCTGGTCGCCGAGGATATCGTCACGCACGGCTTCTTCGGCATGGACGCCACGGACAGAGCTGGGTACAGGTCGTTCTTCGAGGGGTTCGGGGCTGCCTTCGGCGACCAAGAGTTCGTCATCGAGGACCTCGTCGCCGAGGCGGACCTGCTCGTGGTCCACTTCACCATCTCCGCCGTCCACCGGGGAGAGATACTGGGTATCGAACCCACCGGCAGACGGCTCTCCTGGACCGGCACCGCCATCGACCGGTACGAGGACGGGAAAATCGTCGAGGCGTGGCTCTACCCCGACTACATGTCCATCCTCGGCCAACTGGACGTCCTCCCGTCGGGTGTCGGAACCTGAGGTCAGCCCCCGACGTGCTCACCGATGCGCGCCAAGGCGTCCAGTCCAGTCACCTCGCCGGACTCGTCCGGTATCGTCCACACCTCCAGTTCCGGCAGCGACTCCCGCAGCGCCGCGAGCGACTCCTCCTGAACGGCCTGTTTCCCCCGACAGCGCTCGCAGTCGCCGGGGTTCTCGATGACCTTGTTCACCACGAGCGTCGTCACCGGCACCTCGAACTCGCGTAACTGGTCGACCAGCCGCTCGCTCTCCCGGACGGCCATCGTCTCGGGGATGGTCACGACGCGGAACTCGGTGCGCTCCGGGTCCCGAAGCACCTCGCCGACCCGTGCCATCCGCTCGCGCATCGCCGTGAAGTCGTCCGGGCCGTCGTCGCGACGGCGACCCATCGGCCCGAACATCATCGTCCGGGCGGTGTTGACCTTCCGGCGGACCTGGTCGCGCAGGTCGAGGGCCGTCGCCAACCCCTTGTCCATCACTGCCGGCAGGTCCAGGAGTCTGAGGGTGTGGCCCGTCGGCGCGGTGTCGAACACCACCCGGTCCCAGCGGTCGCTGTCGACGTAGGTCGCCAACCCCTCGACGGCGGCCAGCTCGTCGCTGCCCGGCATCACGCCGGTCGTGAACAGGTCGGCGATGGCCCCCTCGTCGAGGTGGATGCCCGCGTCATCGAACTCGTCGGCGAGCGCCTCGAACAGCGCCTCATACCGGTCGATACCCGCCTGCGGGTCCACCTCGACGCCCCAGAACCCGTCGCGTATCTCGACCGGGTCCGCGCCGACCTGCTGTTCGACCGCGTCGCCCAGCGAGTGGGCCGGGTCCGTCGAGACCACCAGCGTCTCCGCTCCCTCGCCGGCCAATCTGTGGCCGGTCGCCGCGGCGAGGGTCGTCTTCCCGACCCCGCCTTTCCCGCCGTAGAGTACGAACTGGGTCACGGCTGCCGGTAGGTGTCAGACCGCCATAACTCTCCGGTGGCCCGCGGGTGATAGTGTTTAGTTAAGAGATTCAGACCTAAAACAGCCAGCCGCCCCTTTCAGTCCCGCCCGTAGCCGGTTGGTCAGCCGGCAGGGGGGGACTGAACGCGGGGGTTTTCTGGCTCTCGGAACCACTCGCTGCTAAACTAAACACCGCCCCCGTGGGTAGCGAACCGGTCGGTCCGGTGACGCGGCTGCTCCAGGTATAGATACACCTTTTTATATCAGGACATATATACCGGAATTATGGCACAGAACGCTGCCACTCGGAGGTACGGACTCGTCGTCACAGTCGCACTACTTGTCGGTTTGGCCGGTTGCGGTATGCTCGGCGGTGGGGGTTGTGGCCCCGGCGAAACCGAGATCACCGACGCCGCCGACGCGGACGGTTCGGTCTCCGTGACCGGCGAAGTCACCGAGACCGGACAGGTGTCGTTCGTCGTCGACGACGGCACTGCCACGGCGTTCATCCAGCGACCCGGGGACGTCTCGGAGGGCGACTGCGTGACCGTCGAGGGGCGCACGGTCGATACGAGCAACATGGGCGGTGCCGACGTGGCGATGCAGGCGACGAACATCACTGTCAACTGACAGCGCCGGGGCTACCTGCAACTGGGACCGAAAAAGAGCGGACGGTCAGTATTCGCGTTCGACCAGGTAATCCGCGATACCGGACAGCAGGCCACGCGCCTCGTTGTCCGGCAGGACTTCGAGGTTCTCCTTCCCGCTCGTGACCAGTTCCTGCGCCCGTTCGCTGGCGTACTCGATCGAGCCGACCTCCCGGAGCCGCTCGACGGCCGTGTCGATTTCGGCCTCCGAGACGGCTTCGACGGAGTCGGTGTCGACCAGGTTCGCCACGTCGACGCCCTGTTGGCGGGCGTGCAGCGTGACCAGCGTCTGCTTGTTCTCGACGAGGTCGGAGCCGCGTTGTTTGCCCAGTTTCTCGGACGGCGTCGTCAGGTCCAGCAGGTCGTCCTGAATCTGGAACGCCCGGCCAACGTCGAGACCGTGATTGTACAGCGCGTCGACGGTGTCCGCGTCGGCCCCGAGCAGCGTGGCCGGAATCGACGCGGTCGCGCCGTACAGCACCGCGGTCTTGAGTTCGACCATCTCCAGATACTCCTCGGGCGTGACGGCGTCGCGCTGCTCGAACTCGATGTCCAGCGACTGGCCCTCACAGATACGGGTACAGGTCTCGGACAGCCGCTTGTTCGCGGCGATGGTGCGGTCGTCGGCCGCACCGGTGCCAAGCAGATACTCGAACGCTTTCGAGTAGAGCGTATCGCCGGCCAGAATCGCCGTCGAGAGGTCGTACTCCTTGTGGACGGCCGGGACCCCGCGACGGAGGTCGTCGTCGTCCATGATGTCGTCGTGGATGAGGGTGAACGTCTGGATGACTTCGATGGCGATAGCGGCTGACAGCAGGTCGGCCTCTCCGCCGTCGAGCGTGGGGAACGTGCGGTAATCGGCCCCCAGCGGTTCGACGTCCAGCAGCGACTCCCCGACCAACAAGAGGACGGTCGGCCGGAGTCGCTTGCCGCCGGCGTCGAGCAGGTACCGAGCCGCCTCGTAGAGGTGCTCCGGTCGCGAGACCGGCAGCTCCTCGGGAAGCGCCTCGTTGACCAGCTCACGACGGGCGTGGATGGCTCGTTCGACCTGCTGATGGCGTTCGGACATGTGACTATTCCGTGAGCTGGATCATGTTGCCGTTACGGGTGATATGCAGGTCGCGCCCGACTTTGAACCCGAAGTTCTCCGCGAGGTCCACGTAGGGGGCGAAACCTTTCAGGCTCTGGTGAGCCGGGATGACGTTCTGTGGCTGCAGCGCTTCGAGCATCTGGTAGTGACCCTCCTCGCGGAGGTGGCCCGAGACGTGGATGTCGTCGTAGATGCGGGCGCCCTGCATGCCCAGCAGCTTCTCGGACTGGTAGCGCTGGCCCTCGTTCGTCGGCTCCGGGATGACCCGGGCCGAGAACAGCACCTTGTCGCCGTCGGACAGTTCGTAGGGCGTCTCGCCCCGTCCCATACGGGTGAGCATCGCGCGGGGCTCGCCCTGATGGCCGGTGACGATGGGCAGGAAGTTCTCCTTGCCCTCGTTCATGATCCGCTTGAACGTCCGGTCGACGGACTTTCGGTGACCGTACATCCCGAGGTCGTCCGGGAAGTCGACGAAGTCCAGTCGCTCTGCCGTCCCGGAGTACTTCTCCATCGAGCGGCCGAGCAGGACCGGCTGGCGGCCCATGTCCTCGGCGAACTCGACGAGGCTCTTGACCCGAGCGATGTGTGAGGAGAACGTAGTGGCGACGATACCGCCGTCGTAGTCCTCGATGCTCGTCATGACGTCCTTGAGGTGGCGACGGGCGACCGACTCGGAGGGCGTGCGGCCCTTCCGGCCGGCGTTCGTACAGTCCTCGATGTAACAGAGGACGCCCTCGCCCTCGCGGCCGATCTCCCGGAACCGCTTCATGTCGATGGGGTCGCCGATGACCGGCGTGTGGTCCATGCGCTTGTCCAGCCCGTAGACAACGGCGCCTTCGGGGGTGTGCAGCACCGGGTTGATGGCGTCGATGATGGAGTGGGTGACGTTGACAAACTCCAGTTCGTTTCGCTCGCCGATCTGCATCGTCTCGCCGGCCTCCATCTTGACGAGGTCGTTCTGGACCCCGAACTTCTCCTCGCCCTTTATCTGCTGTTTGACCAGCTCGATGGTAAAGGGCGTCGCGACGATGGGTGCGTCGTAGCGGTGGGCGAGCTTCGAGATGGCGCCGATGTGGTCGAGGTGGCCGTGTGTCGGCACGATGGCCTTCACGTCGCCCTCGAGTTCGGACATGACGCGGTCGTCAGGAATCGCGCCCATGTCGATGAGGTCGAGCGAGTGCATCCGCTCCGTCTCGACGTTGTCGTGAATCAGTACCTTCGAGAGGTTCAGGCCCATGTCGAAGATGACGACGTCGTCGCCCGCTCGGACGGCCGTCATCTGTCGGCCCACAGCCTCGTATCCGCCAATTGTTGCGATTTCGACTTCCATGGTTGTAGCTCCGAGTAGGAGCCGTCCGCGAGCACGCGGTCGGGGTGGCGACGACGGTAACGGCTGAAACGGCGTCTCGGTTCCTGTGGACGGCGAGGCCAGCCGGGTACGCCCGTAGCCTCGGTGTCCGTAGTGGAAGGGACTCGTGTCCCGACGACTGTTCCCGTCGTCTGCCGGCCGCCGATTCGCGTCCACGGGCGGCCGTGCGCTCGGTTACCGGCAACTACAACGCGAGTTCATAAAACGATGTGGGTTCGCGTGCGGTCCCGCGCTCTGTGAAAGCAAAATCGGGGCCACGAGGACACGCGTCACGCGGTGTGAGAACCACGAATCGGGAGCGGTCGAAGCTGCCCGGTAGCGACTACGAATCGTCCAGCGCGTCCGAGAGCGGGTCGCCATCGGACTTCGTCTCGAAGGCCGTCGTCCCCTCGTCCGGCTCCTCGGACCCCGTCTCGTCGTCCAGCTCCTCCCCGAACAGGTCCGTCACGTCGTCCGAACTCTCGTCACTGCCGTCGAAGGACGCTGACTCGTCGTCCGCTGACTCACCGAAGAGGTCGTCGGCCGTCCGGGGGCTGTCGGCCGATTCGTCGTTCCCGTCTTCGACCGTCTCCCAGCCCGACGCCTCCGTCGTCTCCTCGGAGGCGGGCTCTTCGGACGGGACTGCGGTCTCGAACTCCGAGGGGTCCGGCGGCGACCACTCCTCAGGCTGGGTGTCCACCGACTCCGTCTCCGGTTCGGTCTGTGTCTCTGTCGTCGAGGCCGCTTCGGTCCCGCTTTCCGTCGGTGTCTGCTCGGCCTGTTCGTCGGCCGGTGGGCTCGCGTCCGCGACCGACGCCACGTCGGCGTCGTCCGCCACGTCGGACCCGGCCATCGACCCCTCGGGAGCCTCCCATGCGGTCGGCTGCTCGTCGGCCGTCTGGTCGGAGGGGTCGGCCGTCTGGTCGGAGGGGTCGGCGGTGGGTGCGTCGGCTGTCTGGTCGGAAGGGTCGGCGGTGGGTGCGTCGGCTGTCTGGTCGGAGGGGTCGGCGGTGGGCTCGTCGGCCGTCTCGTCCGGCGCTTCGACCAGCGTCCGTTCCGTCGGGGCTTCGGTGTCCGGGTCCGAGGGCGCGCTGTCTGAGTCGGCGGCCTCGGCCGGTGTCGGCTCCGGTTCGTCGGTCGGCTCCTGCGGAGCGGTGTCCCGCTCGACGGCGTCGCCCGACTCCGATCCGTCCTCGGCCGGCGACGAGCCGTCGTCGCTCGGGGCCGCCGGGGCCTCGTCGTCCGTCTCGGGCTCGTCGGGACTCCCTTCGCCTGCCGGTTCGGCGGCGCTCGCCGAGACGACCCGCCCTCGCCTGACTCCGGTCATCGTGGCGTCGACGATGAGCTTGTACAGGAGCCCGAACAGGCCCGAGAGCAGTAGCAGGACGCCGATGGCGACGAGGGCGATAGCCGCCACCGCACCGCCGCTCGTCGCGGCCGCGGCACCGCCGGCGCCGAACGCGTCGACGAGGACCTGACCGCCGACGACGGCGCCGCCGGCGATGAAGGCGCCGCCGACGAGACTCACTGCCAGCAGGTAGCCAACGAAGCTCACACCGTATCGGTAGGCATCCGATAACCCAGCAGTAGACATAGTATTACTGACGACAACGCCGGTGAAATAGGTTACGCCGGGAGTATAGTCCCGACCGGACCGGTTTCACACCGACTGCACCACTGTCGAGCGGTCGGGTTTGCACTGATTCTCAGTGGCGACGCTACTCGTGTCCCTCGCCGACGACGGTCGTACCCGGTGTCGCCCCGGCCAGAAACCCGTCGAGCGCGTCGGGACCGAAGACGCTCGCCGGCGAGTCCAGCGCCAGCAGCGCCCGGATCTTCCCGGCCATCCCGCCCGAGACGTCGGTCGCGTCGCTGCCACCGAGCACCGACGCCACCTCCCCGAAGGAGTCGATTCGGTCGACGACCGCGCCGTCGTCGTCGAGCACGCCGGGGACGGTCGAACAGACGCCGACGCGGTCGGCGTCGACGGCGGGAGCGAGTGCGACCACGAGTTCGTCGCCGCTGAGGACGCTGGCGCCCTCCCCGCGGTGGGCCACGAGGTCGCCGTGTAACACGGGTACGAACTCCTCCGCGAGCAGTGTCCTGACCTGGTCGGTGGGTAAGTCGAGGCTACCGTCGGCGTCGCGGCTGGCCGCCGAGAGCGGGTGGACCGGAACGGCCGGGACGCCCCGGTCGGTCAGCGCCGCGACGACGGCCCCGTTCAGCCGCTTCATCGCGCCGTGAATAGCCCGGACGCCCGCGACGTCGTGGGTCCCGTCGGTCGTACTGACGCCGAACTGGGCGGCGTGGTGGTGGCCGAAGCTCCCGCCGCCGTGGACGACCACGAGGTCGTCGTCGCTCGCCGCAACGGCGTCGGCGGCCGCTGCCAGCGCGTCGTCGTCGACGGTCTCGGGCTCGCCTTTCTCGGTGATGACGCTCCCGCCGAGTTTCAGGACGACGGTCACTCCGCCCGGACCCCCTCGGTGTCGAGCGCCGCCCGGAACGCTTCGTCACAGCCGGGCGTGTACCGCAGCGCCGTCAGCGCGGCGTCCGTCTCGTCCAGCGCGACGATACAGCCCCCGCCGCCGGCGCCCGTGAGCTTCGCCCCGACTGCGCCCGCGTCTCTTGCCGCCCACACCATCGTATCGAGCGAGCGCGAGGAGACGCCCAGCGCCGCCAACAGCCCGTGGTTGAAGTTCATCAGCTCACCGAGCGTCTCCGTGTCGCCGGTGCCGAGCACCGACTCGCCCTCCCTGACGATGTCGCCGATGGCGCCGACGGTGTCGGCCGCGAAGTCGTACTCCCCGCGCAGCGCCCGCACGCCCGCGACCAGCGCGCCGGTGTCGCCCGCGCCGCCGTCGTAGCCGATGACGAAGGGGAGGTGCTCGACACCGCCGACGCGACGGCAGTCGTCGCCCTCGACGCGGACCGCTCCGCCCATCGCCGAGCAGAACGTGTCGGCCCGGGAGGCCTCGCCGTCCTGAACGGCCGCCTCGACCTGATAGGCCCTGTCGGCGATGTCCTCGGGGTCGAGTTCGACGCCGAGTTCCCGACAGCCGGCGTCGATGGCCGCGACCGCGACGGCCGCCGACGAACCCAGCCCGGCCCCCAGCGGGATGTCGCTCTCGATCCATATCTCGAAGCCGGCGTCGGGGGCGCCAGCGGCGTCACGGACCTGCGTGACCGCCTCGTTGATGTACCCCATCGACGCCTCCAGCAGCGGTTTCGCCGCGTCGACGTCGGGCAGGTCCGTGCTGTCCCCCGTGTACTCGACGGTGAAGCCGTCGAGCTTGAGGTCCTCGGCGTGGACGACCAGCCCCTCATCTATCTCCTCGGCCGTGACGCGGGCCCGGCGCTCGATAGCGCACGGGACCGCCGGCTCGCCGTAGACGACTGCGTGCTCCCCGAACAGATACACCTTGCCGGGAGCGCTCGACGTGACCATACCCGCTCGTGTGACCGGAGGGGGTTTAGGTGTTTTTGGAGACGGGTCGGGGTACCGACGACACCGCGGGGGTTCGAGCCGGCGGTAGTCACCTGAAAACACTTACGGGTGAGCCGGAACCGTGGGATGTGAACCGCCGAAAACTGCTCGCGTGTTGTGGCGGGAGCCTCGCCGCGCTGGCCGGCTGCCTCTCCGCATCGCCGTCCGATTCGACCGAGGAGTCTGCGCCCGGAACCGAGAGACCGACGGAACGGTCCACCGCGACACCGACGGAGTCCGCATCGAGCGTCGCCGTCGAAGACATCGCCGCACAGAAAGCCGTCAGCTACAGTTCGATGATGGGGTCCGGCGGTGTCCTCGCGGCCGCGGACCGCCAGTACGTCGTCGCCTCGGTCACCGGGACCGAGACGTACGAGCGTCCGGAGTTCGTCTTCGAGACCGACAGCGAAACGTACGATTCCGGGCTCGACGACACCGTGGGCGCCAGAAACGCGTCCGTCGCGGGCCGTCACCGGCCGTACGTCGCCTTCGATATCCCGTCGCCCCTGTCGGCGTCGAACCCGCGGATTCGGCGGGCCGATGACGAGGACGAGACGTGGTCACTGCCCGACGACGCCGCGGCGACGCTGGCCGCGCCCGCCCCGCGATTCGAGCTCGACGAACTGACAGTGCCCGACAGCGTCTCGGAGGGCCGGCCGCTTTCTGTCTCCCTGACGGTGACGAACGTCGCCGACACCGAGGGCCGGTTCCTCGCGGCGCTCTACTGGCCGACACGGGAAATTCAGGACGACGACGAGTCCCGTCTCGTCGAGCGGGACGTCGCGGCCGGCGAGACGACGACGGCGTCGCTCGACATCGACACCAGCTACACCGCCTCCGAGGACGGGCCGGTCACACTGTCGGTCCGGGGCCACGTCTGCGCGAGTCGCGAGGTAACACTCCAGAACGCGTCGTCCCCCTGACCGTCGGTTTCAGTTCCGCTCGACGACCCGCATCGACATCTCCTGTCGCGGGTGGGCGGTCAGCGACGGCATGAGCTCCAGTGGCGTCTCGCCGAGGAACTCCAGCCGATACTGCTGGGCCGTGGTCGCGACGATGAGCTGTGCTTCCAGCATCGCCAGATGCTTGCCGATACAGTGGCGCGGGCCGCCGCCGAAGGGGAAGTACGCGAATCGTGGCCGGTCGTTGGCCCGGTCGGGCTTCCAGCGTTCGGGGTCGAAGGTGTCGGGGTCCTCGTAGAACCGCTCCGAGCGGTGGACGCCCCACTGGGGGAGCATCAGCGTCATCCCACTCTCGACGGGGTACCCCGACAGCTCGACGGCCTCGATCGGCTCGCGGAACATCGTGTACACGGGCGGGTAGAGCCGCATGGCCTCCTGAATGACCCACTCCAGATAGTCGAGCTCCCGGACGTGGGCCATCCCCGGGCGCTCGTCGCCGACCACCTCGTCCAGTTCCTCGTGGACCCGCCGTTCGATTTCGGGGTGTTCCGAGAGGAGGAACCACGTGTAGGTCAGTGTCAGCGCGGTCGTGTCGTGGCCCGCAAGCAGCATCGTCATCATCTCGTCGCGGAGTTGCTCCGGGGACTCGACGCCGTCGTCGCGGGCCCGGATGAGCACCGACAGGAAGTCCATCGGCCCGTCGTCGCCGCTCCCGGCGGTCCGCTCGCGGACCGAGATGATGTCGTCGAGTATCGCGTCGAGCGACGCCACCGCGGCCTCGAACTCGGCGTCGTCGGGCATCGGCATCCACTCCGGCGCGGCGAATCGCAGCGGGTCCGGCTCGAACCGCTGGCCGAGGGGCAACAGCTGTTGCTCTATCTCCGCGACGCGCTCCTCGCCGAGCTCGACGCCCATCATCAAGTCGAGAATGACGTCGAGCGTGGTGCGTGTCATCACCCGCTCGGCGTTGACCACGTCGCCGTCGTCCCAGCCCGCGAGCCGGTCTTCCGTGTGGTCGGTGATGCGGCCGGCCATGCCCGACAGCCGACGCATCGAGAACGCCGGGTTGGCGAGCTGTCGCTGTTGCTCCCAGGTGTCGCCCTCGGAGAGCAACAGGCCGTCACCGAGCAGGTCCCCCAGAGCGTCCCCCTGGAAGTCGGGTTTGCGAAAGCGGTCGGCCTCGGAGACCAGCACTCGCTCTATCGCGGCCGGGTCACAGAGCATCACCGTCTCCATCGGCCCCATATCGAAGTAGGCCACGTCGCCGTAGGCGTCTTCGAGCGCCGAGATGAACCGGAACGGGTCCGAGGCGTAGGTTCGACTGCTCCCGAACAGCGGTTCGCCCTTCGGTCCGGGTGGCGTTTCTGCCATTGGCGCGGGTTAGGACCGGACACGTTTGAATTGCATGCCAACTCCGACCCGCTGGCTCGTCTCACAGCCACCGGACGGGGTCCAGATTCCACTCAGTGTGGGTCCGCGCCCACGCTCCGCCCAGCCCGCCGAGCGCGCTCAGACCGACGGTGTAGCCCAGGAAGAACGCGAAGACGAGCGCGAGAAAGAGGCCGTACCCCGGCGAGGACGGCGGGATACCGAAGCCGAGCAGCCCGGCGACGAACAGCGACGGAATAAACAGCGCGAGCAGCGGGACCATCGCGGCGACGCCGGCCAAGGTCCCGAGCCAGAGCCCGCTGGCGTACCCCCCGCCGTGGCGGTTGGCCGCGACCGCGCCGCCCACGACCGACGAGAACGGGAGTATCGACAGCGCGAGCGTCACTAGCGCACCCCATCCAGCGTCGACGAAGGTCTCGCGCATCCTGTCTGTCGGTGTCGGCAGGGGTGGATATATAATGTGGGCTCAGAGGTCGAGTTCGTTCTTCGCGAAGTTGCCGATCAACCCACCGAGGGCGCTCAGACCCACGGTGTAGAGCGCACTGATGACGCCCAGAACGAGCAAAGCGACGATGCCGAGCCCGCTCACGCTCGGCGGCGCGCCCGCACCGACGGCGAACACGCCCAGGAATACGACGAAGACGAGAAACAGGGCTCCCCCGATGAGCAGGCTGATAACGCCCGAGATGGCGCCGACCTTCACGCCGTCGTCGTCCCGCCTTCGAGGTAGCCCGCGACCGCCCCGCCCAGAACTGTCGAGAAGGGGACGAAACCCAGAACCACACTTGCGACGACGCCGATTACCGCGTTTAGCAGGGTGTCGTGTTCTCCCATCGCCACGGGGTACACGGGGCCAGTATCTATGGTTTGGTTCTGTCGGCACTGGTGACGGCTGTCGAAAGGCGAAAATCGTCGTCGTCAGATTTCGGACTCGAAGTCGTCGAGCCCGTAGGCGGGCTCGGCGCCGCGGCGGTCGAGCGTCTCGTTGGCCAGCAGCCAGTAGACGACCGACAGCGCCTTTCGCCCCTTGTTGTTGGTCGGGACGACCAGGTCCACGTTGGACGTGGTGTTGTTGGAGTCACACATCGCGATGACCGGGATGCCGACCGTGATGGCCTCCTTGACGGCCTGGGCGTCACCGATGGGGTCGGTGACGACCACGACGTCGGGCTCGATGTAGCCGTCGTAGTCCGGGTTCGTCAGCGTCCCGGGGATGAAGCGGCCCGTGCGGGCACGGGCACCGACGGCGTCTGCGAACTTCTCGGCCGGGAACCGGCCGTACTGGCGCGAAGACGCCACGAGAATCTGCTCGGGCTCGTAGTTGGCCAGGAAGTCCGCGGCGGTGCGGATGCGCGTGTCCGTCATCGAGACGTCCAGCACGTAGAGCCCGTCGGTCCGGACGCGGTGGATGAACCGCTCCATGTCCTGGGTCTTCTGCTGGGTCCCGATGTGGACACCGGCGCCGAGATAGTCCTCGACTGGGATGAGGAGGTCGGCCTCGCTCTGCTCGTCGGGCATGACGTCCTCGTCGAGCTGTGGGGCTTCCGCTTCCTCGGCCTCGTCGGCGTCCGCTGGTTCGGCCTCGGCCTCGTCGGCGTCGGCGGGCTGTTCGGCGTCCGTCTCGGTCTCCGCGTCGGCGTCGTCGAGCTCTTCGTCCGCTTCGGACGGGTCGAACTCGGACTCCTCGGCGTCGAGACCTTCTTTTTCGTTGCCGCTCATACTGCGTTGTCCTCGATGCGAATCAGTTCGTTCAGCTTGGCTGTGCGCTCGCCGCCGACCGCGCCCGTCTTGATGAACGGTGCGCCGGTCGCCACGGCGAGGTGTGCGATAGTGGTGTCCTCGGTCTCGCCGCTCCGGTGGGAGACGACGGACTCGTAGCCGTTCTCGGTGGCCAGTTCGATGGCGTCCACGGCGTCCGTGAGCGTCCCGATCTGGTTTGGCTTGATGAGGATGGAGTTGCCAGCGTCCTGCTGGATACCCGTCTGCAGGCGCTCGACGTTCGTCACGAAGAGGTCGTCACCGCAGACGAGCGTCTGGTCGCCGACCTGCTCCGTGAGGTCGGCAAAGGCCTCGTAGTCGTTCTCGTCGAGGGGGTCCTCGACGTAGACGAGGTCGTACTCCTCTACCTTCTGTGCGATGTACGCTATCTGCTCTTCGGTCGACTTGACGCCGTCGTCGTAGACGTAGCCGTCCTCGTCTTCGTCGTACAGCTCGGCGCCGGCGACGTCCAGCCCGAACTGGATGGCGAACCCGAAGTCGTCAGCGACGGTCTCGACGGCTTCAGCCATGATCTCGAAGGCCTCGTCGTCCGAGACCGACGGCGCCCAGGCGCCCTCGTCGCCCTTGCCCGCGGGGATGCCGCGGTCGGCGAGGATGTCGTGGACTTCGCCGTGGACCGCGGCGTTGGCGAAGACGGCCTCTTCGACGCTCGGCGCGCCGATAGGGGCCGCGAGGAACTCCTGGATGTTGGTGGCGTCCGCGGCGTGTTCGCCGCCGCCGATGATGTTACCGAGCGGCGTCGGGTACTCGTTGCCACGGAAGGTGCCACCGAGGTGCTGATAGAGTGGCGCGCCCAGCACGTCGGCGCCGGCCGCTGCGGCCGCCATCGAGATGGCGACGGCGGAGTTGGCGCCGATACCGGAGAAGTCGTCCGAGCCGTCCGCGGCCCGGAGCGCGTTGTCGACGTCGCGCTGGTTGCCGGCGTGCACTTCGCCGATGAGGCGTGGGAGCGCGTCTTCGCGAGCGTTCGCGATGGCTTCCTGAGCCGGCAGTTCTATCGCCTCGTATTCGCCGGTGCTTGCGCCGCTCGGTGCCTTGCCGCGACCGAAGCCCCCACTCTCGGTGAGGACGTCGGCTTCGACAGTTGCGTTGCCACGCGAGTCGAGCACGCGGCGGAGTCGGATGTCAGTGATTAGCGTCATTTGTGGTCACCTCGCTTGACGGTGAACGGAAGCACCCCGGCGTCGTACTCCTCGGCCGCGATGAGGATGGGCTGGGTGTGTTCCGTCTCGATGAGCACGGGAGCGCCGTGAGCCAGCTGGAGCGCCCGTGCGCCCAGTTTTCGGGCCTTTTCGTATCGGCTTTCCTGTGCGTTCATTGGTAGGGAGCGACGATGTCGACGAGGTCCTTATGCGAGACGAGCATCCGGCGACAGCAGTGCCGCTCGACGCCGAGCTCGTCGAGAACCTTCTCCGGGTTCTCGGGCTCCTCGGCTTCGCGGGTGCGGGCCTTGAACTCTTCCCAGTGCTCGCCGACGACGTTACCGCACGTGAAACACCGGACCGGTACCATCATACCTGAATCACCTTAGCGGTACGATTTCTGGTAGCGGGCCCGAGCGCCTGGGCCGCCCCACTTCTTGGGTTCGGACTGGCGAACGTCGTTGACCAGCAGCGAGCGGTCGAACTCCATGAACGCGTCGCGGAGTTCGGCGTCGTTGGTGAAGTCGACGAGACCGCGAGCGATGGCGGTTCGGGCGGCGTCAGCCTGCCCCATCACGCCGCCACCCTCCACGGAGACGTCGACGTCCACGTCGTCGCGGAGCTCGTCCTCCGCGATGCGGAACGGCTCCAGCATCTTCAGCTGGGCCAGCTCCGGGTCGACCAGTTCGACCGGCTGGGAATCGATACGAACGCGGCCCTCGCCCTCGCTGATAGTCGCGCGAGCGACGGCGGTCTTCTTTTTGCCAGACGTGTTCGTTACCATGTCTTGTTCGCTCCGAGTTGCTCGCTGACGTCGCCCAGCGAGACGAATTTGATGTTCGACAGTCGGTCGAGCGACGTGCCGTCGAGCACTTCCGCTTCGACGGCTTCGCTGTCGTCGCTACGCGGGCTGGCGCCCGCGGTCTCCTCGTCAAACGGATTGCCCACGTAGACGCGGACGTTCTCGAACGCTTCGCGGCCCCGCGTCTTCTTGTGGGGCACCATCCCACGGATGGCGCGTTTGAGGATGCCGTCCGGTCGCTTCGGGTAGAAGTACTTGTTGTCGTCACCGATGTCGACGCGCTTCTCGTACTTCTCGGTGATCTGGTCTTCGCGGCCGGTGATGACCGCGCGTTCCGCGTTCACGACAGCGACGGTCTGCCCGTCGAGCGCTTTCTCGGCCACCTGCGAGGCGACCCGGCCCATGATACAGTCACGGGCGTCGACGACCACGTCGGCGTCGAACTCTGCGAGGCTCATCGGATCACCCGCACGTGTGAGCCTTCGGGGTTGTTTTCGATTGCCTGTTCGAGTGATACAGCCTCTCCAACCTGGTCGATCTTCGTCTCGGCGGTTCCGGAGAAGTCGACGGCGGCGACGGTGACGTCCTTCTGCAGGACACCGGAGCCGAGTACTTTGCCGGGCACGACCACGGTCTCGTCTTCCTGTGCGTACCGCTCGATGCGGCCCAGGTTGACTTCCGCGTGCGTACGCCGTGGCTTCTGCAGCCGGTCGGCGACGTCGCCCCAGACTGCGCCGCCCGAGTTGCGGGCGGCCGACTTCAGGTCGGCGATGAGACTACTGAGTCTCGGATTCGTCTTGCTCATAGGGTTCCTCCTTTGTAGGAAAAGTGCAGGGAGCAGGATTTGAACCTGCGGACCCCTACGGGACAGCGCCCTGAACGCTGCGCCGTTGGCCAAACTTGGCTATCCCTGCTCGCATTAGTGGGTTCTTGATGCCCCGTAAAACCCCTTTCGGTCCTCGCGCTCGGGGAGCGGGCGGTCATCGGTGTCGAATGGGTGGTTCGGGGCATTGGCGTTACAGTTGGACTGCGTCTTTCAGCTCCGTCGCACGGTCACGCAGCGTCTCGACCGCGCGCAGGAACAGTTCGTCGGTGGTGAACGAGCCGTCGGTCTCGACGTGGAACACGAACGCGTTCTCCACGTCGGTGACCTCGACCTCCTTGCCCGGATACCGCTGGCTGAGGTCGTTGCCGAACGTGTCGGTCGGCACGAGGTCTCCGTCCGCGGCGTCCGGGTCGGCGGCCACGTCGGCCGCGCCCTCCTCGATGACGCCGCGCAGAATCTGCGGTTCCTCGTTCTCGAACTCGCCCCTGTCGCCGACGACCTCCACGCGCTGGAGGTGTCGGTAGCCGACGGCCACGCCGCCCTGGTGTTTGGCGTGGGCCTTCCCCGTGTCCAGGACGGCATCGGCCTCGACTTCGAGGCGCTGGCCGTCCTTCAGGTCGATGATGGGGATGTTGTCGTCGGCCGGCTCCACGAGCGAGTCCGCGGAGACGAGGTCACTGGAGTAGGCCGTGGACGGTCCGTCGACCGACAGCGAGAGCGTCACCTCGTCACCGACCTCGAAGTCGTCGAGGTCGGTCGAAAGCGGGACCAGTCCCAGTCGGAGACCGATCTGCTCGTTGAACATCACGCTGGTGTTCTCGATGACGCGCACGGTGTCCATGCTGAACGTGGGCACGTCGGCGACCATCGCCCGGCGGATGCCGTTGGCGAAGGCCGGCGTGATGCCACGAACGAGCACGAGCGACTCCCGCTCGCCGCGTTCGACGAACTCAACCTCGTAGTCCTGTGTCATGGATTAGAATCCGGAGTTCTTCGGCGCGCGTGTACCGTCGTGGGGCGTCGGCGTGACGTCCTCGATGCGGCCGATCTCGAGGCCGGCACGTGCCAGCGCTCGGATGGTGGCCTGTGCGCCCGGCCCGGGGGAGGTCTGCTGGTTCCCACCGGGGCCGCGGACGCGGACGTCCACACCCTCGACGCCGCGGTCGAGCGCCTTCTCGGCGACGACCTCGGCCATCTGCATCGCAGCGTAGGGCGACGCCTCGTCGCGGTTCTGCTTGACGACCGTCCCGCCGGAGCTCTTTGCGAGCGTCTCCGCGCCGGTCTGGTCGGTGATGGTGATGATGGTGTTGTTGAACGATGCGTGGACGTGGGCGATGCCCCAGATGTCTTCGGTTTCCTCGCTCATTCTTGGGCCTCCGCGCGCTCGGGATGCAGTTCGTCCGACAGCGAGCTGTTCTCGTCGAAGCCGACCGAGTCCTCGACGGACACCTCGACTTTCATCGACGGGCGCGTGACGCGCGCCTCGTCGAGGTCGATGTGGCCGTGGACGATGAACTGTCGCGCCTGCTCGGGCGTGTTCGCGTAGCCCTTTCGGTAGACGACCGTCTGGAGTCGGCGCTCCAGCACGTCGGTGACGTCCAGCGACAGGACGTCGTCAAGCGAGTCCTGCTCGTTGAGGATGCCGTAGCGCTTGAGGCGGGCGAGGAACTCGTCGGCCTCGAACTCGCTCCCGACGGAGCTGCCCAGCAGCTTCCGGGCCTCGCGGCGGTAGCCACGCAGCTCGGACTGTGCGCGCCAGAGCTCCTCTTTGTTCTTCAGGCCGTAGCGGCCCTTGAGGTTGCTCTCGTCGGCGATTCGCTCGCCCTGGTACGGATGATTCGGCGTCTCGTAGAACTTCGTGTTGCTTCCGAGCGCCATTATTCGTCATCCTCCGCGGCGGCTTCCTCTGCCTGTTCTTCCTTGATGGCCTCGACGTTGACGCCGATGGTCCCCTCGGTACGACCGGTGGACTTCGTGCGCTGGCCGCGGACCTTCTGGCCGCGTTTGTGGCGGACACCGCGGTAGGAGTCGATCATCTTCATGCGGTTGATGTCCTGCCGTCGGGTGAGCTGGAGGTCGTTCCCGGTCTCGTGGGTGGTGTCACCGGTGAAGTAGTCCTTCTGGTGGTTGGTCATCCACTCGGGGACCTCGTCGGCGAAGCTCTCGACGTGCTCGACGACGTTGTCGATGACGTCGTCGTCGAGCTTGCCAAAGACCGCGCGGCGGTCCACATCTGCCTGCTCGGCGATGATGCGGGCGGCGCGGTGGCCGATGCCGTTCAGTTCTGTCAGTGCTCGCTCGACGGACTTCGTGCCGTCGAGGTCTGTCTGTCCGATGCGGACGAAGTAGCGGATGTCCTCCTCCTCATCCGCGTCTTCGCCAGCGTTGGGGTCTTCTGCACTCATATATGGGTAATCGGTTGGGTGAGCGTCGTGGCTGGGATTCGAACCCAGGAGGCTGTACGCCACAGAGTTAGCAACCCTGCGCCTTGGGCCAGGCTTGGCTACCACGACACACGCTGTCTGATACTCGCGCCCGCGGCACGCGGACTCGGGAGCCGGTCCCCCTACACGAGTCTGTCAGAACGTATTCCGGGGTTGTATTTAAACGCAACGAAGGGCCGCGACCGCGTGACTCGTGCCCGTGTCTCGCCCTGGCACAACGGTGTAGTGGGCGGGGGCCCAACAGCCGGGTATGGTTCCCGGAGGTATCACCGACGGCGGGACGACCGTGGACCCGACCGACCGAGAGGCGCTGCGGCGCCACCTCGAACAGTTCGCCGGCGAGGACAGGGTAACCGAGTCGCCCGACGGGACACTCGTCACCGAGTTCAGCCAGTCGACCTACGTCTCGGTCGACCCCGAGGGTCACGTAGAAGGCGGGATGCCGCTACACCTGTTCGAGGGCCCGGCCGAGACGATCGAATTCGACCACGACAGCGGCGAGATATACGTCTCGACCGACGACGAGGCCGCCTCGTACACCTTCCGCCGGCCGTCCCGGTAGTCCGCCGCCGGCCGGTGTCGGGCTCAGTCGTCGTCGGCGGCCATCGGCTCCGCGACCGGGCCGCTATCGATGTACTCCTCGTTGACGACCCACTCGCCGTCGTCGGTCTGGACCATGTACTCGCCGTAGTAGGGGACCCGGTTTTCGACCGTCTCGCGGAACGTCTCGCGGATCTCGGCGCGGGTCATCTCGCCCATCGACCGGAGGTCGTCCGTCCGATTCAGGCACCCCTTCAGCTTCCCGTCGTGGGTCACGCGCACGCGATGGCAGTTGTCACAGAAGTCAGTGTTCTCGACGGGGTCGACGATTTCGACCATCCCCTCGCCGTCGCCCTCGTCGGCGCTCACCCAGTAGCGCTTGCGGTCGTGCATCTCGCGGGTCTCGACGCGGTCGGCCTGCTCGGCCAGCCAGTCGTGGACCCGCCCGATGTCGATGGCCCACTCGGGCCGCCCGACGAGTTCGGGCATGTACTCGATGAGCTGCAGGCGGAGGCCGTCGTTTTCCGCGACGTGGTCGACCATCTCCGGGACGTACCCCGCCGTCGGCTCGAAGACGACCATGTTCAGTTTGACCGGGTCCAGCCCGGCGTCGAGTGCGGCCTCGACGCCCTCGATGACCTGCTCGTAGGCCCCGCTCTTGGTTATCTCGGCGAAGGCCTCCTGGTCGATGGCGTCCTGTGAGACGTTCACCCGGTCGAGCCCCGCGTCGACGAGGTCGGGCGCTCGCCCGGGGAGGAACGTACCGTTGGTCGTCATCGACACCTCCATGGCGTCGGGCGTCCGGCGGATTATCTCCGCCAGGTCGCCCCGGAGCATCGGCTCGCCGCCGGTGAACTTGACGGCCTCGACGTCGAACTCCCGGGCGACCTCCAGAAACCGAACCACGTCGTCGGCCTCCATCTCGTGGTCCTGGGCATCCATCGGGCCGCGCGTGTCCCCCAGCCCCTCGTTGTGACAGTAGACACAGTCGAAGTTACACCGGTCGGTCAGGGAGACGCGCACCTGCGAGACCTCGCGGCCGTGTCCATCCTCTAACACAGCTGAGGGTTCACGGTGCAGTAACATAAAACGGTGGTTCCGTCCCAAAATTGTTCCAAATCCACCGCTAACTCGCGGTCCGTCCGACGGTTCGGAACATCTGGCCGGCGACGGGCGCGAGGACAGGTAGCCGTGTCACAATCCTTATCGCACCTCCACGGCCTACCCGACGTATGAACGAAGACGACGTTCGCGAACGGCTTCGGGCCGTCGAGGACCCGGACTTGGGCGACGACATCGTCACGCTCGGACTCGTAAACAGCATCGAGGTGACCGACGACGAGATACGCGTCGACCTCGCGCTCGGCGCGCCCTACTCGCCGACCGAGACGGGCATGGCAAACGAGGTCCGGGAGGCCCTCTCCGACCTCGACAGGGAGATCGACCTCTCGGCCAGCGTCGACCGCGGCGTCAGCGAAGCGGAAGACCCACTGCCGAACGTCAAGAACGTCATCGCCGTCGCTTCCGGCAAGGGCGGCGTCGGCAAATCGACCATCGCGGTCAACCTCGCGGCAGGGCTCTCCCGTCTGGGCGCTCGCGTGGGCCTGTTCGACGCCGACGTGTACGGCCCGAACGTCCCCCGGATGCTCGACGCCGACGAGTCGCCGCAGGCGACCGAGGACGAGGAGATAATCCCGGTCGAGAAGTACGGGATGAAGCTGATGAGCATGGACTTCCTCGTCGGTAAGGACGACCCCGTCATCTTCCGGGGCCCGATGGTCGACAACGTCCTCACGCAGCTCTGGAACGACGTGCTCTGGGGCGGACTCGACTACATGATCGTCGACCTGCCGCCGGGCACCGGTGACACGCAGCTGACGATGCTCCAGCGCGTGCCCGTCTCCGGGGCCGTCATCGTCACCACGCCACAGGAGGTCGCCCTCGACGACGCCCGGAAGGGGCTGCGGATGTTCGGGCGACACGAGACGCCCGTTCTGGGTATCGTCGAGAACATGTCGACGTTCGCCTGCCCGGACTGTGGCGGCAGTCACGATATCTTCGGCAGCGGCGGCGGCCGCGAGTTCGCCGAGGAGACGGACATGCCGTTCCTCGGCGAAGTGCCACTGGACCCCGGTGTCCGCGAGGGCGGCGACAGCGGCGAGCCGCTCGTCCTCGACGAGGACAACGAGACCGGCGAGGCGTTCCGCGAAATCGCCGCTCAGGTCGCCAACATGCAGGGTATCATCCACCGCAAGCGCCAGTCCGACAGCACGACGGCACAGGCCCAGCCCGACCAGTAGCGCGGCCGCTACGCGACGACGTGAGACAGAGAGAAGACGGGATTACGCTTCGACCGGGCGGTTGTACTTGCGCGTGACGTATCCGGCGATGCGGTTGCGCACGCCCTTGGACTCGATGTTCGTGACCTCGGTGACGACCTCCTTGTTGTGCTCGAAGTCGGCGCCGAAGGCGTCGGGGTATTTCTCCATGATGAGTCTCCCTGTCTTCTTGACGTAGGCGGGCTTGATTGCCATGCGCCAATGTTGCTAGCTGGTGTTCAAAAAGGGTTCGACTTCCGGACCGGACGCGAACGTTTATCACCCGGAAGGGGACCAGAGTGCTCGTGACCTGACGCCACGGGTGGCGTGTCAAGCGGTTGTGCGACACAGCACGTCACCGCCCGCCGGCCTCGGGCCGGCTCAGTCATCGGTGTCGCCTGCTCTCCCACTCCGCGTCGACGAGTTCCCTGACCCGCTCGAAGGCGGCCCGTTCCCGTTTGCTACCGGCCGTCTCGACGACCGACTCGAAGTACGCGAGCCGCTCCAGCAACGCTTCGCGGTCGTAGGCCGACACGTCGAGCCGTGAGGCCGCGACGGTCGCCTCGACGACGGCGGCGTGGCCGCGGTTCGTCGTCGGGACCACGCGACGCTCGACAGTGGCTTCCTCGGGGACGAGCGCCCACTCGACCCACTGGGTGTCACCCTCCTCGCCGTCGGCCAGTCGCTCCACACTGACCCGGACCCACGCATCGGCGCTCGGCAGGACCGGCTCGGTCTCCTCACGCACCGACAGCGCCGCCTCGGCGAAGTCCACGGGGTCACGCGTGAACTGCACGTACGCTTCGCCGCGCTCGCGGAAGTTCCGCCACGTCCGCGTCCGACCCCACGTCGTCGCCGTCACCGGCCCGTCAGCTTCGGGCCCGTGCAGTCCCAGCGCAGCCACGTTCCACAGCTCGTTCGGGCCGAGCGTCGTGACGACGGACTCGGTGACACCGGTCAGGTCGGCCGGCCACTCCGGTTTCTCGTCGCCCATCAGACGACCAGCCCCCGTTCGAGGGCGACGAACAGCGCGCCGGCCACGAGGTCGGCCGTCGTCCCGGGGTTGATATCCCGTTCGACCAGGTCATCAGCCAACTCCGCCGCGTCTTCGTCGCCGTCGAGGACTGCCTTGGCCCGTCGCTGTACCTCTTCGGCGGCCTCGGGACCGTTGCGCGTGACGACGAAGGTGTCCCGTTCCTCGGCCAGCAGTTCGACGAACGCCCGTGAAGCGCGCTCGGAGACCGGCCCGTCGTCGGCCAGTATCCGCTCGGCGGCCGCGAAGACGCGCTCGAACTGCCCGGCCCACTCGGCCGCGACCCCGTCCACGTCGGCGCTCTGTTCCATGACGTCGAACAGCGTCAGCCCGCGCGCTTCCAGAACCGGAACCGCGTCGCTCCCGCGGCGAACGTCCAGAGGCTCCAGCCCGTCGGGCGGGTCGTCGACGGCCACGTCGACGTGCTCGAAGGCCCGATAGAAATCGGCCGCATCGTCGACAGTGGTCCCACGCACCACGCTATCGACGAAATCGGGGGTCAGCTCCCCGTCGCTCGCGGCGGCGACCAGCGGCGCGAGCACCAGCAGCGCGCCGAACTGCGTGTTCCCGGCCGACTGGTCGGCCATCCCGGCGACCGCCCGCTCGAACGCGCGGCCCAGGCGGTCACCGGCGCCAGCGCGTTCCAGTCCGGGCCGTGCGCCCACCGCGCCGGCCATGAAATGCTCGAACCGCAGGTCCGAGAACTCCCGGTCCCGGTCGACGTTGCCGGGTTTTGGCGTGCCGGTGACCTCCAGCAACAGCGCCAGTTCGGCGTTCTGAACGGGCGTCCGGTCGCTCATCTGCCGGCCCCCCGGGCGACCCACTCGTTGGCCGTCTCCCGGACCGCTCTCAGTATCTCCGGGTCGTCGCTCGCGCGGCCGACGCTGACAGCGTCGGCGCCGTACTCGAAGTACTCTCGTGCCGTTGCCGGCCCGCGGACACCGTTGTTCGCGATGACGAACAGGTCAGTCGCGTCAGCGAGTGCGGCGACCACCGACTCCGAGTCCATCGCGTCGACGTGGACCGCGTCCGCGCCGGCGGCTTCGAGGCGACGAGCCAGTTCGAGGAGGGCGACGCCGTCGACTTCCGCCCTGACCTTCACCGAGACGGCAGCGTCCGTCTCGGCTGCCGTCCGGACCTGCCGGGCGAGTCGGTCGGGCTCACGGAGCAGGCTCTCACCGGCGCCGGCGGCACACATCTCGTCCTGTCGGCAGTGAGCGTTGAGTTCGAGGATGGCGTCGTGAGCCCGACAGACCTCGGCCGCGTCGCGGAGCGGGCCGAGCGTGGCGCTGCGGACGTTGTACCCCGGCCTGAGCGGCGCGTCGGCCAACGCCCCGAGCTGGGCGTCGACGAACCCGACCGGGTCCGCGGGCAGGAACTCCGAGCGGTCGCGGTCGGTCATCGCTTGGGCGGCGTCCCGTGTCGAGCCATCGAGCGCGATACCGCCCAGAAAGGCACAGCCGACGTGGGACGCCATCGCCTCGGCCCACGCGGCGTCGGCCTCGCCGCTGAGACTCGCCAGCGCCACCCGCGGCCGGAACATCAGGCCACCTCCGCGAGCGCGTCGGCCACGGCGCGAGCCACGCGCTCGGAGTCCGATTCGTCGTCGAGCGACGTGTCCGTCCGGACGACGGGCCGTTCCAGCGCGGTTCCGTCCGCGCTATCGAGGACGAACGCGTCGGCGAACGGATACGCGGCCGCGACGCCGGCCGTGCTCGGCTCGCGGCCGACGCCGTCCATGAGGTCGGCGGCCGGACCGGAGAACACCTCGTCTTCGACGAACGGTGAGACGGCGACGACGGGAGTCTCGCTCAGCGCCTCGCGGATGCCGTCGACGGCCAGCATGGGGCCCAGCGACGTGACGGGGTTCGAGGGGCCCACGACGACGGGGTCGTCGAGGGCGTTCAGGACAGCGTCCGTCGCCTTTGCTCGGTCGCCGCCCCGGAACTGGACGTCATCGACGGCCAGCTCACCGTCCCGGCCGACCCACCACTCCTGAAAGTGCATCGGTCCCTGTGGCGTGTGTATCATCGTCGCCACGGGGTCGTCGCTCATCGGCAGCAGTTCTCGGTCGAGGCCGAAGGCGTCGGCCAGCCGCCGGGTCACCTCGGTCAGCGAGTGGCCCGCGTCAAGCAACGAGGTCCGCGTGACGTGGACCCCGCGGTCCCGGTCCCCGATGTGCATGAACTCGGCGACGCCGGAGAAGCGGCGATGGCGGGCGATATCGCGCCCGGCAGTCTGGGCGTCGGCCGGGAGATACTGCGGCCCGGTCGGCAGGTCGGCCGCGTCCGCCAGCCGGTGGAGCTCGTCGTGAGTCGCCGCGGTGTCGTCGGCGATACCCCACCACGTCTCTCGGTCGAGCACTCCGCCGTCCAGAAACAGGACGGTGTCGAGGTCGGGACAGACGAGGTGGCCGCCGAGCTCCACGTCGTCGCCGGTGTTCGCGATAACCGTCGTTCGCTCCGGCGCGAACACGTCGTCCGCGCCGGCCAGCAGCTTCGGCGTGCCGGTCCCGCCGGCGAGGAAAGTCACCATACGCCGACGTAGGGGAGACGGCCGGTATAAACGTGGCCCTGTGACCCCAGTCGTGCTCAGGTCGGCAGAAAAGCCCGTAGAGAGTCGGAAAGGCGCCCGAGCAGTGGGCACCGAGTATGGCAAGCGGATTTTCTGGCCGACGCTCACTCAGATACGCCGTCCGATCACATCCGGGAATCGAACGTTGGCCGTTGTACGGCCCCTACCCGGTGAGCGTCGAGGTATCGACCTCCGAGCCGTCGACGTAGACGGTCAACTCGCCGTCGCCGCTGGTCGTCCAGCCGCTTACCTCTCCGGTGTATCGATAGCTGTCGTGGTAGCCATCGGCCGCGCCTGAGACGGTGGTCCCGTCGACGGAGTCGGAGAACCCGCCGGCGTAGGCGCCCAACTCGGCGTTCCCGCCGACCTCGAACTCGTAACTCGCCTTCTTCTCCGCCGTCTCGTCGATGATGATGGTGTGTTTCTCTGCGACCGTCCCGGGGTCGACTTCCTCCCCGTCGATGAAGAGGGTCGCTCCTTTGCTGCCGAAGTACGCCAGGTTACCAGTGTAGACGTACTCGTCGGTGTTTCCGTTGACCGTGCCGGTGGCGCTGGTCCCATCGACGGAATCGCCGTCGTTGACGCTGTCGGTCTGTTCGAGGCTCCCGGTGACGCCGAACTCGTAGTCCCGGTCGATGCCGTCGTTCCCGCCGTCGGGGTCCTCGATACGGAGCGTCGACTGGTCTCCGATTTCGATATCCGCGGTAGCCGAGTCCGAGCCGAACGTGGCCTCCACCGGAACAGTACCGATGTGGTCACCGCCCAGCTCCCAGGTGACTGTCCGGGTCACCGTTTCACCCATGCCCAACTCGATATCTTCCGAGAGGAGCGACTGCCCGTCGCCCTCGATGACCAGTTCGGCCCCGTTGCTCTCGTCGTCCAAGTTCTGGACCGTCACCTCGATCGTCGCGGTGCCGTCCGAGGTGACCTGTTCAGGGGCATCGAGCGCGGCAATCTCCAGTACGGTTTCCGGGTCCGACTCCCAGCTGTCCTCGTGGACGAGTACGGCGTTGTCGAAGTTCCCCTGAACGTCGGACTCCCAGCCCTCCTGATGGATCAACTCGTACTTCTGATTCTCTCCGATGTCTTTCGTCCAGTATTCCTCTGTGACGAGTGTCCCACCCGGGAACGAGTCCATGATATCGGGCGCCCAGTTGTCACCGTGTACGCGCTCCATGTCCGAAAAGGAGTTCATGATGTCGGGCGTCCACAGCTCGGTGAAAACCAGATTCCCCCTTCGAACGACATCGAAGGAATCCGTCGCCTCGGTCCGTGAGCCATCGGCTTCCTCGGCGACGACACGGATGATGTACTCGGACGCGGCGTTGTAAACGTGGGAGAGCGTGACCGTCGTCGTTCCGGGGACGCCGTCTTCGCTGCTCGTTCCGAGCCGCTCCAGCGTCTCGCTTTGCTCGGCCTCGCCATCGCCGAAGACTATCGACCACGTCTCGACCGCCTCGGTGTATTCGTCCGCCGCCGAGACATCTATCTGCACGACTGTTCCGACCGAGGGCTCGTCCGTGCGAATCGAGACGCTCAGCTGGTTTTGCCCACTCTGTGATCCGTCACTCTGGGATACCCCTCGTGCAGCTGCTCCACCGCCCAGACCGACGCCGACTGCACTGGCCAGGACTTCCCGGCGCCGGAGCAACGGACCGATCGTCATTGATCGTAGTAGATGCGGGTCTGATCGAGATAGAAACTGTCTGTCCCCCTAGCAGCGCTTGAGGGGTTGTAGAATACCATCCCCACACCACCGCCGTCCTCCAGTTCTGGGTCGGGGTCTATCAGATCTTTGTCGTCGTTGTACCGTGCCCATTCACCTGACGGGCTACGGAACTCCGGTCGCACGTGGAGGTCACCCTCTGTGATGAACGCCGTGCAGCGGAACTGTGTCCACGTATCGTCGTCCGGGTGGGTGTTCTGGCCACCAATCCGGGTTATATTGTTGTCCTGCCCGTTGATCTTTTTATATAATCCGATGTTCTGGGTTCGTCCACCGGATGTTAATGTACGACCGTCAACCGCGTAGAAATTATCCTCATTTTGCCACCTGAAAACCATCCCAAACGAGTTGACTCCTCCGTCCGAATAGAAATGTGTTTCCAGCCGCGCTTCGCTCGGTTCGTCGTCTATCGACTGTTTGAGAACAGCCATGTTTTCGGTACGGTAATCTCGTTGCCGATCGATACGTAGCGACAGATCGCCCTGATAGGCCTTCTCTTCGCTCTGCTGAAAGTACTCCGTCTCGCCGATCCATTTCCAGTCCTGGAAACCCATAGTACCAGTCAAATTGCATCTAATTTATATTTTTCTAGATTTAATTTTACTCAATCGGAACTGATTAATACCCTACCGTAGCAGTTAGCTGTCATGAATGGTTCCCGCTATCGCCTGTCTGCGGTCTGTCTCGCTCTTCTGCTGGTGACATCGTTCGTCGCCCACCCTGTGTCCGCAGGCGGCTTCGGCGAACAGACGCCGGTCCGGAGTCCGTCGCTGGAGGCTGACAGCCTGACAGACACGGAAACGGACGCACTGAACGCCGCCATAACCCAGCGGCTGCCGGGACAGACCAAGCAGACGCCCGTCGACCCGGCCAACGATTCGACGCTCGATTGGCGCTTCGACGAGTCGCGCGGTCCGATCGAATCCTCTCCCACCGTCATCGACGGCACCGCATACGTGGGCACGAACAGCGGCACGGTCTATGCCGTCGACGCCGACACCGGTGAGCGGGAGTGGGCCTTCGACGCATCCGCTGGCGCTGTCACCGGGTCGCCCGCCGTCGACAACGGCGTCGTCTACGCCGGGTCCCACGATGGGACGCTCTACGCAATCGACGCCGACACCGGCGAGGAGAAGTGGCGGTTCGAGCAGCCGTCGAGCTGGATATACGGCTCGCCGACGGTCAAGGGCGGGAGCGTCTACGTCGCCGGACTTGACGCGACCGTCTACTCGGTCGACACCGGGAGCGGGGCGCTCGAATGGCGCTTCGACGGCGTCGACGACTCCGTCGGACAGCCACTGGGTGACTCTGTGAGCGGCCCCTCTGTCGCTTCAGATGGGTCGTTTGGGCCTGTCGCCTCGTCGGTCACTGTCGTCGACAACACGGTGTACGTCGGAACGACCGAGGGCACGCTCCACGCCCTCGACGCTTGGACCGGCCGACAGCGCTGGCAGTTCGACGACCCCGAGGGCCCGCTGTTTTCCTCGCCGACGGTGCACGAAGACACGGTCTACGTGGGAAGCGACGACGAGACGCTCTACGCCGTCGACGCGACCACGGGCGAGCGCGACTGGTCGTTCAACGAGCCCGACGGTCCCGTCGCTTCCTCGCCGACGGTCCACGACGACACCGTCTACGTCGGTAGCGAGGACGAGACGCTCTACGCCGTCGGGGCAGCCAACGGAACGTTCGAGTGGGCCTTCAGCGAGCTCCCGTCCGAAGGGCCGGAGGACGTCTTCTCCTCGCCCACAGTCGCTGGCGGGACTGTCTACGTAGGCAGCGAGGACTCCGCCGTCTACGGAATCGATGCGGAGACTGGCAGAGAGACAGCGACGTTCGACACGCCGACCGGTTCGGTTCGGTCCTCCCCTGTCGTTGTCGACGGGACGCTGTACGTCGGTGCGAACGACGGCGCGCTGTACGCGTTCGACACGGCGGGGTCGGCGACCAGCGAGGGCTCGCGCGTCCAGCAGGGGACACTCGGCCACACCCACCCGTGTCCGGAGCTCCGACTCGAGGACAGCGACGACGACTGCATCCCTGACGCCGTGGCCGAAGCCGACCTCCAGATGCCCGATGACGGCTCGGACGCGGCGGGGGACCCGATAAACCTCGACCCCACCGAGCGTGACACGAGCGGGAACGGCATCCACGACCACCGGCTCATCGACGTGGAGTGGGAGGTAGTCGACGGCGGTGCGGACCCGGTCGTCGAGGCCGAGGTGACCGATGCAATCGCGAACCCGAGCCGCGTCGACTCCACCGGTGACGGGCTGACCGACCGCGAACAGCTCCGCGGCTGGGAGATTGCCTATACGGAGTCTGAAGAGGCATCCAGACGGTTGTTCAAAGCCATCGGGAAGGCTGACGACGGCGAGGACTCCGCCCTCGGAGCGATCGTCAGGGCACGGGAGACCTACATGACCACCGAGTGGGTCACGACGGACCCGCTCCGCAACGACACCGACGGCGACCTCGCTGACATCGAAGAACGAAAACTCGGCACCCACCCGCGAAAGGTGGATACGACCGGTGATGAGGCGAAAGATGTCGACGCCGGTCTGGCCGGGTACGACCCGACGATATTCGAGAAAAGCCCGCCCAAAATCGACATTTACGGTACGGATTTCAACAAGCCGTCCGGTAGCTGGGACGGCAACTACACGGTAACCCTCGACGTCCAGGATCCGCGGGGACTCCGCGAAGTGCGATTGGTGAAAGACGGGAACGTCGAAAAACGGGTCGACGTCTCGGGGGAACACTTCTCCGGCGAGATGTACATCGATACCGGGGAGGTCGAAACGATACTCGACCTGTTCACCGGGGCGACGCTACTCGTCGAAGCCGAGAACGAGAACGGCGCCAATTCGACGAAGTTCGCCCGACAGCAGAAAGACATCTTCGGTATTCTCACGGAGCGCCTCAGCGAGAAGAATCTGACCACCGCGGAAGTCGAGTTCCGCCTCGCGGTCATGTCGGGGATGACGACGGGCGCCGGCGAGTCGCTCGAAGCGATTCGGTACATGATAACTGACCCCGAGGCGTATATCGAGGATACGCTCGCGGTCGTCAACCAGATCGAGAACCTCCCGGAGCTTATCGCGGCGTATCCCGGAACGATTCAGACGAAACAGAAGCAGAACAACATACACGACCCCGGAGACGAAGGCTACGAGAACTATCGAGACGGCTGGTACGCCGGCTACACGTTCTGGTTCGTCGTCGAGATGATACAGCCGGGCGGCCAGATCAGCCGCGCTATCAAGAGCACGGACAAGTTCCAGGACCTGGCCAGCAGTCTCAGCAAGACCCGTATCGGCCAAGCGGCTCGGTTCGCCCAGCGAGCGGCGGACAAAGGGAAAGCCCCCGTCCGAATCTCGCGGTATCACCTCTCACGCGGAATCAAAGCCGGGCTGGGGTTCAGCGGCGACGGGGGCCGGCGCATCGTCGGAGGTGTCGACTCCGTCGGCCAGCAGATTCGCGTCGCCAAGCGCCTCCACCGCAGCGACGTCGACCGTGACGCCATCGAAGGGCTCTCAGATGGCGAAAAGCGCGAACTGGGCGAATCGCTGGCCCGTCACCGGGACGGCAACTCAAACTTCGTCATCAAGGGCAACGACGGCACGAGCCGGGTAGTCGTCCCCGAGGAAATCGGCACGACCCAGTGGCGCTTCCAGAGAGCGTACGAGGAGGGCGATATCGACAGTAGCGAACTCGAGACGGTTCAGCACCGGTACGACGAGCTGGATGCAGACGGCAAGCATGAGTTCGACGACCTGCTGGAACGCAACGGTGACGACACGGTCGAATTCGCCGCTCGGTCGGACTCGGACACGTTCGATGCCGTTGTCTCGCCCTGTGGGACTCGTGGTGCGCCATCGCTCAACGGTGCAGTTGCGCTCGGGACCGACCGGTACTACTCGGTTGAAGCGCAGCCGTCAAGTCTTGCCCAGAGCGGTGGGAGCTGTCCCGACCTTCCTGACGATCTCGAAGATGATCTAAGAGAATCCTTGATCGATCTCGACTGGAGCAAACTTGACGACGGTGATCTTGAAACAGCTGATGTCCGGCGGATGCGCGAACTCCTCGAGAGTGGTGAGATGGACCAAGCCGACGTCAGGCGTCTCACGGAGATTATCGAATCCAGAGACAGGAGTGAACTCTTCGATGACAATATCGTTGCAGCAGATCTCACCGGGATTGGTGACCGAGGCGACCTGAGCTCGACCCAGTTAGTCGCTAAAGATGGTAATGGTAATACTCGATGGCTCGAACAGGGGAGATACGACCCCGACGGGGCCCAGAAAGATACTGGTTGGTCCTATCTCGAGGGGCGGCATATCGAGGGACGGCAGCTAAACGATAAAGAGGCGACTGATTTTTGGCCAGTCGGCCAATCAGTCGGAGATGAAACTCTGCCAAACACAATGTCACGCCGTGATATCCGAGAGAGTGTTTATCAAGCTGTTAAGGATACAAAGACTACTGAGCAAGACGCGTTCAATTACGATGGGTTTAGTTCTGAGTTTGTCGAACAGACTGGTGTGGAATCAATCCGAGTCGTTATTCGTAACGGGCGAGTTCGAACAGCGTACCCGAAACGAGGGCCATCCGTCTGGAAATACGTCTCCGAAAACGACGTTGGCTGGATAAAATAGTCACCTATGGGAACGGAAAATGCAAACGAGTGGACGCTAGATGTCACTAGTCCAGCGGATGCTGCGGGCTGGCTCGAAGATGGAACTCCGCCTGCAGGCGATATCCGAATTCTGGTCGGCGATGAAGACGACTACTCGGAGCAACCGTACCGAGAAGTCAGTTTGCTTGATGAGATGATGGTAGACCTTCTCATAGGGATTCCGGCGTTATTAGATGGTGAGAGTGTACACACCGAACTCGATACTGGAGATATCACATTGACACCTATGGACTCCGGAACCACTGTTGAGGTGGCCGAAACAATTGATGGTGTCCCAGATGACATACGAGACTATGAACCAGATCGGATTGAGATGACTGCTTTCGTGCAAGAAATATATCAGACGATTCGTGGTTGGCACGAAACCGCTATAGAGTCCTATCCAGATTTGAAGCGAGCGGATTGGTTCCAGAACATAACACGAGGACTCACCGATGCGCGAGCAGCAATGGAAGCAAAAAATATTGATCTGCCCGACTAACAGTCGGATTCTACGAGAGCATAGCTCTCGTTTCCGCCGCTGAAATTATACAGACTATTTTCAAAGGGCTCAATAACTATGAAACTGAGATAATCGACCAGTACATCCAGGCGAAGCTCCTGTGATGCACGGGTAGGTCACACGAAGTTCCGATTGACGAAACCGACACGAACGGTATCGGGCTGATAGGCGCCCTGTCGACGTAATTACCGAGTAACAAACGGGGTCGGCGACTGACTCACGTGACGACCCCCGCTGCCTACCCGCTTCGTATCAGTCGTCTGAGAATCACTGCTGAGAACTGCGCGGATAGACTCAATAGTGTCGCCTAACTGGGTACATGTGAAGGGGTCTCTCACCGTGAACGCACACCGATTCGCGCCCGCCGCCCCGGACGAGGCGTTCGTCTACGGAGCCTGCACGCCGGGGTGGCATTCAGCCGCCGACCGCGACGCCGCTATCGACGACTGGGTCCGGTTCATGCGAACCGAAGGTATCGAAGGGGTCTGCTGTCTGCTCTCGGGCTGTCAACTCGACGAGTGCGGGGGCGTGCTCGACCGCTACACCGACGCCTTCGGCGAGTCGAGCGTCCGCCACGCGCCGGTACCCGACCATCGGCTGGTGCCCGAACCGCTGTTGACAGAGGAAATACTCCCGTTTCTGGCCGAGAGCCGAGCCGCGGAAGAGCCCGTCGTCGTCCACTGTCTGGCCGGTATCGGCCGCACCGGGCAGGTGCTTGCGGCGTGGCTCGTCTACAACCGCGACTACGGGCCGGAGCGCGCCGTCCAGACGGTACAGGGCTACGGGCGGGACCCGATGGATGCCGTCAGCGCAGGCAACGCGACGGAAGACGAACTGCTGGCCCTGTTGGGGGCCGTCGCGCGGCTGTAACGGTCGGGCCGACAGTACTGTTTTGGCCGATGGCGGCGAACGACTGGGTAATGACGACTATCAAGGACAGCGTCCACGACCACATCGCGGTCGAGGGCGTCGCCGCCGACCTGCTGGAGACGCCACCAGTCCAGCGGCTGCGTCGGGTCAAGCAGCTCGGGACGGTGACGATGGTCTACCCGTCGGCCAACCACACCCGCTTCGAGCACTCGCTTGGGGTCTACTATCTGGCCGACCGGGCGCTCGGCCATCTCGGTATCGAGGGCCAGCAGGCCGAGCGGGTGCGGGCCGCCGCCCTGCTACACGACGTGGGCCACTCGCCGTACAGCCACAACGTCGAGGAGATAATCCACCGCAAGACCGGGAAGTACCACGACGACGTGGCCGAGCTGTTGGACCGCGGCGAGGTGGCGCAGGTCCTCGCGGCCCACGACCTCGACCCGGGGAACGTCGCCGGCCTGGTGGGCGGAGACGGAGAGCTCGGGCAGCTCGTCTCCGGTGAACTCGACGTGGACCGGATGGACTACCTCGTCCGGGACGCCCACCACACCGGCGTCCCCTACGGGACCATCGACCACGAGCGCCTCGTCCGCGAGCTGCGGTTTGTCGACGGCGAACTCGTCCTCGACGAGGGGAACGTCCAGACGGCCGAATCGCTCCTGCTCGCCCGGGCGCTGATGAACCCAACTGTCTACGCCCACCACGTCGCCCGCATCGCCAAGTCGATGCTTCGCCGCGGGACCGAGACGCTGCTCCGCGAGACCGACGTGACAGCCGAGGAACTGCGCCGGTGGGACGACTGCGACCTGCTGGTCGGCCTGCGCACGAGCGAGGCCACCAGCGAGTACGCCCGTCGGCTGAGCGAGCGCGACCTGTTCAAGCGGGCGGTGTGGGCCGAGCGGACGGCCGTGCCCGACGAGCTGCTCGACGCCGACCACGACGGTATCCGCGAGATGGAAGGGGAGATAGCCGCCGCCGCCAACGTGGTCCCCGAGGCGGTCGTCCTCGATGTCCCCGCGGCCCCGTCGATGACCGAGTCCAGTAGTCGCGTCCTCGTCAACGGCGAGGTGCGACGACTGGGCGAGCAGTCGACGCTGGTAAACGCCATCCGGGCCGCCCAGCGGGATCAGTGGCGCCTCGGGGTGTACGCGCCGGCGGCCGACAGCGAGCGCGTCGGCGAAGCGGCCATCCGCGAGCTCGGACTGGACCTCGACGGCACCCGCGTCCGGGACGTGCGACGCGGTATCCACGCGACCCTCGATGAGTTTAATTGAGCCACGTGCCGACGTTCGCGTATGATCGTCGAGGGAACCGTCCTCCGCGGCCGGGAGTTCGAGCCGGTCGAAGGCCGCGTCGTCGTCGAGGACGGCGAAATCACCGCCGTCGAGGAAGCGAGCGTCGACAGCGACGCCATCGTCTGTCCGGCGTTCGTCAACGCCCACACGCACCTCGGCGACTCCATCGCCAAGGAGGCCGGTGAGGGGCTCTCGCTCGAAGCGCTGGTCGCGCCGCCGGACGGGCTGAAACACCGGCTGCTTCGGGAGGCCGACCGGGACGAGTTGGTCGCGGCGATGGCCCGGTCGCTGTCGTACATGGAACAGTCCGGCACGGGGGCGTTCGTCGAGTTCCGCGAGGGCGGCGTCGAGGGCGTCCACGCTATCAGCGCGGCCCTTTCGGGGGCGGACCTAGAGAGTGTCGTCCTCGGCCGGGGGACCGTCGAGGCGATGGAAGTCGCGGACGGGTTCGGGGCCAGCGGGGCCAACGACGCCGAGTTCGGCGCCGTGCGGCGGGCGACCCGACAGGCCGGCAAGCTCTTTGGCATCCACGCCGGCGAGGTCGACAGCTCCGACATCAATCCGGCGCTGGACCTCGACCCGGACTTTCTGGTCCACATGGTCCACGCCGAGGCCTTACATCTCGAACGGGTCGCCGACAGCCGGATGCCCGTGGTCGTCTGCCCGCGGTCGAACCTCGTGACCGGCGTCGGCCGGCCGCCGGTCGACGCGCTCTACGAGCGGACCACGGTCGCACTCGGAACGGACAACGTCTTTCTCAACAGCCCGTCGATGTTCCGCGAGATGGAGTTCACGTCGAAGCTCTACGACCGGTCCGCTACCGAGGTGTTGCGGATGGCGACCGTCAACGGGGCCGAAATCGCCGGGCTCGACTGCGGGCTCATCGAGCCCGGGCGCCCCGCAAAGCTGGTCGTCCTCGACGGGGACTCCGACAACCTCAGTGGCGTCCACGACCCCGTCCGCGCCGTCGTTCGCCGGGCCGAAACCGCCGACGTCGAGCGGGTCGTGCTGCCCGGATAGGCGCGCGGGGTGGCGTGGTACCGCATACCAAAAACTAAGCTGTCGGCACACCAACAGTACGGCATGTACGACCGGATACTGGTGCCGACAGACGGTTCGCCCAGCATGCAGTCAGTCGTCGACCACGCGCTGGACCTCGCAAGCGTCCACGACGCGGAGCTCCACGGGCTCTACGTCATCGACACGGGCAGTTTCGCGACGCTTCCGGTCGAGACGACGTGGGAGGGTGTCACCGAACTGCTCGAAGAGGAGGGGGAGGCGGCGGTGGCGGAGTTCGAGGAAATGGTCGGCGACAGGTCCGTCGAGACCGCCGTCAGGGACGGCAACCCCAGCAGGGAGATCGTCGCGTACACCGAAGAGCGGGGCTGTGATAGCATCGTCATGGGAACCCACGGTCGCGGCGGTATCGACAGGCTGTTGCTCGGGAGCGTCGCCGAACGCGTCGTCCGCGCCTCACCGGTACCGGTGGTGACCGTCCCGGTCAGCGAGCCGGACCGGCAGGTCGAACCGGTCGAGTCATAGCGGCCGGAGGTGGTCGCAGTCGCCGGCCGCGACGGTGACGCGCTCCTCGCCGGTGTCGACCACGAGCGACCCCGGATACTCGATGTCGACGGCCTCACCGGTGACCGTCCCCTGGGACGTGTCGATACGGACCGCCCGACCGAGCGTCGTCGAGTAGTCGCGCCACGAGTCGAGAACGGCGTCGGGGTCGCTCCCGACGGTGTCGAACGCCTCCAGGAGCCGCTGGGTGAACCGCCGACGGTCCACCGGTTCGCCGCGGACCGCCGACAGGCTGGTCGGGGCCGTTTCGGCCGGGATGTCGTCGGGGTCGACGTTCGCGTTGACGCCGATACCGACGACGACCCAGGACACCCGGTCGGCCTCGCCCTCCATCTCGGTGAGGATGCCGACGAGCTTTCGCTCCTCGCCGTCGACCTCGACGAGCACGTCGTTTGGCCACTTGATGACCGCCTCGACGCCCGCCTCGCGGGCGGCCCGCGTCGCAGCGACGGCGGCCGCGAGCGTGAACACCGGCGTCCCAGCCATCGGCACGTCGGGCCGGAACAGGACCGAGAGCCAGATACCGCCACTGGGGGAGTGCCACTCGCGGTCCAGCCGTCCGCGCCCGCCCGTCTGCTCGTCGGCGAGGACGACCACGTCCGTCGTCCCCTCGCCCGCGAGGTCACGGGCCCGCGCGTTGGTGCTCGGAATCGCGTCGTGGTACTCGACGTCGAAGGGCGCGTCGAGGCCGTACTCTACCGCCGGGCCGCCGAAGTCGGGAACGCCGGAGAGCGTGTACCCGTCGTCGTCGCTCGCGATGGTGAACCCGGCCTCACGGAGGGCTTCGACGTGTTTCCAGACGGCGGCCCGGGAGACGTCGAGAGCCGAGGCGAGGTCGGGCCCGGAGACAGGCCCGTCGGCGATCGCAGCCAGCACCCGCTCGCGTGTCTCGTGCATAGGACCCGGTTCGCCCGGGAACGTAAAAAAGCGCCCGTCAGTGTTCGACCCGTCGGACGAGCGACTCGGTGGTGCCGTCGGTCGTCCCCAGTTCGGCGCCGTTCAGCCCCCGGACGCCGATTGCGACGACGTAGTCGCCCTCGTGTTCGACTTTCGCGACGCTGACCACCACGTCGTCGGTCTCGCCATCGTCTCGGACGGTCGCGTTGAAGACCCGTACGTCGGCCTCTTTCCCGACCATCGTCATCTGCCGGGTCTCCCGTTCCTCGACGTTACTCAGATTACCGAACTGGTCGAACTGGTCCGAGAACTCCGTCAAGAGGTCCCGCTGTGACCAGTCGGCGACCGGGTTCAGCTCCTGACCGGCCAGCCGGACCTGCGGCGAACTGACGACGACGAACGCCGCCCCGGGCGTGCCGTCGGCGCTCCGGTTGAGGTAGGCCGTCTCCCAGTTCGAGACGGTCACCTCCCGCTCTTGCTCGGCGGCCTCGGCGGACCGAGAGACGTTCTGCCACTCGCTGGTGTTGTGCGTGAATCCGACCTCCGCTGCGTCCGTGACGTTCGCTTCCGCCGCGACGAAAGCGGTCTCCTCTTCCAACAGCAGTTGCGTACAGCCGGCCACCGTCAACAGCACCCCGACCGCGACGACGGCACCGACCCGTCTGAGTCTCATTGCGGGGAGTAGGAGAGACGTTTATTATAGGGTTTGTGACCTGTTACGTACCATATCTAACCCGGATTCCAACGGGCGTGATGGCCGCGAAAATACCGAAAAACGCGTGTGTCGGTCGAGCCGCGTGGTTCGCTGCGGTCAGTGTTCCACGCGAGTGAACAGGTCGCCGACGGCCGCGGCGCTGGCCGCGTCCTCACTGTCGTAGACACCGAACGCGAGCACGTAGTCGCCCTCGTGTTCGACCGTCGTGACGCGGATGGCGACCTGGCGCGTCTCGTTGTCGCCCTCGTCGACAGTGGCGTTGAACCGGGTCACCGGCGTGTCGGTACCGAGCATCGTCTCGTTCTCGCTGCCCGCCTCCGTGAGGTTCTCGATTTCACCGTACTCGTTCAGTTCGCCGCTGAACTGCCGGATTATCTTCTCGTCGCTCCACTCACCGACCGGGTTCCGGGGCTCCCCCGCGACGGTGACCGTCGGGGTGCTGACGACGGCGAAGGCGGCACGGGGCGTGCCGTCGGACACGCTCTCGTTGAAGTAGACGTTGGCGATGCTCGACACCGTCACTTCTCGTTCCTGTCCGGCTGCTTCGTAGGTCCGCGTCTCGTTTATCCACGTGGTCTTGTTCTGCTCGAAGCCCGCCGACTCGTGGTCGGCGACCGTGGCCTCACTCGCCACGAAGGTCGCTCCAGTACCGAACAAGGCGCCCAGACAACCGGACAGCAAAACCACGAGCCCGACCGCCAGAACGGCGCTAACACGGTTTTTACGCATGATATTACATGAATATACCGAGGTATAGTGTTTCCGGCCGAAACTGGAAATAACCTCAGTCGGACCCGATAACAAAGAGCAGATCGCCCATGTCGACCGAGTCGCCCTCACCGATAGCGACGTCGTTGACCACGCCGCCCCGCTCGGCGACGATGTCGTTTTCCATCTTCATCGCCTCCAGCACGCACAGCACGTCGCCGGCCTCGATCTCGTCGCCCTCGTCGACGGTCACCTCCAGGATAGTGCCCTGCATCTCCGCGGTGACCTCCTGCCCCTCGGCGCTGGAACCCCCGCCGCTGCCGCCGCCGGACCCGCCACCACCGGCCTGGGGTCGCTGCGGACCGGTCCCGCCGCTGGTGTCTACGTCACCGACATCGATGGGCGGGGCACCGTGCTCTTCGAGGTCGACGTCGAAGCGCTTCCCGTTTACCTCGACTGTGAACTCCCGCTCGACGACCTCAGCTTCGCCCTCCTCGCTGGGTTCGGTCTCCGTGCCCCACTTCTCCTGTGCGGCCTCGATGCGCTCCTGTTCCAGCGTCTCGTCCAGATATTTCGTCGTATGCGTGGAGTTGACGAACTGCTCGTCGGTGAGCATCAGCCGGTGGAACGGGATGACCGTCGGGAACCCCTCGACCTCGAACTCGGCCAGCGCGCGCTTCCCGCGGGCGATGACCTCGTCCCGGTCGTTGCCGGAGACGATGAGCTTCGCGATCATCGAGTCGTAGTCGGTGACGAGCTCGTCGCCCTGTCGGAGCGCGTCGTCCATCCGGACACCGGGACCGCCCGGCGGGTCGTACACGTCCAGTTCGCCACTCTGTGCCGGCGCGAAGTCCTTCGCGGCGTTCTCGGCGTTGATACGGAACTCCATCGCGTGGCCTTCGATTTCGACGTCGTCTTGCTCGAACGAGAGGTTCTCGTCCTGTGCGACCCGAATCTGCCACTTGACGATGTCGATACCCGTGATCTGCTCGGTGACGCAGTGCTCGACCTGGATGCGTGTGTTCACTTCGAGGAAGTAGAAGTTCGCGTCGGGCCCGAGCACCTCGTCGGGCCCGCGCTCGGGGTCCTCCTCGACGAGGAACTCGACGGTGCCGGCGTTGTAGTAGTCGGCCGCTCGCACCCCGCGACGGGCGGCCTCGCCGATTTTCTCGCGGAGTTCGTCCGACAGCGCCGCCGACGGCCCCTCTTCGATGACCTTCTGGTGGCGTCGTTGCAGCGAGCAGTCACGCTCGCCCAGATGACGGACGTTGCCGTCGTGGTCCGCGATAATCTGGACCTCGATGTGGCGCGGGTTCTCCAGATAGCGTTCGAGATAGACGGAGTCGTTCGAGAAGTATGCCTCGCCCTCTCGTTTGGCCGATTCCAGCTGTTCCTCGGCCTCCTCCGGGCTGTGGACGATTTTCATCCCGCGGCCGCCGCCGCCGCCCTCGGCTTTGATGGCGACGGGGAACCCGTTCGACTCCCCGAACTCGACGACGGCCTCGGCTTCCTCGACCGGGTCGGTGGTCCCGGGGACGATGGGCACGTTGGCGTCCTGCATGATGTTGCGGGCTTTCGTCTTCTCGCCCAGCTTCTCCATGGCGTCGCCGGCGGGGCCGATCCAGGTGAGTCCGTCGGCGTCCTCGACCTTGCGGGCGAAGTCGGCGTTCTCGGCGAGGAAGCCGTAGCCGGGGTGGATAGCGTCGGCGTCGGCCTGCTGGGCAGTCGCGATTATCCCGTCCTGGTCGAGATACGAGTCGGCCGCTCGGGCCGGCCCGACGTTGTACGCCTCGTCCGCGTACCGCACGTGACCGGAGTGTTTGTCCGCCTCAGAGTAGACCGCGACTGTCCCGATGCCCAACTCGTCGCACGCGCGCATGACGCGAACCGCGATCTCACCGCGGTTGGCAACGAGCACCTTATCAAACATACTCGGTCATACCGAGACTCACCTCATAAAACTAGGCGGAACCACGCCCCTCGAAGGCAGTTCTCGGCGGGAACGAGCCGCCGCTACAGCGGGATGTTGCCGTGTTTCCGGTCGGGCTGGTCTTTCCGTTTACCCCGCAGCAACTCGAGGTCCGAGATGAGCCGCGGACGGGTGTCCTGTGGCTCCAGCACGTCGTCGACGAACCCGCGCTCGGCGGCGGTGTAGGGGTTGGCGAAGGCGTCGCGGTACTCGTCGATGAGCTGCTGGCGACGCTGTTCGACGTCCTCGGCCTCGACCAGTTCGTCGCTGTAGAGGACGTTCACCGCGCCCTGGGGCCCCATCACCGCTATCTCGGCCATCGGCCAGGCGTAGTTGACGTCCGCGCCGATATGTTTCGAGGCCATCACGTCGTAGGCGCCGCCGTAGGCCTTGCGCGTGATGACCGTCAGCAGCGGCACCGTCGCCTCGCTGTAGGCGTACAGCAGCTTCGCGCCGTGCGTGATGATGCCGTTGCGTTCCTGGTCCTTGCCGGGCATGAACCCGGGCACGTCGACGAAGGTGACGATGGGGATGTTGAACGCGTCACAGAAGCGGACGAAGCGTGCGCCCTTGCGGGAGGCGTCGATGTCCAGCGTGCCGGCGTTGACTCTGGGTTGGTTGCCGACGACGCCGACCGAGTGACCGTCCAGCCGCGCGAAGCCGGTAACGATGTTGCGGGCGAACCCTTCGGCCACCTCGAAAAACGAGTCCTCGTCGAGGACGCTGCCGATAACCTCGGTCATGTCGTACGGCTTCTGCGGGGCGTCGGGCACCGTGTCGACGAGCCCCTCGTCGCGGCGCTCGGGGTCGTCCCAGGGCTCCACCCGGGGCGGGTCGGCGACGTTGTTCGGCGGGAGGTACGAGAGCAGGTAGCGGATGTCGTCCAGCGCGTCTTTCTCGTCTGCGGTGGTGAAGTGAGCGACGCCGGATTCTGTGGCGTGGGTGTTCGCCCCGCCCAGTTCGTCGAAGCCGACCTCCTCGCCGGTGACCGTCTCGATGACGTCCGGCCCGGTGATGAACATGTGGCTGGTCTCCTCAACCATGTAGACGAAGTCCGTGATAGCCGGCGAGTACACCGCGCCGCCGGCACACGGTCCCATGATGGCCGATATCTGCGGGACGACGCCGCTGGCCTGTTGGTTCCGGTGGAAGATGTCGGCGTAGCCCGCCAGCGAGTCGATACCCTCTTGGATGCGCGCGCCGGCCGAGTCGTTGAGGCCGATGATGGGCGACCCGTTCTCGATGGCCTTGTCCATCACCTTGCAGACTTTCTCGGCGAACGCCTCCCCGAGAGACCCGCCGAAGACGGTGAAATCGTGGGCGAAGACGTAGACCCGCTCGCCGTTGACTTTGCCGTAGCCGACGACGACGCCGTCGCCGGGGACGTGTTTCTCCTCCATGTCGAAGTTGGTCGAGCGGTGCTCTCGCAGCGCGTCGATTTCCACGAAACTGCCGTCGTCGAGGAAGTAGTCGATGCGCTCACGGGCGGTGAGTTTCCCCTTCTCGTGTTGGGCCTCGACGCGCTCCTCGCCGCCGCCGCGCTCTGCGGCCGCCTTGCGCTCGCGGAGGTCCTCGACGCGGTCCTCGTGGCTCATCTGGTGTCACCGGTCCGGGACCAGAACATACCGGTGCGTGGGGGCCGGGTGAGAAAAGCGTTGCCCGGAGAGGGGGTCGCCGTGCAGGCCACGCTGGCGGCTCGAACTTTTATATCCCAGTAGATAGAGAGTGAACCAATCGTGCAACCGCCGTTCACTCACCGTTCACTCGTCGTCCTGCTCGCGCTGCTCGCCCTCGGCGCCGGCTGTCAGGCCCCGCCGTCCGGTCCGACGACCGAGACCGAGCCGGGCACGCCCGCGAACGGGGCGTCAGTACCCCAGTCGTTCCTCGACAGCCACGAACCGACGGTTCGGGTTGCGGGCAGCGCGACCGTCAATCGCACCACCCTCATCACACGGCCCGTTGCGAACGGAACCGAGTCGGAAACGCTGACCCAGACCACGCTGCTGCGGGTAGCGTTCGAGCGCGGGCGGGCCTTCGAGCGCCTCGACCCCCTGGGCGGTGACGGCATCGTCCGCTACCGAACCGAGAACGGAACGACGTACGAGCGGTACGCTGGCGGCGAGCTGTACTACGGCCCGCAGCGAAGTCAGCCGATAAACGAGAGCGAGGCGCTCACCCCGATGCTGGTGGCCGACTCGGCGCTCGAACGGCGCGGACCCGGAACGGTCGACGGTGTCAGCGGAACGGTGTACGTCGTCACGTCCTTTTCGGCCCTCGGCGAAGGCGTCTACGACAGCGTCGACCCGGAAACGGTGACCGCGTTCAACGCGACCTACGTCGTCGACGAGCGCGGCTACGTGGCCTACCAGCGGCTGCGCTTCACCGTCGAGCGCGAGAGCGGGACCCTGACGGTCACCGAGTCGGTCCGGACGAGCGAGGTCGGGTCCACGTCGGTCGAGCCGCCGGCGTGGCTCGACGAGGCGAGAGCCCAGGCGGCGGCACGCGAGTAGGCTGCCCCATCGTCCCCACCCCCGGTCTTACCGACGAGTCGTTGCACAAACCGTCGAAGTTTTGAGCGCCTCGCTCCTCACACCGTCCGTGAAGAACATCACGGCAACGCTGCACAACCCGTTTGGCTTCGAGCCGCCGTGTGAGCCGTTCGTTCCGGGGTACGGCGACGCGAACGCGGACTTCCACGTCATCGGCGACAACCCACGGGTCCACGGCGGCAGCGAGTCGGGCATCCCGTTTACCGGGACCCCGGCCGCCGAGCGACTCCAGCGAGCGCTCGTGGCGGGCGGCCTCCTCTCCGAGTCCGGCACGCCGCCGACTGTCGAGAAGACGTACCTCTCGTATCTGTTCCTCTGTGGGGACCGCGACCCGACCGAGGACGACTACGCCGACCACGAGCCCCTCTTCGATACGGAGGTACGGGCGATCACCTCCCACGTCCTCCTTCCGGTCGGCGAACGGGCGACCAGACACGTCTTCGCGAACATGACCGCCGAGCGCGCCGACGACGTGGAGATGGAGACGCTCCACGCGACGGAGGTCCGTGGCAGCGGCTGGCTCGTCTACCCCATCAAGGAACCCGCCGAGTGGACCGACGACGACGAGGAGGCGCTGGTGGCCGCCCTGACGGCGTTACTGGCGACGGACTACCGCCAGGAGGCGGAGCTCGGTCGGTTCCTCCCCGGCGACGACGTCTGGCGGGTTCGGTGACTACTCGCCGAGCGAGTCGAGCGTCAGCGGCTCGGACCGCCCGCGGTAGTGTTCGTACCGCCGTTCGGCCCACTCCATGACCGCGGGGTTCGCGGTGTCGACCGAGGCCTGTACCACCCCGCGGTCGTCCCGCACCAGGAGGTTCACGACGTCGTCGGCGATAGTGACGGCCAGCGGTATCTCGCCGTCGTACACCCTGATACCCGCCGATTCGGCGGCGACGACGGTCCGGAGCCGCTCCCTGAGCCCGTCGTCCGCGGTCAGCGAGTCGACCGCCCCGCGCGTGAGCACCGCCTCGAACGCCTGCTCGCCGAGTCGGTCCGCGACGACGGAGAGACTCTGGTCGTTGAGCGCGTGGGAGAACGCCGTCACGGAGTCGGCTTCCCGCAGGAGCGCCAGCAGCCGCTGGAGCGGCGCGTTGGGTCGTGTCTCCGTCGGCGTGACGATGTTCGCGTCGGCGAGCGAGCGGAAGTCGAACTCCATCGCCTCTGTCGGGAGGTAGGTGACGACGCTGCGAAGCTCGCGTTCTGCGGCCATCACGTCGAGCAGGTCCCGGAACCCCTCGGCGACCAGCCGGCCCGTCGCCGTCGCGGCGTAGCCGCCCGCGGTTCGGGTCACCCAGTCGCGCTCCTCGAAGTCACCGAGTATCCGGCCGAGCGTGGCCTGAGAGGCGCCGGTCGCTTCGGCCAGTTCGGACCGACTGTGGCCCCCTTCGGCGAGGCGTTCCAGAACCGTGACCCGGTTCGGCGAGAGCGCGAGGAACTCGATTTCCGCCAGCGTCTCCTCCATACCGGCCGCTGGCCCGCCGAACACAAACAGCTTTCGTGTCGTGAAAGGTTTGCACACCGTGAAATCCAGCGGTAGCCAGTGAGTTCTCGGCCGACGTGTAAGAATTTCTGAACGGGTCTATAGGTATCCGCCTACTACCCGAGTGTACGATGGAACAGTCGCCCACTTCCGGTTTCCTCCACTTCTGTCGCGGCCTCGCGGCGCTGCCCGGGGAGGTAGTATAGTATTGGTATCACGTAAGCCCCTCCTGCTCGGTCTGGTCGTGAGTGTCCTCTTTGGCGGGACCTTCGTGGCGACGAAGGCCGGCCTGGCCCACTTCCCGCCGTTGCTGTTCGTTGCGCTGCGGTACGACGTCGCAGCGGTGGTGCTGGGGGCCTACGTACTGGTGACGCGCAGCGGGTCGGAACTCGTCCCGCGGACCCGCGGCGACGTGGCCGGCATCCTCGCGACCGGGCTCGTCGCGCTCGGCCTGACCAACGCCCTGCTGTTCGTCGGCCAGGCCGACGCCACCAGCGCCGTCGGTGCTATCCTCTTCAGCCTCAACCCCATCTTGACGCCGGTCTTCGCGGCCCTCCTGCTCGCCGACGAACGGCTGTCCACCCGGGGGGCGGTCGGTCTGGCCGTCGGACTCGTCGGCGTCGCGCTGGTCGTCGACCCCGACCCGGCGATGTTCGCGAGCGGCGGCCTCGGCAAGCTGCTCCTCTTTGGCGGCGCAGTCACCGGTGCGCTGGGGAGCGTCCTCGTGCGCCGGAGCGACGGGACGCTCGACAGCACCGTCCGCACCGCCTGGGGGCTGCCGGTCGGCGCGGCGCTCTCTCACGCCCTCAGCCTGGGCGCGGGCGAGTCAGTCGCGACGGTGCAGTGGGGTCTCCCGGCGTTGCTCGCGCTCGGCTACGTCGGTGTCTTCGCCGGGGCCATCGCCTACGTGGCCTACTTCGGCCTGCTCGACGCCGCCGGGGCGACGCAGGCGAACTTGGTCTTCTACGTCGTCCCGGTAGTCTCGACGCTCGGTGGCTGGGCGCTGCTCGGCGAGACCGTCTCACCGCTCGCCGGCGTCGGCTTCCTCGTCGTGTTCGCCGGCTTCGCGATACTCGGGAGCGAGTCGTTCTCCAACCCGTTTTCGGGCGGTCCGGGCCGGAGACAGACGGGCCACGTCGACGCCGATTAGTCAGCCGGGCGAACCTTCTTAGTATTGGCCAGTGAACATACTGCCATGGACTGCAGAGTTGTCGTCGAGGCCGCTGTCCCGGTCTACGACGTGGGGACGGCCGACGAGGCCGTCCGAATCGCCATCTCGAAGACTGGCGAGATGCTCAATCCGGACCTGAACTACGTCGAGATAAACATGGGCGAACGCCACTGCCCGCACTGCGACGAGACGCTCGAACCGGCCTTCATCGCGGCCGACGAGAGCCTCGTGGCGCTCGAACTGGAGATGACGGTGTTCAACGTCGAACGCGACGAACACGCCTCCCGTATCGCCCGCAAGGAGATCGGTCAGCGCCTCACTAACATCCCGCTCGACATCGTGGAGATAGAGCAACTCCCCGAAGAGGACGAGGAGACGACGGAGGACGAGGAGGCGGAGGAAGACGAAATCCTCCCGGAGTTCGAGGACCTCATCGACGAGTGAGAACGCTATCGCTACGGGGGTCGCTAGTGGAGTAGGAGAAATCGAGTGTCAGTCCGCGGCGGCAGAAACCGGCTCTTTCTCGTCGGCGGTCATCTCAGAGGTGATGCCCTTCGCGATAGCGAAGACGGCGGCCTTGTGGTCCGTCTTCGACTTGTGAATCGATGTCGGTTTGACACCGAGTTCCGCGTATTCGTCGTGTTCCACTTCGGAACCCGACTCCGCTTCGTAGTGGTTCTGTACTTGTGCAAGCAGGCCGTGAAGGTGAATAAGCTCCTGCTTCTTCATGGTCACCCCAAGCTAGAAACCGAGGGGTTATAGTACTACCCTGATGGTAGTTAACACACATCCCCAACATGATAGAACGTGAGGAACAGCGCCGGTATCCACCGAAATCGATACCCGACAGGGAAACCCCTCTGTCGTTGAAAGGTTTTTCGTGGCTGGCCGACGACGGTCCGATATGGACTACGACGACATGCTCGACAGAGCAGCGAGTGAAACGTCCGACGTGACCGGCACGGACGAACGGCTCACTGTTCCCGACCCCGACGTGCGACAGGAGGGGAACGTCACCGTCGTCGAGAACTTCCAGACGCTGTGTAACCGCCTCGACCGCACGCCGGACCACCTCCTGCAGTTCCTCCAGCGGGAGGTCGGCACCAGCGGACACATCGACGAGAGCGGCCGAGCCCGGATAACCGGTTCCTTCGACGCGGCCCGCATCGGCGACGCCATCGAGAGTTACATCGAGGGGTTCGTGCGCTGCCCTGAATGCGGGCTGCCCGATACGCGACTGGAGACGGAGGGCGACGTGACGCTGTTGCGCTGTGAGGCCTGTGGGGCGCGGTCCGGCACCGGTGGCGACCGCTAGGCGGTTACTGGAGCCCTTTCAGCGTCCGCAGGTCGTGGTCCGTGCGCGTGAACTCGGCGAGCCGTCGGCTCGCGTGGCAGTTCGGACAGTCATAAACGGTTTCGTGGCCGGGGAGGTCGCTAGGTGTCGATTCCCAGTCTTTCGAGCAGTCGGGGCAGAGCAGTCGCACATACGCTTCTTCCATGTGTGACGTTAACACGCACCGGCAGTGTCAAAAAGTTTCCGTCGCCGCTCAGGCCGGAACGTCCTCGGCTTCGAGGAGTTCCTTGTAGCGGTTGCGGATGGTGACCTCGGAGATGCTGGCCACGTCGCTGACCTCGCTCTGGGTCACCTTGTCGTTGGTGAGGAGGGCGGCCGCGTACACCGCGGCGGCGGCGAGCCCGACGGGCGATTTGCCCGAGAGCAGTCCGCCCTTGCGGGCGCGCTCGATGAGTTCGCGGGCCCGGCGTTCGGTCTCGTCGGTCAGCTCCAGGTCCGAGACGAACCGGGGCAGATACTGCTCGGGGTCGGCGGGCTGGACTTCGAGGTTGAGCTCGCGGACGATGTAGCGGTACGTCCGAGTAAGCTCCATCTTATCGACCCGGGAGACCACGGCCATCTCGTCGAGGCTCCGGGGACTGCCGGCCATCCGGGCGGATGCGTACAGCGCCGACGTCGCCACGCCCTCGATGGAGCGGCCCGGGAGCAGGTCGTCGCCCAGCGCCCGTCGGTAGATGACGCTGGCCGTCTCGCGGACGTTCTGGGGCAGGCCCAGCGCGGAGGCCATGCGGTCTATCTCGCCCAGGGCCTGCTTGAGGTTGCGCTCCTTGGAGTCCCGCGTCCGGAACCGCTCGTTCCACGTGCGCAGGCGCTGTATCTTCTGGCGCTGCTCGCTGGACAGGGAGCGCCCGTAGGCGTCCTTGTTCTGCCAGCCGATGTTGGTCGAGAGGCCCTTGTCGTGCATCATGTTCGTCGTCGGAGCGCCTACCCGCGATTTGCGGTCGCGCTCCGCCGAGTCGAACGCGCGCCACTCGGGGCCGCGGTCGATGCTGTCCTCCTCGATGACGAGTCCGCAGTCCTTACAGACCGTCTCGCCGTGTTCCGTGTCCGTCGCGACGTTGCCGCCACACTCCGGACACACGTCCTGCTTTTCGGTCGTCTCCTCGGTGACTTCCTCCTCGTTCTGTGTTCGTTCCCTCGTGTTGCTGCGTACTGGTGATTCACTCATGATGGTGGGGACCGTCTTGCCTTATCCGTAATGTTCAAACCGCACTTACCGCCTTGCTCTTACGTTTAGTTAGTCCGAAAAACATATAAAGGTTCCGGTGGTCGTGGTACCGAATCGCACTGCGGGCGACCGGTCGGTCTCGGGCTACTGCTGGCTGCGAGCGGCCAGCAGTGCCGCGGCGACGACAGCCAGTAGCGCGACTATAACGGTGAAGCCGGGACCGGAGCCGCCGGTCGTGTTCACGTCGGTGCCCTCGGTCATCGATTCGGCGGTCATCTGTTCGCCGGTCATCTGCTCGCCGGTCATCTGTTCCTCACCCATGTCCTGGTCCATGTCGCCGTCGTCCATCGTCTGGACGGTCACGGACGCGGAGGCCACGACGGGCGCCCCGCCAGCGACGTAGGGGCCGTCTGCGCTCCCCTCGCTCTCGGGGAAGCTGTAGCTCTCGTCACCGTCGGTGTCGCGGTGGGCCATCGGGACGAGGGTCGTCTCCTCGCTGATGGGCTGGTCGAGCGTGACAGTGACGTTCTCGTGGGTGCCCGGGCCGAGGTACATCGACGTGCCCCGGATGCTCTCGAAGACCGCGCCCTCGGTGACGGAGGCGTCGTGCACCGTCACGAAGCCGCCGTCCTGAAGCGTGACCGAATCGACGGTCACCGACTCGCCGTCGGTGGTCTGGGACTCGAAGCCGAGGCTCGCGGGGATGGTGACGCTAGCTGCGTCGACGACGGGATCACCGGTGGCCGTGTACGGGCCGTCGGCGCCGCCCTCGCTCTCGACGAAGGTGTAGCTCTCGTCGCCGTCACTGTCCACGTGCGGCATCGCGATGAGCGTCTGCCCGCTGGTGAGTCGCTCGTCGAGCGTCACGCTGACGTTCTCGTGGACGCCCGCGTCGAGGTAGTCGGAGTGGCCGACGACGCTGTCGAAGACGGCGCCGTCGTTCAGCGTCGCGTCGTGGACGGCCACGAAGCCGCCCTCGCTCACGTCGACCCGGTCGATGACGACGGTCGTGCCGTCGCTGGACTGGTCGGCGATGCTGACCGACGCCGACACCGTCACGTTCGCCGCGTCGGTGACGATACCGGCGCTGTTCGTGTAGGGACCGTCGGCGCCCCCGCTGCTCTCGACGAAGGTGTAGCTCTCGTCCCCGTCGGTGTCCATGTGCGGCATCGCGATGAGCGACGTGTCGTTCGTCACAGCGCTGTCGAGCGTGACCCGCACGTCAGTGTGGTAGCCGGGTTCGAGGTACATCGAGGTGCCCCGAACGCTGTCGAAGGTGTCGCCGTCGTCGAGCGAACTGTCGTGAATCGTGACGAAGCCGCCCTCGGGGACGAACACCGAGTCGACCGTCACCGCGTTGCCGCCGGTGACCTGGTCGGACATGGTCGCCGTCGCGGTGTCGGTGACCGTCACCGCGGCCGTGTCGACGACGGGATCCTCACCAGCGGTGTAGGGACCGTCGGCGCCGCCTTCGCTCGTATCGAAGGTGTAGGTCTCGTCGCCGTCGGTGTCGCGGTGGGCCATCGGGACCAGCGTGGTGTTCTCGGTCACGGAGTCGTCGAGTTCGACGCGCACGTCCTCGTGGACGCCGGCTTCGAGGTACGTCGAGGTGCCGCGGATGCTCTCGAAGACGGCCCCTTCGGTGACGGAGGCGTCGTGCACCGTCACGAAGCCGCCCTCGCTCAGGACGACGCGGTCGACGACGACGCTGTCGCCGGTGGTCGGCTGGTCGGCCATCGAGACGGAGGCCGACACCGACACCGCGGCGCTGTCGACGACGGCGCCGCCGTCAGCGGTGTAGGGGCCGTCGGTCTGACCGTTCGAGGCGACGAACTCGTAGGTTCGGTCGCCGTCGGTCTCCTGGTGGGCCATCGCGGTGTAGGTGCCCGCGCTCGCCTCGTCGGTGAGCGTCACGGTGACGTTCTCGTACGTGCCCGGTTCGAGGTACTGCGAGGTGCCCGCGACGCTACCGAGGGCGTCGTCGCCGAGCGTCGCGTCGTGGACGGTGACGTAGCCGCCCTGGGGGAGCGTCACCGAGTCGACGGTGACGGTGTCGCCGCCGGTGGTCTGGTTCGCGAACGTGACACTGGCAGCGTCCCCCTGCTGTGCCCGTTCGGTACCGGTCTCGGCCGCGGTCACGCCGGCGAGGCCGGAGGTGACGACGGTGAGTGCGATCAGTGCTGTCAGGATTCGTTGTCCCATACATCCTCATGCTAACCACTATTTAAAGTGCATTTACCGAACTGAGGCCGGACTGTCACCCAATTTGCTCCCGATTTGCCAGCCAGTGCTCAGTTCGGGCCGACTGAACGGGTCGTCGAGTGGCGCCGCTGTGTGCGGCGGTCGGTACGGAATCCGTGTCGACACTCAGTCCCAGGTAATCCACGCCAGCACGACGAGCGCGACGGTCTCGAACCCGTGCAAGACGATCATCGCCTGCCACGCGGGGTCCGGCACGGAGGAGCTGAACCACGCGGTCAGCAGCGGATCGAGCGAGTAGAAGTACAGGGCGAAGGCGTTCTCGCCGAGCAACAGCCCGGCAAACAGGAGGAGTCCGAGCGTGTGTTTCGAGCGGAGGGTGTAGTAGTTCCGACCCCACACGTAGATGAGCACCCCTAACAGGAGGATGTTGAGGGTGACCGCCCCGCGTGCGAGGTCAATCCAGCCGACCATTGTGTCTCCGTTTCCCGCTTTCGCTCATATACTCTTTCCCAAATTCGACCATACTCACTCTGCTGCCTCCATAATCTGCTCGACCGTGTCCCAGTAGTTGCGCACGCGGTCCGTCGGCAGGTACACCGCGCCGTAGTCGTCGCCGCTGTCGGTGAGGATGTCGTTGTCCTCGAGCACTTCGAGGTGGTGCCGGACCGTCTTGTAGTCCAGTTCCAGCTCCTCGGCCAGTTTGTTGGCGTTCCGAGGCCTGTTGTCGAGCGCCCGCAGAATCCGGATACGGTTGGCTCCGCCCCGCGTACTCGTCAGGACGTACCACAACACGGCCTCCATCGTCGGTGGCAACTCGGGGTGGCTACGTAAGCCCACCGCCTTGGCCTGTGGAAATCGCGTGTTCCGGACCCGTTACTGCGTGAACAGGTGGCCCTCGGTCGGCACGTCGAACAGTCCGATACGTGCGCCCGCGTCCAGCCACGCGTGCCCGTAGGAGAACGACGCGAGCGCGTTGACGAGGTCGTCCTCGTCCCGGAAGTGGCGGCCGTCCTCCAGATACGCCGCGGCCATCTCCGCACAGTCTCCGGCGGCGTCGTGCATCGGCGTTCCCTCCGGCGGCGCGATGTCGGCGGCGTCGAGCGCTTCGGCGAGCAGTCCCTCGTAGCGGTCGGTCTTCTCGGTGATGTCGGCGGGCATACAGTGTGGCAACGAGGGACGCCGCCTAATACTGTCGGCTGTAATCACGTGGAAGATATCGCCACCCCGGGGTGACGGATATTTCCACGAAGTTACAGCCACCAGTATAAGCCTGTCGCCCCGCGGCGGTCGACGCCGTCAGCCGGAGTGACCGGCTTGGAGCACGACAGCGCAACCTACAAACCGTATCCTACCCAACCCGGACCCATGACAGACGACGTTATCGACCACCGACGACTCATCGTCGCGGGAACCGGTATCGCCGGACTCACAGCGGCCATCTACGCGGCACGGAGCAACAACGACCCCCTCGTGCTGGAGGGGGACGAACCGGGCGGCCAGCTCACGCTGACGAGCGAGGTCGAGAACTACCCCGGGTTCCCCGAGGGGCTGTCGGGACCGGACCTCATAAACAAGATGAAAGAGCAGGCCGCGCAGTTCGGCTCCGAACTCGAACACGGCGTCGTCGAGTCCGTCACGGGCGAGGAGCGCCCGTTCCGCGTCGAGCTCTCGAACGGCGACGTCTACACCTGTGACGCGTTCATCGCCGCCTCGGGCGCCAGCGCCCGCACGCTGGGCGTGCCCGGCGAGGACGAGCTGATGGGCTACGGCGTCTCGACGTGTGCGACCTGTGACGGCGCGTTCTTCCGCGGCGAGGACATGCTCGTCGTCGGCGGCGGTGACGCGGCCATGGAGGAGGCCCACTTCCTCACGAAGTTCGCCGACACCGTCTACATCGCCCACCGCCGCGAGGAGTTCCGCGCCGAGGACTACTGGATAGACAAAGTCCAGAAGAAAGTCGAGTCGGGCGAGATAGAGATCATGCGCAACACCGAGCTGCTGGAGATGCACGGCTCCCCCGAGGACGGCGTCGACCACGTCACGCTCGCGCGCAACGAGTCGGGCCACCCCAGCGAGAAGCTGGACGAGGACGAGACAGAGCAGTTCGACTTCGACGTGGGCGCGGTCTTTATCGCCATCGGCCACACGCCAAACACCGACTACCTCGAAGACACGGACGTGGAACTGGACGAGACCGGCTACATCGTCGCGAAGGGCGGCAAGGGCGGCGGCCAGACCGCGACGGACGTCGAGGGTATCTTCGGCGCCGGCGACGTGGTCGACTACCACTACCAGCAGGCCGTGACGGCGGCGGGGATGGGCTGCAAGGCCGCCATCGACGCCGACGAGTACCTCGAAGACCTGCCCGAAACCGAGGCGGAGTCGGAAGCCGCCGCCGAAGCCGACGACTGATACTGGGGTGGTATTTAGTTAAGCGTGAAAGGTGAGGCGGACGGATTTCGTGGTGTCCATGCCAGAAATCAGCCACCTCAGCGTTAGTAGCGGATTGATTGATTTGGATTTTGTGGAGCGCGAGCGGACACCCGAGCCTGCGATGGCGCTTGGTATTCAATCGCATGTTGCGGGGCTTTCGCTGTCGAATACCGTCGAATTACTCGATTCACTGGATGTCCAGCGCAGTCGGAAAGCAATCCCTGATTGGGTGCAGAAAGCCGATTTACGGCCCGAATCAGGAAAATCACCGAATCAGATCGCGCTCGACGAAACGGTGATTCGAATCAACAACGAATAATTCCGGCTGTACGCTGCTGCCGACACAGCGACGAACGAACTGCTTCACGTCCGGTTGTTTGCGACAACCACGACCGCTCCCACAGAAATGTTCCTCCGCGAACTTCGGCAAAAGCACGATGTCGAAACCGCCGTGTTTCTGGTTGATGGCTCTAAACACCCCCAAACTGCACTGCAACGAGCGGGGCTCTGATTTCAGACAGAACGCCACGGAAATCGAAACGTTGTCGAGCGAATTTCTCGAGAACTAAAACGACGAACTCCATCGTTTTCGAACTGCTTCAGCCATGTCGAACCGAAAACAGGCGGAAATTGGCTCCAGAGTTTCGCTCGCTGGCACAATGCTCCAAACTAAACACTACCCGCGATAGAGTCCCGAAATATATCATTATCGCCACTGTACGAGTCAGGGATGGCAGAAGGTAATACCCTCATCAACGCGGTCATCGGCCTCGTCGCGAGCATCGTCCTGAGTTTCCTCCCCTTCTCGCCCCTCTTCGGTGGGGCAGTCGCCGGCTACTTGGAGGGCGGGGACAGTTCCGACGGACTACGAGTCGGTGCTATCTCGGGGGTCCTTGGTGTGGTCGTCGGTGCGGTCGTTCTCGTCCTGTTCGTGGTCGTCTTCGGCGTGTTTGTCTCGGGGACGGCCGGTGCACAAGCTGGGGTACTCGGCGGGCTCGGCCTCGTGTTCTTGCTCGGCGGGTCCGTCGTCGGCGTGGTGTACTTCGTCGGGCTGAGCGCCATCGGCGGCTCGCTCGGCAACTACGTGAAGCGCAATGGGCTCATCTGACGCTGCCGGCGGTGACACAATCGGACACTCTGCAGCCCATAATGGCACTGTTTGACCGAACGGACAGCCGGCAGTACGGGCAACCACCACGAAAAATAAATGTATACCTGAACTGATTACCACCTGTATGGCACATTGTCCCGGCTGTGGGAACACAGTCTCGACCGCCGGAGACGTTACGTTCACCGAGATAGGTGCAGAGGAAGGGTTTCTTTCCAAGAACTTTGCAATGTCAGACAGCTACTTCATCATGAGTTGCGGACAGTGTAACCGAATGTTGGGTGGCGGCGTCGGAGCCTGGGGGGCGGGGTAATAATGAATAGTAACCATGCTACGTGTCCCGGTTGTGAGGCGACAATCACGGCCGAGAAAGATGTCGAGTTTATCCAAATAGAGAAAGAAGAGCCGCCACTGCTCTCGGCTAGCGGTATCAAGAAGATGTACGTGATTGCCTGTGGGAGCTGCGAGGCTATCCTCGGCGGCGGCGTCGGTATGCCGAGCTAACCGGCGCAATCGTCTCCTTGGCTGGGACGGACCGCACGAGCGCGGGTCAGTCCGCGCCGCGACAGTCCACCCACCCACAGGCCTCACAGACCGGGGCGCCGGTCCGGGATTGGAGACGCTCCTCACAGCGAGGACAGACGGTGATGGTCTCAGTCATCGTCCTCGGTGACGATGTCCGCCGACAGCCCCTGTGCCATCTCTATCTCCTTGGAGTTGTTCAGCGTCCAGGCGGTCCGGTCGGTGACGGCCTCGATTATCTCGCGGGCCGAGGGGTAGCCGTTGCCGGACTTCTTCACGCCGCCGAACGGGAGCTGGACCTCCGCCCCGATACACGGGAGGTTGCCGTAGGCAAGCCCGAGTTCGGCGTGGTCGCGGTAGTAGTTTATCTGGCGGTAGTCTTCCGAGACGATGGCGCCGGCCAGCCCGTAGTCCGTGTCGTTCTGAATCTCGACGGCGCGCTCGATGTCGCCGTCGTACGGGAGCAGTGCGACGTGGGGGCCGAACACTTCCTCCTGCGTACATCGCAGGTCGGCGTCGGGGTCGGCCTCGTAGACGAACGGGCCGACCCAGTGGCCGTCGGCGTGGCCGTCCGGAATCTCGTCGGCGTCCAGTTCCGTTCGGTCGACGAAGACGTTCACGCCTTCGTCGCGGGCGAGGTCGCGGTACTCGGTCACTTTCTCCTTGTGCTCGCCTTCGATGAGCGGCCCCATGAACGTGTCCTCCTGCAGGGGGTCACCGACGGCGACTTTGCTTGCCGCGTCGACGAACCGCTCCTTGAACTCGTCGTAGACGTCCCTGTGGACGATGATGCGCTCCGAAGAGACACAGCGCTGGCCGGTGGTCTTGAACGAGGACATCACGGCCGAGTGGACGGCGATGTCCAGGTCGGCTTCCTCGGTGATGACGACGGCGTTCTTGCCGCCCATCTCGCAAGCCGCTCGCTTCCCGGACTCGCCACCGACCGAGTTGGCTATCTGGTGGCCGACTTCGGCCGAGCCGGTAAAGAGAACCGTCGGCACGCGGTCGTCGTCGACGATGGCGGCACCCGCGTCGCCGAAGCCCTGTACCATGTTGAACACGCCGTCGGGGATGCCCGCGTCGGCGAACATCTCCGCCACGATTTGCGCACACCACGGGGTCTGCTCGGCGGGCTTCCAGACGACGGTGTTGCCCTCGACCAGGGCGACCGCCATGTGCCAGTAGGGGATGGCGATGGGGAAGTTCCACGGCGTGATACAGCCGGTGACACCCCGGGGCTTGCGGCGCATGTACGCGTCTTTGGCGGCGATCTCCGACGGGATGATGTCGCCGCTGGGATGGCGGGCGTCGCCTGCGGCCCACTCGACCATGTGTGCGGCCTCGACCACGTCGGCCCGCCCCTCGCTTATCTCCTTGCCACACTCCCTGGTCACGATCTCCCCCAGCTCGTCGGTCCGCTCGCGCAGCTCGTGGTAGACGTCCCAGAGGTATTCCGCGCGGTCGATTCGAGAGAGTTCACGCCACTCCTCGTAGGCCTCGTCGGCCGCTCCGACGGCCTCGTCTACGTCCGCTGGCGTGCCCCGCTGGAACTCGCCAAGGGAGTCGCCGGTCGCGGGGTTCTCGCTCTCGAACGTCTCGGTGCCGTGGCCTGTGACCCACTCGCCGTCGATGTAGTGCTGGTACGTCTCTGCCATTGGTCATCGTACGCAAGTAGCAGTCCAAAATCCCCGTCCGACCATGGACGGGCACCGGGCGAGCGGGCATTTGATGGGACGAGAGATGGGTTTTCGGCGGCCACCCGACCATGGTCGGGCGAGGGTTGGTAAACCACCACATGGATATGTGTACAACGTGTATTGTACCTATGGCGGCCATTGACCAGACCACGACCACGTGGCTCACTCTCGACCTCTGGCATCCGAACTGCTGGGCGATAAAGTCGACAGGCGAGACTACAGGTGGCGTCTTGGCCCACTCCATCTACACCTCCCCGAAGACAGACGGGAACCACAGCGGGAAGGTCAAGGGGCTGTTCACCGCGTTCGCCGAGGACGAACCGGCGGTAAACGACCTGCTGGACGCGATTCGGGACTCCGAACACTCCGGGGAGCTCTCCGAACTCCAGGAGCGGTTCGGTCGCGAGCGCAACGCCCCCGGGAACGTGGTCCGGGAGTTCTTCCTCGAGTACGACCCCGACGACATGGTGTGTCCGACGCTGCTGGAACACGGCTTCGTCCACAACGCGCCCGTCCGCATCGAGAACGGACGCGAGGAGTGGCAGGTCTGTTTCGTGAACGAGCGGTCCCAGATAGACGACGCGCTGGACCGGGTTCGCGACCAGGCCGGCGCGGAGGTCAGCGTCGACTCCATCACCACGAGCGAGGCCGCCGCCACGACCGCGCGCGACCAGCGACTGGATACGCTCACCGCCAAACAGCGGGACGTGTTCGAGCACGCACGCGAAGCGGGCTACTACGAGTGGCCCCGGATGTGTGACACACGCGAACTGGCCGCCGACCTAGACGTCTCGAAGACCACACTGCTAGAGCATCTCAGAAAAGCCGAAGCGAAACTGCTGGACCCGTAGTTACGACCCGACGACGGCCCGGAGCGCGAACAGGGCGTTGGCCTTGCGCTCGCGGATACGTCGGTAGAAGTAGGAGAACCACTTGCTCCCGTAGGGGATGTACTGGTACACCTCGTATTCGTCGGCCAACTCGAACTGGGCACTCTCGCGGACGCCCGTGAGCATCTGAATCTCGAAGGGAGTCCCGTGTTCGTCGTGGAGCTCCTGTGCGAGTTCGATCATCGCCGGGTCGTGACTCCCGACGGCGATACCGTCGTCGAACTTTTCGAACATGTCGGTCAGATACTCCCGATACATCTCGTCGACTTTGGACTTCTCCTTGTAGGCAATCTCGGCCGGCGGGTCGTAGGCGCCCTTCACGAGTCTGACCTTCCCCGGACAGTCGGCCAGCCGTTCGAGTGTCTCGCCGGTCCGCTTGAGGTTGGCCTGGACACAGACCCCGACTTCACCGTCAGTCTCCCGGGCGTGGCGCTCGAAGGCGTCGAGAGTCACGTCGACCGTGTCGTGGTCTTCCATATCGACCCAGACGAAGCAGTCGGCGGCGTCGACGATGCGTGCGAGGTTCTCCTCGAAGGCCCGGTCGCTCACTTCCAGACCGATCTGACTCGGTTTGACCGAGAGACAGCCGTCGAGGTCACGACGGGCCAGCCCCGCGGCGAGGTCGACGTACGCGTCCGCGTCCGCGTCGGCGTCCGCGCGGTCTTCGTAGTGTTCGCCCAGCAGATTCAGGATGCCCTTTACGCCCCGCGCGTTCAGTTCCTCGACGTGGTCCAGCGCCTCCGAGGCGGTTTCGCCGGCCACGAAGTTGCTCGCGATTGGGGGTATCATACACCTGCACAGGCGACAGCCCACCCTATAACCGGACCCTACCAAACAATTCTGACAGTTGGACAGCGGAATTAACCCTCGTAACCCGGAACTACCGCTGGAATCGACCGTCGCCCGACCATGGTAGGGGCACCATTGAGGCACATCTATGAAAAAAGACCGTTGAAGAACCCATGCGAGAATTTACCACGACGTCGGTCGACCGACGAACGATGCTGAAACTAACCGGCGGTGTCGGTATCGCCGGCCTGGCTGGCTGTAGCTCGCCCGGGGGCTCGTCCGGTAGCGAGGCGTACAACATCGGGATGGTCGACGCCCAGACGGGGTCGCTGTCGGCCTTCGGCGAGCGGAACCAGCGCGGGAAGGACCTGGCCCTGTCGGCCGTCAACGAGGTCGGTATCGGCGGGAGCGACTTGGAGATAACCGTCGAGGACTCCGGGAGCGAGAACCAGGGCGGGATTTCGGCCGCGCAGAAGCTCGTCAACCAGGACGGCGTCCCGTTCCTCATCGGCGCCGTCGGCTCCGGCGTCTCGCTCGCCATCTACGAGAGCGTCGTCCAGGGGACGGACGTCGTCCAACTGAGCCAGAACTCGACCGGGCTCGGACTGACCGACTTTCCCGAACTCCTCCGGATGTCACCGCCGGGCAGCACGCAGGCGACCGCGCTGGCGGACATCATCGCCGAGGACGGCTACGACGACGTGGCGCTCACGTACGTGAACAACGACTACGGGCAGAGCCTGGCCGAGGCCTTCACGAACGCGTGGGACGGCTCGGTCGCCTACAACAACTCCCACGACCAGGAACAGCAGTCCTACTCCAGTGTCATCTCGGAGATGAACAGTTCCGGGGCCGACGCCTGGCTCTTCATCACCTATCAGGCGGAGTTCTCGTCGATGGTCAACGAGATTTTCTCCAGCGGCTACGAGGCGATGCTGTACGGCGCGGACTCTGTCTCGGGCCAGAACGTCATCGAGAACACCCCCGAGGGAAGCATGGAGGGCATGAAGATCGTCGTCCCCTCGGCGCCGGTAGAGGAGCAGAACTACCAGGACTTCGCCTCGACCTTCGAGAGCGAGTACGGGCAGGCACCGACCTCGTGGGCGGCCTACGCCTACGACTGCGTCATCAACGCGGCGCTGGCAATCCAGGCCGCGGACTCCTTTACCGGGGCCGCCCTCGGCGATGTCGTCCGCGACGTCAGCCGGCCCGAAGGCGAGCAGGTCACCTCGTTCGAGGCGGCGAGCGATATCCTCTCGGACGGCAGTCCGAGCGACGTGGACTACCAGGGCGTCAGCGGCCCCATCGACTTCGACGAGAACGGTGACCCAGTCGGGTTCCTGCAGGTGCTGGAGGTACAGGACCACAGCTACGAGGGTATCGACTTCATCAGTTCCTAACCCGAGCGATGGTACTCGACCTACTCGCCAGCGGGCTGGTGTTTAGTAGCATCATCGTGCTGGGTAGCATCGGTCTGTCGCTAGTGTACAGCATCGCGAACTTCGCGAACTTCGCCCACGGCGATACGATGACCATCGGTGCCTACACGTCGCTGGTCACGTTCGGTGCGGTCGGTGGCCTCGGCGGGACGGTCCTCGGAATTCCCTTCGGGTTTTTCGTCGCACTGCTGGTCGGGATAGCCGTGGCCGCACTCGTCGCGGTCGTCACCGAGAAACTCGTCTACGACGGGATGGAGTTAGACTCCATCGGGCTGCTCATCGCCTCCATCGGACTGGCCTTTATCTACCGTGCAGTCGTCCAGCTGGGCTTTGGGGCCCAGTCGACGCGGTACGGGATTCAGGCGCTGCGACCGATCGAGGCCCTGCTGCCCTACGGGGTGCGGGTCACCCAGCACGACGTGGCCATCGTCCTCTCGGCCGCCGTGCTTGTCACGGGCCTGCACGTCCTCCTGCAGTACAGCGACCTCGGCCGGAAGATGCGCGCGATGGCCGACAACCCGGACCTGGCCCGCGTCAGCGGCATCCGGACCGACCGGGTCAAGCTGTGGACCTGGATAATCGGCGCCGGACTCGCCGGCGCCGGCGGCGCGTTCCTCGGACTGTACAGCCAGCTCACGCCGCGGATGGGGTTCAATCTCCTCTTGCTCATCTTCGCCGCCGTCATCCTCGGCGGCATCGGGTCGGTGTACGGCGCGATGCTGGGCGGGTTCCTCATCGGGATGATAAACCAGCTGACGCCGCTGTTGTCGGACGTGGGCATCCCTATCGGCATCGAGTACGCCGACGCGATCGCGTTTGTCATCATGGTGGTCGTGTTGCTGTTCCGACCGAACGGTATCGCCGGGGAGGCCAGCTGAGATGTCACGCGAGGAGGAGTCGAACGGGTATCTGGACGGTCTCACCACCACCGAAATCGTAGTGAGCGCCGTCGTTGTCCTGTTCGCACTCGTGCTGTTCGGGAGCCTGCTCACCGGCGGGCTCGCACCGACGTACTTCCTCTATCTCGTCGGCCTCGCGGGGATGTACGCGCTGCTCTCGCTCGGCCTGAACTCCCAGTGGGGCTTTTCGGGTCTCATCAACTTCAGCGTCGCCGCCTTCTTCGGCATCGGCGCCTACGGCACCGCACTCGCCAGTGCGAGTACCTCGCCGATAGCGGGGGGACTCCCCCCGGTCGCGGGGCTGTTCGCCGCGCTGGCGCTCGCAACGGTGCTGGCGCTGTTTATCGGCATCCCGACGCTCCGGCTCCGGGCCGACTACCTCGCCATCGCCTCTATCGGCCTGGCCGAAGTCGTCCGTATCATCGTCCGCAACCAGGACGACTGGACGAACGGCAGCGCCGGCGTCCGCGGTATCCCGAGCTTCTTCGAGGGGTGGCCGGTCCTCGCGACCCTGCCCGAGACGATGCCGACGCTCGTCTTCGGCTCCGGCCCAGGCGCCACGGTGCTCAACACGCCGTTCTGGCAGGCGCTGCTGAACGTCGGGCTGGTGCTCGCGTTCGTCGGCGCCAGCTATCTGGTCCTGCGGCGGGCCCACCGCTCGCCGTGGGGCCGCGTGCTGCGGACGATTCGCTCCGACGAGGACCTGGCCCGGGCGCTCGGCAAGAACACGTACGCCTTCAAGATGCAGTCGTTCGTGCTCGGCAGCCTCATCATGGCGCTCGCGGGCGTCTTCTACGCCCACCTGAACCTCTACGTCGGCCCGGGCGACCTCGACCCCATCACGACGTTCTACGTCTGGGTCGCCGTCATCCTGGGCGGCAGCGGCTCCAACCGCGGCGCGCTCTTTGGCGGCGTCGTCATCGTCGCGATCAGGGAGGGGACGCGAGGGCTGCCGCTGGACGCCGCTCCGGCTCGGCTGCTGTTTATCGGGCTCATCATCGTCCTGCTGATGCGATTCCGCCCACAGGGTGTGTTGCCCCCACAGCGGGAGCTCATCTGGCCCGGGACCGTCGACGAAACGCCCCAGCAACCGGACACAGGCGTGCGAGAGACGAAAGCAGGTGAAAAATGAGCGAGCAAACCACCGACACGCAGACGGCGGCGACGATGTCCAAGGACGACGTGGTGTTACGCGTCGACAATCTGGTGAAGGCCTTCGGTGCTCTCGTGGCCACCGACCACGCGACCTTCGAGGTAGAGCGGGGCACCATCACCGGACTCATCGGCCCGAACGGGGCCGGCAAGTCCACGCTGTTCAACCTCATCTCGGGGTTCTACGAGCCCGACGACGGCCGCGTCGAGGTCAACGGCGCCGACGTGACCGGGCTCGAACCGTACGAAATCGCCGACCACGGGCTGATTCGGACCTTCCAGACGCCGCGCAAGCTGGAAGGGATGACCGTCCGCGAGGCGATGCTCGTGGGACCGCGCGACCAGCCCGGCGAGTCGTTCCTGAAGCTGTTCACCTCGCCGGGGGCGGTCGGCGAGACCGAATCGAAGAACATGGCGGACGTCAACCGCATCCTCGAAGAGTTCGAGATAGACCACCTCGCCACCCAGCCCGCGACCAAGATATCCGGCGGGCAGATGAAACTGGTCGAACTGGCCAGAGCGATGCTCTCGGAGCCGGATATCCTGCTGCTCGACGAGCCGGCCGCCGGGGTGAATCCGACGCTCCGGAAGAAGCTCGCGGAACAGATCCGACGGCTCAACGAACAGGGAACGACCTTCCTGCTCATCGAACACGACATGGAGTTCGTGATGAGCCTCGCCGACCCGGTCATCGTCCTCGACCAAGGGAGCGTCCTCATGGAGGGCCGGCCCGACCAGGTCCAGAGCGACACCCGTGTCATCGACGCGTACCTCGGAGGGTAACTGTGACGACTAACAACACCACTACACAGACAGACCCGACGCCAGCGGAGACCGACCACATCGTCGAACTGAGCGGCGTCGACAGCGGCTACGGCGACGTACAGGTCCTCGACGACTGCACGCTCCACCTCGATGCGGGCGAAATCGTCTGTCTCATCGGGCCCAACGGCGCGGGGAAGTCGACCGTCCTGAAGACGGTGTTCGGCATGCTGACGCCGTGGGACGGGACAGTCAGCTACCACGGGAGGGACATCGGCGGGATGGCGCCCGAGAACATCGTCCGTGAGGGAATCGGCTTCGTCCCACAGACCGACAACGTGTTCGGCTCGCTCACCATCGACGAGAACCTCCGCATGGGCGGCGTCGCCCGCGACGGCGGCCTCGAACCGGTCATGGACGACCTCTACGACCGGTTCCCGCTGCTCGACGAGAAGCGAGGCGCGAAGGCGCGGACGCTCTCGGGCGGCCAGCGGCAGGTGCTCGCCTTCGCTCGCGCGCTCGTGATGGAGCCCGACGTGTTGCTCATCGACGAGCCGTCGGCGGGGCTGGCACCGAACACCGCACAGGACGTGTTCGGCCACGTCGAGGCGGTCAACGAGCTCGACACGGCCATCCTGATGGTCGAACAGAACGCGGTCGAGGGGCTCGGCATCGCCGACCGCGGCTACGTCCTCGACCAGGGGACCGTCCGGTTCGACGGCGAGGCGGACACCCTGCTCGACAGCGACGAGGTGTCGAAGCTCTACCTCGGCGGATGAACGGGCTCGTGTACTGCCAGCCGTGAGCCGGTTCCGGCACTACGTTTTCGCGCTCGGCCCGCTCGCGGCCGCCGCGCTGTGGGGCGGGATGTACGTCGTCAGCAAGTGGAGCTTCTCGCTCGTCCCGCCTGTCACGCTCGGGTTCTTCCGGGTGGCGCTCGGCGCGGCGGCCCTGTGGCTCTGGCTGGGCCTCACTGGCAGTCGGTCACGGCCGAGTCGCGAGGACTGGCCGGCGCTCGTCGGCCTCGGCGGCTGGGTGACGGTCACCATCGTCGCGCAGTTCCTCGGCACCGAGCTGACGAACGCGAGTCAGGGGTCGCTGCTGACGGTCCTGACGCCGGTTTTCGTCGTCGTCCTCGGGGCTGCCGTGCGCGGCGAACGCGTGACGCGGACGAAGACGGCCGGCATCGCGCTCGCCGCTGTCGGGACCGCGGTCGTCGTCGCCGGCCAGTACGACCCGGGGACCGTCGCGGTCGGGAACGCCGCCGGCGTGGGCCTGTTGGTCGTCGCCAGTCTCGCGTGGGCCGGCTACACCGTCTGGGGCGTTCGGGTCGTCCGGCGGTACTCGGCGCTGACCGCGGCCACCTACTCGACGGTCGCCGCGACCCCCATGCTCGGGCTCCTGTCGCTCGGGGAGCTCTGGTATCTGGGTCGCGGTCTCGCGACTATCCCGCTCGGAGCGTCGTCGCTGTTCGCCATCGCCTACCTCGGCCTCGCGTCGACCGCCGCGGCGTGGTATCTCTGGTACAAGGGCCTCGAGTACGTCCCGGCAGGGACCGTCGCCGTCTTCTACTTCCTCCAGCCCGTCGTCGGGACCGCGCTCGCGGCGGCGCTGCTGGGCGAACAGGTCGGCGCGTGGTTCGTCGCGGGGAGCCTCACTATCGGCGTCGGCGTCTGGGTCGTCAGTCGCGGGCGTGCCGACCAGAACGGACGCCAGCCCCGCGACAGGAGTGGATTACGGGAATGACACGGGAAAGAGGGGTGACCGGATGAACGGGGTGCTCGACGACGACGTCCCACCCGGCGTCGGACTCGCCGTCGCCGTCGCCGCCGTCAGCACCGGGGCCGTCCTCGTCCGGTTGAGCGACGCTCCATCGACCGTCGCCGCCTTCTACCGCGTCCTCTTTACCACGCTCCCTATCGTGCCGCTCGCGGTCTGGCGCTACCGGGGGGAGTTCGCCCGCATCGGTCGCCGCGACCTGCTCTTTGCGACGCTCGCGGGCATCGCGCTCGCGGTGCATTTCGCCGCGTGGTTCGAGAGTCTCGCGTGGACCAGCGTCGCAGCGAGCGTCACCCTCGTCCAGTCACAGCCGCTGTTCGTCGCCCTGGGCGCGTGGCTCCTGCTCGACGAGCGACCGAGCGTCCGCATCGCCGGCGGCATCCTCGTGGCCGTCGCCGGGATGGTGACGATGGCGCTTGGGGACCTGCTCACCGGGGTCCTCGTCGGCCGGGACCCCCTCCTGGGCAACGCCCTCGCCCTGCTCGGCGCGGTGATGGCCGCCGGCTACGTGCTCGCGGGCCGGTCCCTCCGCCAGCGCGTCTCGGTGGTCCCCTACGTCGTCATCGTCTACGGCGTCTGTGCGGTCGTGTTACTCGTCATCGTGCTCGTTCAGGGCGCGCCCCTCGTCGGCTATCCACCTCGCGAGTGGCTCCTCTTTGCCGGGCTCGCAGTCGGCCCCGGCCTGCTCGGTCACACGCTCATCAACTGGGCGCTCGCGCATCTGCGGTCCAGCGTTGTCTCCGTCTCGCTACTGGGCGAACCCGTCGGTGCTTCCCTGCTCGCGCTGCTCGTGCTCTCCGAAGCGCCGACGGCGTTCACCGTCGTCGGCGGGGCCGTCGTGCTCGTCGGCATCGCCGTGACGGCGACCGACCGGTGACGCCCCCGTGAGACTGGGCAGCGGTGGAACACGAACCCGACAGACCCTTGAGTCCGGTGGGAGAACGAGGGAGTATGGCAAACGAGACTGTCACACTCACCATCGAAGGCGAAGACGACGCCGACGAACTGACCGTCCCGAGCGAACTGCTGGACCTGCTGCGCGAGAACGACGAGACGGACCCGGCCGTCGTCGGCGACATCGCGATGTTCGGGCTGGCCCAGCGCATCCACGGCGCCGTCCACCACGGGCAGGGCGAGGCCGACCAGGGGATTCAGGATCTCGAAGCGCTTACCCTCGACCTCTTCGAGGAGCGCTTCGGTGCCTCGTTCGCCGAACTGACCGGCCACGACCACTAGCTGTTCTGTACGGTCCAGGTCAACAGGACGCCGTCGTCGACCTGCTCGACCGACTCCAGCGTGAGCTCGGGGAACGACTCGACGAAGCCGTCGCCGTCGGCGAGCGTCGGCGCGTCCCGACCACCGAGCACCTTCGCACCGACGTAGACGCGGAGCTCGTCGACCAGCCCCGCCTCGAAGAGGCCGAAGATGAGCTCCCCGCCGCCCTCGACCATCAGCCGGTCGACGCCCTCGCCCTCCAGTTTCGCCAGCGCCGTCTTCAGGTCGACGCGGTCCTCGCCGGCCGCGAGGACGTACGCGCCGGCCTCTTCCATCTGCTCGATGAAGTCCGTGGGCGCGGCCTCGCTGGTGAGCAGATACGTCTCGGCGGCGTCGTCCAGGACCGCGGCGTCCGGCGGCGTCCGAATCCGAGAATCGGCGACGACTCGGGCGGGGTTCTCCGCGAGCCCGCGGTCCCGTCGCTCGGCGTTTCGGGCCTCGTCTTTGACCGTCAGCGAGGGGTCGTCGGCCAGCACCGTCCCGACCCCGACCATGACGGCGTCGCTGTCGGCCCGGAGCTGGTCGACGCGGTCGAAATCGTCCGGCCCGGAGATAGCCAGTTGCTTGCGCCGGCGCGAAGCCAGCTTCCCGTCGGCGCTCATCGCGGCGTTGACGACGACGTACATACTAAGCCCGCAAGCGGGTGAGCGGAAAACGGGTTTCGGTTCCGACAGGCGACGCGCTCGTCGGAGTGTCCCGGACGCCGGATTCGCGACCGCCGTAGCCGGCTCCAGCGGCGGGTAGCTCGTACGGATACATCCCCAGAGCCACAGATTATGGGCTCGTCTGCGCCGAGTGACAGCTGGCGGTCTCAGGGGCGTCACAGTCCGCACACAGATGCCCGGTTTCTCCGGCCGGAAAATAATGTCTACTAGGAATTTTGGGGCATATACACACAATAGTTTAAAATGACCCCGGCATCGGATGCGATATGAACACGTGTCACACAGGCCGACGGGACCACAGTCGACCGGTTCTACCGCCACAGAACAGACGCTAGCGAAAACACCGCTAGCCGGAGACAGTGATGCTGACGCCGCCGATATCGCACTGATTGACCGTGCCCGAACCCGAACCGATACGACGGAGCATAGAGGTCGAGTACTGGGTGATCGACAGCGACGGACGGCTCGTCGAACCGGGGCCGCTCACGGCGGCCTCCGCGGGCGTCGAGCGGGAGTTCGTCGAGCCGCTGCTCGAAATCAAGACCACACCGTGTGAGCGGACAGCGGAGCTGCGGGCGGAACTGCTCGCGCGCATCAGGAAGGTGCTCGACGTCGCGGCCGAGCACGACATGGGACTGGTACCGCTTGCGACACCACTGAACCACGGCGAGATCGCCGACCGGCCCAGCGAGCGGACGCGCATACAGCGGGAGGTCATCGGGGCGGAGTTCGAGTACGTGCGCCACTGTGCCGGAACTCACATCCACGTCGAGCAGATTCCGGGTCGTGCGGTCGACCAGCTGAACACGCTCGTCGCGCTCGACCCGGCTCTCGCGCTCGTCAACTCCGCGAGTCGGTTCCGGGGGCGGCCGCTGGCCGCCGGGGCCCGCTCGAAACTGTACCGATGGATGGCCTACGACGGGCTCCCCCATCAGGGGCGGCTCTGGCGGTATCTCGACTCCAGAGACGAGTGGGACCGCCGTCTGGAGCGGCGCTACGAGGCGTTCGAGCGTCGGGCGATGGCGGCCGGCGTCGACCGGCAGTCGGTCGCCTCGTGTTTCGACCCCGAGAGCGCCGTGTGGACGCCGGTCCAGCTCCGGGCGGCGTTCGAGACCGTCGAGTGGCGCTCGCCGGACACCGCCCTCCCGAGTGTCGTGCTCGACCTCGCCGACGACATCGCCGAGACGATAGCACAGCTCCGGAGGAAAGAGGTCCTGATAGAGGGCGAGACCGGCCGTATCACCGAGAACGCCATCGTGCTCCCCGAGTTCGGGACCGTGCTCGACCACGTCAACGCCGCCATACGGGACGGACTGGCCTCGGACTCCCTGAAGGCGTATCTCGACCGGATGGGATTCGACGTCACGGCCTACGACCCGGTGTCAGCCCGGCAGCCACGGGGGACGATACCGGTCGAGGAGGCTCGGCGACGCCGCCTCGAACACGCCGCCGCGCTCGAACAAGACGTGAGGACGGCCCGCCGGGCCAGCACTGACTGAGCTACGAGCGCGTAATCCGGATGAGTCCGCGCTGCAGCGCCGTTTTGAACCGCTCGTCCAGCGGCATCGCCTCCCACTCGTCGGGCAGCTCCTCGTCCGGTAACGCGGACAGGGACTCGACCAGCGACTCGTGGAGGAAGCGGCCGTTCTCCTCGCATTCCCCGCAGGTTCGGATAATCGACCGGATCTCGAAGGGCCGGGTCACGGTCGACTCGCAGTGCGCACAGACGTACGTCTCGGTCACGGTAGCCCCTCTAATGGCGCTGGCTACTCCTATCTTGCCATCCCACAGCGACAGCGAAAACGGTCCCGAGAGGAACGTCCGACCCGGCTCAGTCCCACTTCGCGCCGGGGTTCGTCACCGCGCCGTTGGCGGCCGAGCCGAAGTCGCGGTGGTACTTCGCGAGGACGCCGCTATCGTACTGCGGTTCGGGGTCGTAGTCCGCCAGACGCTCCTCGATCTCCTCGTCGGTGAGGTCGACGGAGAGCTCCAGTGCGTCGATGTCGATAGTGATGGTGTCGCCGTCCTCCAGCGCGGCGATGGGGCCGCCGGCGAAGGCCTCGGGCGCGACGTGGCCGATAGAGAAGCCGCGCGTGGCCCCGGAGAACCGGCCGTCGGTAAAGAGCGCGACGTCCTCGGCGTGGCCCTGGCCGGCGACCGCCGACGTGACGCCGAGCATCTCCCGCATCCCGGGGCCGCCGCGTGGCCCTTCGTTGCGGATGCCGATGACGTCGCCGGCGTCGACCTTCCCTTCCTGGACGTAGCGCATGGCGCCCTCCTCGTCGTCGAAGATTCGGACGGGACCTTCGTGGCGGAGGTGGTCCTCGCCGGTGATCTTGATGACCGCGCCGTCCGGGGCGAGGTTCCCGGTGAGGATGCGGATGGCGCCCTGTTCGTTCTTCGGTTCCTCGACGGTGTAGAGGAAGTCGACGTCGAGGGCTTCGATGGCCGGCGGGTCGATGCGGTCGAGCCCCTCGGCCAGCGTCTCACCGGTGACGGTCATCGCGTCGCCGTGGAGCAGGTCGGCGTCGAGCAGGGCCTTGAGGACGACCGGGATACCGCCGACCTCGAAGAGGTCGTTCATCACGCGCTCCCCGCCGGGCTGGAGGTTCGCGATTTTTGGCGTCCGCTTGCTTATCTCGTTGAACGCCTCGATGTCGAGGTCGATATCGGCCTCGGCGGCCATCGCCAGCAGGTGCAGGACGGCGTTGGTCGAGCCGCCCGTGGCGACCTGGAGCGCGATAGCGTTCTCGAAGGACTCCCGCGTGAGAATGTCGGAGGGCTTCCGGTCGTTCTCGATGGCGTCGATGGCGACCTCGCCGGCCTCCTCGGCGATCTCGTAGCGGGCCTCGTGTTCGGCGGGCGCGCCAGAGGAACCGAGCGGTGCCAGCCCGATGGTCTCGGAGATGGAGGCCATCGTGTTCGCCGTGAACATCCCGCCACAGGAACCGGCGCCGGGACAGGCGTGGCGTTCCATCTCGTCGAGTTCGTCCTCGCTCATATCGCCGTCGGCGACGGCGCCGACGCCCTCGAACACGTTCTGGATAGTGACTTCCCGTCCGTCGTGCTCGCCGGGCATGATAGAGCCGCCATAGAGGAAGACGCTCGGGAGGTCAGTCCGGATGGAGGCCATCATCATCCCGGGCATGTTCTTGTCGCAGCCGCCGATGGTGACGAGGCCGTCCATGCGCTCGCCGAAGGAGACGAGTTCGACGGAGTCGGCGATGATTTCCCGGGAGATGAGCGAGGCCTTCATCCCCTCGGTCCCCATCGAGACGGCGTCGGAGATGGTGATCGTGCCGAACTCGATGGGCATCCCGCCCGAGTCGTCGATGCCGTCGTAGGCCGCTTCGGCCACGTCGTCGAGGTGAACGTTACACGGCGTGATGTCGGCCGCGGGGTTGGCGACGCCGACCATCGGGCTCCGGAGGTCCTCGTCGTCGTATCCCATCGCTCGGAACATCGCCCGGGAGGGGGCCTGGTCCGTCCCTTCGGTGACTTCGCTGCTCCGCAGGTTCGGGTCCTTGCCCGACGCCTCGCGCTCGTCCTGCTTGCTCATACACCGTCGAAGGCCGCGGGGCGTCTTAAACTACTTGTACTCGTGGTATCGTGTACCGGGACTGGCGAATCCATCCGGTGACAGCAGGTTCTTTCCCACCCCCCGCCAATGGCGTCGTAATGGCGACGGTCACGACCGCGGCACGGCTTCACTTTGGCTTCCAGAACCTCTCGCTGGCCCACGAGCGGCTGTACGGTGGCGTCGGGCTCGCGCTCGCCGAGCCACGGCTCGTCGTCGAGGCCGAGCCGGCCGACTCGCTCGTCTGTGACGACGCGGCGGCCGAACCCTACGCCCGTCGCGTGCTGGACGTGCTGGACGTGTCGGGTGCCGAAGTGAGCGTCCGCGACCGGTTCCCGCGCCACGTCGGCCTGGGCAGTGGTACACAGCTCGCACTGGCGACGCTCATCGCCGTCGCGCGGGCCCACGACCTGACGGCGGACGCGCGGACGGTCGCCCCGCGGCTCGGTCGGGGCGGGCGAAGCGGCGTCGGCGTCGCGACCTTCGAGCAGGGCGGGTTCGTCGTCGACGGCGGCCACCCCACCGAGCGGTTCACCGCGACGCCGCCCGCGGAGGGCGACTGGGACGTGCCGCCCGTGGTGGCCAGCCACCACGTCCCCGCCGACTGGCGGTTCGTCCTCGTCGTGCCCGACACCGACCCGGGCCAGAGCGGGAGTGACGAGGACCGGAGCATGCGGACGGCTATCGAGCGGGCCGACCCCGGCATCGCCGACCAGATATCGGCGCTGCTGACTCGGCGGCTGCTGCCGGCCATCGCGACGCGGAACCGCCGGGACTTCGGCGGCGCCGCGGCCCGGCTCGGACGACTGAACGGCGCGTGGTACGCCGACGAGCAGGGCGGTGTCTACAGACCGCCGGCGGGTACCATCGTGGAGTCACTCGCGGACGCCCCGACTATCACCGGCGCGGGGCAGTCTTCGTGGGGCCCGACGGTGTGGGGACTTACCGACACGGAGGGGATGGACGAGGCGAAGGACGCCGGCTATCGGGCGCTGGAGGCGGCCGGTGTCGGCGGCGAGGTCCACGTGGCCGCCCCGCGCAACACCGGGGCGTCGCTGGTCGATGACGGGTGACGGCGACGCCGATTATCGACAGCCGGAATCCGGGCCAAGCGTTTAAGCGGCCACAGTAGCGAAGGCGTGTATGGATCGCATCCCCTTCGGTGTCAAGCAGCTCGACTCCATCATCAACGGGGGAGCGCCGACCGGGAGCGTCGTCCTCCTCTCCGGGCAGGCCGGGGCGGGCTCGCGGGAGTTCATGCACACCAGCGCGGTCATCAACGGGATGGCCGAGGAAGACCCGGAGCTGTTCGACCTCTACTACGGGGAGCCCTCGGACCGGACCACCCTCCCGGAAGAAGTCCACTATCTCTCCTTTACCGCCAGCGAGGGACAGCTGGCCGACGAGATGCGGCTGGCGATGGACGACGAGGTGCTGGACGCCGGGCTGACCGGCATCGAGTTCCACGACATGTCCGAGCGGTACTTCCACATGAGCCCGGTGCCCCGGGAGTGGTACGCCGACCAGACGCCGACGATCAAGGACCTGCGCGCGCGCCACGAGCGGGACGACCTGCTGAGTGCCCTGGGCACGAAACTCAGCAACATCTCGGCGAACAACCTCGTCGTCATCGACTCGCTGTCCGACCTCGTGGCCGCGATGGGCGAGGACATCGACTGGGCCGACATCACCTTCCTGGTCTCGGGCATCCAGAAGGCGGCCCACCAGTGGGGCGGGCTCATCCTCCTGCATCTCAACCACGAGACGCTCTCTCCCACCCGGGCCGGACAGCTCAGCGAAGCAGCCCACGGTACCATGGAGTTCTCCTGGGAATCGGGCGGGTCGACGCGGGCCCGGACGCTCGTCGTCAAGCAGTTCCGCGGCGTCCTCTCCCAGATCGAAGACGAGAACATCGTCCAGTTCGAGACCGAACTCGGCGACGCCGGCTTCGATATCAGCGACGTCCGAAAGATACGCTGACAGGTCCCAGTCTCGGCTGCTGAAATTGGCGGCAAACCCTTAACTATCTGGTTACACGAGGGAGACGTAATGGCCAGTGAGTCGACCGACGAGGGGGTGGTCTCGGTCGAGCTCCCGCCGGGGCTCGACGAGTGGCTGGACGACCGCGCCGGGGAGCTCGACGAACCCCGCGAGGAGATCGTCCGACAGCTGCTGGCGTCGTACCGGTCGACCACTGACGGGACCGAAAACGACCTGGCGACGGCGCTGGATATCGAGAGCCGCGTCGAAGACGCGATGCGGGACGAACTCGACGCCGCCGTCGCCAGCGCCGTCGAAAAGGAGGTCACGGAACGCCTCGACTCGACTGTCAGGGACCGGTTGCCCGACATCACGGACGCCGTCGAATCGCGCGTCGACGGGCGGCTAAACGGCGTCGAGGACGAGTTTCAGGGGAAGTTGACCGACGTTCGCGAGCGCGTCGTCCAGCTAAAGCGGGAGCTGGACGCCAAAGCGCCCGCCGACCACGAGGCCTTCGAGACCGTCGCCGAACTGGACGACAGCGTCGCCGAGCTGAACCGCGAACTGGTCGAGGTCCGCGACGAGTTCGAGGGCGATATCGCCGACCAGTCTGGCCGAATCGACGCGCTCGAAGCGCGGGCCGACGAGTTCGAGGACCGCCTCGCCGACACCGAGGAGAAGCTCAAACGGGTCGCCTGGGTCGTCAGCGACCTGCGGGACAGTCAGGGCGGGCGCGACGCCCACCAGAAGGCCGTCGACCGCATCAAGCGCGCCGCCGCACAGGAGGGCATCTCCTCGGCGTCGTGCCAGAGCTGCGGCGAGAAGGTCGAAATAGCCCTGCTGACGGACCCCCAGTGTCCCCACTGCAACTCGACGGTCTCGGACGTACAGCCCGAGGGCGGTATCATCCGCAAGAAGGCGTCGCTCGTCACCGCCGCCCAGCTGGAGGCGGGCCCGACCGATGAGTGAGGACGAGGCGGACCCCTTCGAGGCGTTCGACGACGAAGACCGCGAGGGCGACCCCTTCGAGCGACTCGACGACGCGGGCCCCGAGGACGTGGCCGACGATGCGCCGGCGGCGCGTGACGATGGGCCTAGCACGCCCGACGGCGCGGAACCGGCTACGAGCGACAACGAACCGGAGTTCGAGGAGGCGTTCATCGACGAGGACGACCCCTTCGCGACGGACGAGGGCCCGGCGACCGAGGGTGCGAGCACCGCCGGCGACGACGACCCCTTCGCCGGGATGGACGCCCGAGAGGGGGACCCGTTCGCGACGGACGAGAGCGTCTTCGAGGCGGTCGACATCGACAGGGTGGACCCCGACGAGGTGTGGGCATCGCTCGACAGCGACGAGGACGGCGGGACGTTCGAGGGCAGTCGCTACGTCGAGGTGTCGAAACACCGCTTTTGCGAGCAGTGCGAGCACTTCTCCAGCCCACCGGCGGCCCGCTGTACCAACGAGGACGCCGAGATAATCGAGTTCCTCGATATGGAGACGGTGCGGCTGCTGAACTGTCCCGTCGTCGCCGAGCAGCGCGAACTGGAGAGCGAGGGGTAAGGCACTTTTGCCGGGCCCGCCGTCTATCGGGCATGCAGTTCTGTGACGCCTGTGGCTCCATGATGCACGCCGACGGCGACGAGATGGTCTGTCAGTCCTGTGGCGAGAGCGTCGAGAAGGACACCGACCGCGCCGCCGAGTTCGTCAGCACCGCCGAACAGACCGACGACGACGTCATCGAGACCGAAGAGGGGGCCGATTTCGAGGGCAAGCCCACCGCGAACGACGTCCGTTGTGACGACTGTGGCCACACCAAAGCGTGGTACACCATCAAACAGACCGGCTCGGCCGACGAGCCGCCGACGCGCTTTTTCAAGTGCCAGGAGTGTGGCCACCGCTGGCGCGAGTACAACTGACAGACGCGGCCCTCGGAGTCACCTGAAAACATTTACGCGGACCGACAGTACCGCCGGCCATGCACCGCCGTCGTCTACTCGCGCTCGTGGGCTCGGTAGCCGTCGGGAGCGGCTGTACCGGGACGGAGACGGACAGCCCGTCCGGCGAGACGGTGACACCCATGCCGGTGCCCGACCCCACGGACGGGCCGCCCGACCGTGAGGGGCCCGACCAGCCTGACCAGTCGGTGTCGATCACCGTCCGTTCGGCCGCCGTCCAGCCCGGCGTCGTCACGGCGAACACGCCGGATTCCATCAGTGTGGTCGACGACGCCGGCCAGTATCTCGTGCTGTCCGTCGCGGGTGACGCCCTCGACCGGTCGGCCGTCGAGTTCCGGTTCAGCGGGGCCAGCTACCCGCCAGAGGTGTTCGGCGGCCGGGGGCTCTACCGCGAGTCGGGAGCGGACGACGACGACGCCGGCCTGCTCGTGTTCGGGCTGCCCGAGACCGGGGACGCGACCGACGCCGAGCTGGCCTGGGCCGACGGGTCGTGGTCGCCGCCGGAACGGGTCGTCGACCGTCTGGGAGCGCCTTCGCCGCCGATGCGGGTGTCGTTCGACGGCCCAGAGACGGCGGGCGAGGACGACCCACGGCTCACCGTCGCGGTCACCAACGAGGGAAACGCGCCCGGTTGGTTCGTCCTCGCCCTCAATCGTCAGGGCCCGCTGTCTGCCTCAGCCCCGGTAGCGCGCATCGCCGGCGAGCTGACCGCGGGGGCGACGACGACGCGGACGCTCGACGCCGTACCGCCCGAAGACGGCCGCGCCACGCGGTATCGACTCGACGGCCCCGGGCAGGAGAACGACCTGACCCACGAGATAGCGCCGGCCGAATCGGACGAGGGCTGATACGGAGTGTCGTAGCCCCTTCCCGGTCTCGCCAGTGCCGGCACGGCGGGCACTGGGACACAGTACGACGCCCCGTATGACTCCCGCTACGTCGAGACGGCCTCGTCGTCTTTCTCGACCACCTCGTCGCGCTTGCGGTCGACCCACAGCGCGACGGGCCAGTCCTCCATCCGGTATGGCGAGGCGCCCTCCAGCATCTCGACCCGGGCGACGGGGTCCGAGGGCATCGCGACGAGCCCCTCGTGGCGCTCGTCGCCGACGGACTCGATCGTGTGACGCGCGCCGCCGGGGACGTAGACTGACTGCCGTGGTTCGATGTCGAGCACCTGGTGGCTCCCGTCCTCGCGTTCGAGCGTGTACCGGGCCGTACCGCCCAGCGAGAGCGCCACCTCGTCGAAGGCGGGCGTGTGGGTGTGCCAATCGATGGTCGCGCCGGGCGCCATCTCGAAGTAGAGCAGCTTGAACTCGTTCGTGATGACCAGCGGGTAGGTCAGCACGTCGTCGCCGCCCTGCTCGAAGTGGGTCACCGCGTCCCAGGCGACCTTGTACATGGTCTGGTCGGGCAGGTGAGTGTGGTCGATGGACTGCGGTGTCAGCTCCGGTCGGTCGTCGTCTGGCGTGTCAGTCATGGACCGGGAGGGGGTACTCGCAACCGATTGAAAGGTGTTCGGCCCAGCGGGGCCCAGGACCGGCGAAAGTAATATTCGTCCGATGTCCGATGGAAGAAACGATGGCGACCATCGAGTTGACGACCGGCGACATCAGGAGTCACGAGCGCATCGAACTCAGGAGCGGCTACGTCTTCGCCTACAGTGGCGGCGAGGGCAGGCAGTGGGGGGAAATAGAACGCGTCTATCCGGTGAGCAGCGTCGTCGAGATAGACCCCGGCGAGAGCAAGATACAGGGGGCGCCCCCGGCGGGCGACGGTATGTCGTTCGTGCCCGAGTAGCCTCAGGCAGCGACGGCGAAGTACGCCACCACGACGGCCGCCGCGCCGACGATGGTCGAACCGACGGCGTGGGTCCGCAGTTCGTCGAGCAGGTCGTGGGAGTGCTCGTGGAGCGAGCAGACCTCGTCGATCTCGCTGCCGGCCTCGCAGTTCGGGAGGAAGTCCATCGCCACGTGGAGGAAGATACCGGCGGCGAAGCCGAAGACGACGGCGTTGACCGCGGGCGTCGCGGGGACCGGGAGCAGCGCCGACGGGATGGCGGTCAGACCGACGCCGGCGGCCGGGAGCAAGAGCGCGGTCGCGGCGCGGTCGTTCCTGACCAGACGGCGCGCGGCCGCATAGCCCGCGGGCCCCTTGTGCGAGACGATAGCCAGACCCAGCAGAAGGCCGAGTTCCGGCATCGAGGCGTAGACGAGGCCGATAATGAGCCCCGCCGACAGCGCGTGGGCGGTGATAGCCGCCGTCGTCGTGTCGAGGCCGGTGTCGATGTGGGTCAGCCGATGGCCGACGGTGTGGGTGCCGTAGCCGGCGACGATGCCGGCGGCGATACCGATACCGCCCAGTCGGGGCGTCCCGGCGGCGGTGCCAAGTCCCATCGCCTGCGGGACGAGGAACATCGCCGCCGAGGTGACCATCGCGCCGCTGGCCAGCCCGTACCCCCAGACGAGGCGGTGCGGGCTCGTCTCCGCCGCGCGGGCACCGAGCCACGCGCCCAGACCCATCGCGGCGAAGGCTACCCAGGAGATAACGAGAACCTTCCGGGCACCGCCGGTGACGGCCAGCGCCGACAGCGCGGCCAGCGCGACCACGCTCGCGAGCCCCAGGAGCGAGTATCGCCCCAGGTTATTAAAAACAGATTCGTTGTTAATAGCCATTAGTCGTTACAACCGTGCTGTTACCAATAAATCCGTCGGTCTACCGGTTGCTTCGGCGGTAGTCGCCCCAGTCCAGCACGGCGCCGTCCAGTTCGTTCGGCGGCGCTTCGGTGAGTGCCCACAGCACCATCTCCGCCACGTCCGCGGGGTCCCGGCCGCCCTCGCCCGAGAGGTCGGTGCCGACGTTGCCCGGGTCGACCGCGCCGACGGCGGCGTCGATATCGGCGGCAAACCCCCGGACGACGGCCTCTGCGGCGGCCTTCGAGATGGCGTAGGAGCCGTAGCCGGGCATTCCGTTCCGCGCGACGGCGCCGGTCGGGACGACGACGCGGGCGTCCCCGGCGAGGTGGGGCACGGCCTCCCGTATCGTGACGAACACGCCGCGGGCGTTCGTCCGCATGTGGTCGTCGAAGGCCGCGTAGGACTCCTCGGGCAGCGGCGTCTCGCCCGGGGTACCGTGGTAGACGCCGGCGTTGGCGACGACGCCGTCGATAGCCCCGCCGACTTTGGTCGCTCGCTCCATGAGGTGTTCCACGTCCAGTTCGTCGCGCACGTCGGCCCGGACGGCCGTGACGGTACCGCCGTCGCCAGTGAGTTCACCGACGTCCAGCGCGTCGGCGTCGCGGGCACAGCCGACCGCGTGTCCGCCCGCCGCCGCGACCGCCCGAGTGACCTGCTTGCCGATGCCGCGGCTCGCGCCCGTCACGACCACTGTCGCGTCGTCCATACCCGTTCAACGGGGTCGAGTCACATCGCCGTTACTACTGATATCTGCGTGACACTAACCGGGATTTCTGGACTGATGCGGTCCTGAACCTCCTGAACAGGCCGGTATCGGAGATTACCAGCCCGGGAGAGACTCTCGGGCAGAGCGGGAGCTGAGACCGGTCCCTGCTCCGGTCTGACACACCAACCCAGTTTGGCGCGGCTTTATTGTCGCTCCGGGACCGAGAGGGGATAATGAGTGACCTGTCCGGAGACGAGATTGTCGTGGTGGGTGGCGGGTTCGGCGGCCTCTCGGCGGCCTGCTATCTGGCCGACGCCGGCGCGGACGTACGAGTCGTAGAGAAGAACGAGCAGGTCGGGGGCCGAGCCTCCCGGCTCGAAGCGGAGGGGTTCACCTTCGACATGGGTCCGTCGTGGTATCTGATGCCCGACGTGTTCGAGCGGTTCTTCGCGTACTTCGGCAAGGAGCCCGGCGACTTTTACGACCTCGAACGGCTGGACCCCCACTACCGCATCTTCTTCAAGGACGGCGACCGGCTCGACGTGACCGGTAACAACGACGAGATGGCCGAGCTGTTCGAGTCGTACGAACCCGGCGCCGGCGAGGCCTTCGACGAGTACCTGGCGACCAGCGAGGAGCACTACGAGACGGCGATGAACAAGTTCGTCTACGAGGACCGCTCGGAGCTGCGCGACTGGGTCGACCTCGACGTGATGACCGCCGCGCCCATCGGCCTCCAGCTGCTGGGGTCGATGCAGGGCCACGTCTCCGACTACTTCGACCACCCGAAGCTCCAGCAGATCATGCAGTACACGCTCGTCTTCCTCGGTGGCTCCCCGAAGAACACGCCGGCGCTGTACAACATGATGAGCCACGTCGATTTCAACCTCGGCGTCTACTACCCGGACGGTGGTATCGGCGCTGTCGTCGACGCCCTCGTCGAACTCGGCGAAGGGATGGGCGTGACCTACGAGACCGACAGCGAGGTGACCGAGATAACCCGACGCAAGGACGGGTTCCTCGTCGAGACGGTCACCGGCGACAGCTACCACCCCGACCAGGTGGTCGTCAACGCCGATTACGCCCACGCCGAGCGGGAGCTGCTGCCCGACCACGAGCGACAGTACGACGACGACTACTGGGACAAGCGGACGTACGCCCCCTCCGCCTTCCTCATGTACATGGGCGTCGAGGGCGACGTGGACCCGCTGGCCCACCACACCCTCGTCCTGCCGACCGACTGGGAGCCCCACTTCGACGACATCTTCGAGGAGCCCGACTGGCCCGACGAGCCCGCCTACTACCTCTGTGTGCCCAGCGAGACCGACCCCTCCGTTGCGCCGGAGGGCCACTCGAACCTGTTCGTGCTCGTCCCCATCGCGCCGGGGCTGCACGACGAGGACCGGATTCGCGATGAGTACCGCGAGAAGATTCTGGCCGACATCGCCGAACACACGGGCGTCGACCTCCGCGACCGCATCGTCTACGAGAAGCAGTTCGCCGTCTCGGACTTCGGCGACCGGTACAACGCCACGGAGGGGACGGCACTGGGGCTGGCCCACACGCTGCGCCAGACCGCCCTCCTGCGGCCGAACAACCGTTCCTCGGCCGTCGACGACCTCTACTTCACCGGCTCCTTTACGACGCCCGGCGTCGGCGTCCCGATGTGTCTCATCAGCGGCGAACACACCGCCAAACGACTCATCGACGACCAGCAATGAGCACCGTGACGGACCGTCTCAGCACCGTGCTGCCGGGCGAGGAGAGCCGTCCCGGCTACCTGTTCTGGCTCTCTCGCCCGCGCTTCTGGCTCTACCAGGGCGGTCCGGTAGTGGTGGCGGTGACCTACGCCGCAGATTCCCCCGGCGAGCTGTTCTCGCCGCTGGCCGTCGCGCTCTTTCTGTACTTCACCATCCCGGCGAACGTCTTCCTGTACGGCGTCAACGACGTCTTCGACCGCGACATCGACCAGATCAACCCGAAGAAAGACGAGGGGCGCGAGGTCAGCTACCGCGGGGACCGCGTCGTCGTCGCGGCCATCGCGGCGTCGGGGCTGCTGGCCGCCGGTTTCCTCCTCTTCTTACCGCCGCTGGGCGTCGTCGCCCTGTTCGCGTGGGCCGCTCTCTCGGTCGAGTACTCCGCCCCGCCGCTGCGGTTCAAGACCACGCCGTTTCTGGACTCGCTGTCGAACGGGCTGTACATCCTCCCCGGCGTCGTCGCCTACGCCGCCATCGAAGGGGTCGCGCCGCCGCTGTCGGCCGTCGCCGGCGCGTGGCTCTGGACCATGGGGATGCACACGTTCTCCGCGATTCCCGACATCGAGCCCGACCGCGAGGCCGGTATCCGGACCACCGCGACGGTCCTGGGCGAGTCGAACACCTACTACTACTGCGTGATGTGCTGGCTCACGGCGGCGTTCGTCTTCACCTTCACCCACTGGGTGTTCGGCGCACTCCTGCTGGTGTACCCCGGGCTCGTCTTCGGTATCCTCGCTATCGGCGTCGACATCGACGAGGCCTACTGGTGGTATCCGGCCATCAACACGCTCGTCGGAATGGCCTTTACCCTCGTCGGCCTGTGGGTGATGCTGTATGGCTGAGGGGTGGTCGATGCCGCGCGACCGCGAGGCGGCGACCACGCGCCTCGACGCGCTCGTCCGTGAGCACCGCTTTACTATCTCCGTCGTCTTCCCCGTCGTCGGCGCGGTGACGCTGCTCGCCAGCGCGGAGCTGCCGCTCCCGTCGTGGGCGGCGTTCAACCCCTTCTTCGTCCTCTTCGGGACGCTGGTGATGCGCCTGCCGCTGGTCGCCGGCGTCGGCCCGCTGCTCGACCGCCGGGCGACGCTCGCGCTCGTGGCGCTTGCGGCCTACTCCTACGCTATCGAGCTTCTCGGCGTCCGCACGGGCTGGCCCTACGGCGAGTTCTCCTACGGCGTCGACCTCGGGCCGATGCTGTTCGGGGAGGTCCCGCTGGGGCTGCCCGTCTTCTTCTTCCCGCTGGTGTTGAACGCGTATCTGCTGGTCCTGCTCCTGCTGGGGGAGCGTGCCGAGTCGACCCTGCCGCGGCTGCTGGCGACGCTCGCGACGGTAATTCTCGTCGACCTGGTGTTGGACCCCGGCGCCGTCGCCATCGGTTTCTGGGAGTACGAGGCGGCGCAGTTCTACGGCGTCCCGTGGTCGAACTACGGCGGCTGGCTGCTTTCCGGGACCGTCGCGGTCGTGCTCTTCGACCTCGGCTTCGACCGCGCGGGGCTGCGGCGCCGACTCGCCGAGTGTGAGTTCATGCTCGACGACCTGGTGAGCTTCGTCCTGCTGTGGGGCGGCATCAATCTGTTCTACGCGAACTGGGTCCCCGTGGGGCTGGCCGCGCTGCTGGGGGCCGGGCTGGTGCGGACCGAGCGCTTCGATTTCGACCTCTCGGAGACGCGTCTCGGCCGTGCTGTCTGGCGGTAGACACGCGGTTCCGCGAGCCGTGCCGTTTTCCGACTCGCCCCCGAAAACCGCCCGATGACAGCGCTTTTTTCCCCGCTCTCCCTGCGGGAGACGACGATACCGAATCGCGTGATGGTCTCTCCGATGTGCCAGTACTCCTGTGACTCCCGCGACGGCGTCGCGACCGACTGGCACCACACCCACCTGACCTCCCGCGCCGTCGGCGGTGCCGGGCTGGTGATGACCGAAGCGACGGCTGTCGAGGGCCGCGGTCGCATCTCCCCGGAGGACCTGGGCATCTGGAACGACGCACAGGCGACGGCGCTCGAACGGACGACCGAGTTCATCCGCGACCAGGGGAGCGTCCCCGGTATCCAGCTCGCCCACGCCGGTCGGAAGGCGTCGACCAGCCGACCGTGGGACGGTCACGACCCGCTCGGAATCGACGAGGGCGGCTGGGAAGTCGTCGGTCCGAGCGGCGAGCCCTGGCCCTACGAGGACGCCGAAGCGCCGCCGACCCAGCGGCTCACGCAGGACGGCATCGAAGGCGTCATCGACTCCTTCCGCGACGCCGCCGAGCGCGCTCTGGACGCCGGCTTCGAGGTCGCGGAGGTCCACGCCGCCCACGGCTACCTCCTCCACGAGTTCCTCTCGCCGGTGACGAACCACCGCGAGGACGACTACGGCGGCGACTTCGAGGGCCGGACGCGGCTGACCCGGGAGGTCACCGCAGCCGTGCGCGAGGTCTGGCCCGACGACAAGCCCGTCTTCGTGCGCATCTCCGCGACCGACTGGCTCCCGGACCGGGACTCCTGGACCGTCGCGGACTCGGTCCGACTGACCGACCAGCTCGCCGAGGTCGGGGCCGACCTCATCGACGTGAGCGGCGGCGGCATCTCGCCCGAGTCGTGGCCCGAGGACACCGGACCGAACTATCAGCTCCCGTACGCCGAGCGAATCCGCCGCGAGGCCTCGAACCCGAGCGGCGAAGCCGACATCGCCGTCGGCGCGGTCGGCGGTATCACCACGCCCGAGCAGGCCGACGCAATCGTCGCGAACGGGCGGGCCGATATGGCTATCGTCGGCCGCGAGCATCTCCGGGACCCCTACTTCGCGATGCACGCCGCGGAGCAACTGGACGCGACCGACGAGATAGCGGGGCCGCCCCAGTACCGACGCGGGTTCGGGTTCTGAGCCCTAGCTGACGGCGACGATGGTTTCGTACGTCCGGTTCTGGTACCGGACGTACCGGTTGTCGGCGAACGCGTCGTCGTCGACGTCGGGCGGAATCTCGACCGTCTCGGTCGTGTTGCGTGCCCGCTCGAACAGGTCCTGTTGTGCCGGTGAGAGCTCGGTGAACGCGACGGTCTCGTTTTCGGGAACAGTCCCGTCGGCCGGCTCGATATCGAGAAACGCGGCACTGCCCCGAGAGCTCTGGCCGGCGAGGGAGACGTAGGCGCCGGTCACGAGGAGCACTAGCAGACACCCGAGACCGAGCCAGTGGCGACGGCGCATACGGGGTCGTCGACCACGCACGTCATACCGTTTCTGGACGGTGAAACGCGGACTGAGCGACGGCTCCCGGTTACACCGAATCGAGGTCGAGGTCGACGGCGTACCAGTCGAGCACCAGCAGGAAGACGGCGCCGGCGACGGCCGCCCCGGCGAAGGTGGTCAGGACCTCCGTGGTGAAGCCGCCGGACGTCGCTTTCTGCGTCTCGACAATCGGCGCCCGCAACGCGCCGACGACCAGCGCGACGAGAAAGGCCATCGTCGCCGCCCGGTTCCGGTCCAGCGCGCGACGGACCACGCGGGAGACGGTGAACAGGCCCACGAACCCCCCGGCGATGAACGTGACGACGACGAGCCCGTCGTCGAGCAGTTGTCCCGTCGACGCCCCGGTGACGACGGCGAACAGCGCGTCGACGAACTGCCTGAGCGTGTCGGACATGTATTTGTACTGCCCGAGGATGATGAGCAGGAGCGAGCCGGAGACGCCGGGCAGTATCATCGCGCTGACGGCGACGGCCCCGGCGGCGAAAACCACCAGCAGGCTGTTGCTTTCGAGGAAGGATACCTCCCCCGATAGCAGGAACGCGACGGCGAACCCCACGACCCCGGCGGCGAGCTGAAAGCCCGAGTCGAACGAGAGTTCGCGCAACAGGACGACGGCGGAGACCGCGATGAGCCCGAAGAAGAAGCCAAAGAGCAGCGCCGGCGCGCTGTCGCTCAGCTCCGAGACCGCACGCGTGATAAGGACCACCGCGATACCGACGCCCGTCACGAGCGCGAGCCCGAACCAGCCGTCGACCTCGTCGAAGATACGGAGCGCCCCCCGGAAGTCGAACCCGCCGTCGAGCGGCGTCAACGACTTCAGGAGCGTCACGAGACGCTCCGGCGTGATGGCGTTTATCATCGCGATGAGCCGACCGTAGATGCCGGCGATGAGCGCTATCGTCCCGCCCGAAACCCCCGGCACGGCGTCGGCACTACCCATACAGATACCGATGGCGAACGTCCGCGCCCACTCTCTGATGGGCGGGACAGAACCACTGAGTGTCGGTAGCTTCTCCGGCGACGTTGTCATTGCCCCAAGCTACCGCCATCGCTCTCAAATCTCTTGTGGAGTTTCCCGTCGCTTACGGCGGACGTCGAGAGCGCTAGCGACCGGGAGCAGACGTGTTCAAAGCGGGTCCCTCGACGACGAGGACGCCGTTGTGGAGCGACGCGGTCCCGCCGCTATCGGGCAGTGCCACGTCGAACTCCGTCCGGACCATCGGCGTGTCGAGGGCGATGATAGCGGTGTCGTCGACGACCTCCGCGGTCACTGCCTCGTCGTTCACCGGGTGGAGGTCCACGGCGACCGTCCAGCCGTCGTCGTGGTCGGTGCGAGAGACGTGTAGTTCGGCGGCGTCGTGTGCGGTGTCCATCAGACAGACAGAGGTACGGGACCGAACCGCATAGCGTACCGGTTGGCCCATGACGAACCGAACGGGACGGGGGACCGCCCCGGCCGCCGTGCCAGACTCCGGCCGACGCCGCTCACATATCGTCCTGTGTCCCCTACCGTCGACTCCAGAGCGGTGCCGACAGCCCCTCGGGCTGTTCGTCGGCGTCGGGCGCGGGAATCGGAGCGGGGACGGCGTAGGCGAGCGTGACTGCCGCCCCGCCGGCCAGTAGCAACACCGCGTTCGCCGTCGGCGAGCTGGCCCGAACGATGTCGAGCGAGTACACCGTTCCCAGCGCCGGAAACAGCGCCTGAACGCCCATCGGCGTGATGACGTCTCCGACGAGGTGGCTCACGAGGCTGCCGACGCCGATGAGATAGCCCACGAGGGCGTGCTCCGCCCCGAGCCCGTGTAAGCGACGGTTAGCCAGCAGGGCCAGCACCGGGACGAGGAGCCCGAAGACGGCAGCGAAGAGGAGCGTGTGTGTCACACCGCGGTGGACGAGCCCCGGCAACAGCTTGTCGATGTCCGGGAGCAGCGACAGGGAGACGGCGACACAGAGACACTCCGCGCAGGCCTGTCCCCGCCCGGTCAGCCGGAACCAGCATGCAAGCGGCGCGAACAACAGCGCGGTAAGCCCCACGTGACCAGGCGGATACATCGTCTTACTGGTTCGGAAATGGCGGGTTAACAGTTATTACCAGATGGATGCGGTTTCATCGTGCTCGGGGTGGCAGGCGTCCGACGGGACGCTGGCGAGTCCGTCAACGCAGCCAGCGGCTGGATGCCAGCGACGGCGACCTCGTCCGGGGTATGCACGCGTTACCGGACCTATCCCGAGTTCTGTCGGCATGTCGGCACGGGTATCGAGTGCGGGCGACGCTACTGCTGTGGCCCGAGATACCCCCACGCCTGAAGTCGGTCGCCGTCGCCGTTCAGCCAGCGTTCACCGATATCGTCCCGGTAGTAGCAGTTCGGAAGGGTGATATCGCCGACACGGCTGTACGCCTGCTCACGAGCGGCCTGCATCGTCTCGCCTTTCCCGGTAACGACCAAGGGCATCCCGCTCTCGCCGGCCGCTCGCCACTGTCCGTCGACGTTCTTCGCGTCCTCGATGTGAATCCCGTCACGACTGTCTGACTCGAACACGACAGCGGCGTTGCGCGAGTTCTCGGCGTACGTATTCTCGTCGTCGAACGGGAACGGTGGCAGGACGATCCGAACCGCAATCTGGTACCCCGGATGCACTCGCAGATTCGGGTCGTTCCCGTGTGCGAGGTCGTAGAAGAACTCCCCGGTCGGCGACTCGAACGACTCCGCTTGTAACGCGATCGTCGGGTAGCCAAACCGCGGCGTAAACTCCAAGGGATATATGCCGGTATCGTTGACGATGCAGTTCAGGTCGATACTGCCGACGTAGCCCTCCTCGGCGAGCCACCCCTCCAGTTTGCCGAGCGTCTCCTGAAACAGGTGATTCCGGTTCGCCCAGAACATCGAGGTCCCCATCTCACCTGTCGACGGGCCGACGTTTCCCGGAAACAGTTTCTTGTGCTCGAAGTTGAAATTGACCCGGTCGATAAACGCCTCGCCGTCGAAGAACCCGCAGATAGCGACTTCCACACCGTCGACTTTCCGTTGCAGCTGGAAGCCTTTCATTCGATGGCCCCACGCCTTCTTGTACGCCGCTAGCACGTCGACGACGTCGCTCCCGTCGTCTTCGCTCCCGACGTAGAGCAGCCGTTTGACGTTCTGAACTTCCCCGAGCGGTTTGATAACGTACGCTGCGGGGTTCTGCCGGACGAACTCGATGCCCGCATCGAAGCTGTGGAACACTTCGTGGTCGATGGTGTTCACGCCGTGGTCTTCGAGGACCTCCATCGCGTATCCGCGGTCTTCTTCGAGTCGGTCGGTGGCCGGCGTTCCGCCGACGACGGCCTTCCCGTCGGCGCGCAGGTCCGCCGCGAGCTGGCCCGTCCCCACGTCGGACCCGACCCAGATGTCGTCGAAGACGATCACGTCGGCCCACCCGACCTCGGCGCGCCAGTCGTCGGTCTTCGGAACGAACCCGTCGCCGATTTCCCGGTCTGACTCGGCCTCGATGTAGTAGCGCACGTCGTGGCCCTCACGGGACACCTGCCACGCGAGGTCCGTGATGAGTGCCGCGTCGGCCGAGACAAACAGGAAATTACGAGCTGCCATGCCTGTCTCTCTCGGCGGAGTGACTTCAGTGTGGGTAGCAGTCGGCCGGAAGTGGCGGCCGACTGGCAGATATCACAGACAGCCGCAGGATTCTCCACCAGAGGAACTGTTTTATCGTTCATCGCGGAAGAGTCGATTATGACACGTGAAGAACTCGCGACAGCCAGCGACCTGCTCGAATCGGCCGCAAGCGACGCCGACGACGCGGACGCGGCCGACCGGCTCGGCGACCTGGCGGCCCAGCTCGAAACGCTCTCGACGGCCGACCGCGGCCCGGACCACGGGCGGCTCGCCCGAATCCAGTCGGCCCTGCACGACCTCGAGGGCGGCGACGGCGAAGACGTCGCCGAGACGCTCTCGGAAGCCAACGACGCCATCAACGAGTACCGCTCGGACCTCGAAGGCGTCTGAGTCTCAGTCGTCGCTCCGGGTGTCGTTCGTGACCGCCTCGTCCGCTCGCTCGGCGCTCTCGGCGTCCGTGCGAGCCGCGAAGTGTTCGACCAGTTCGTCGTCCGAGACCTCCCATCGGAGCGTGACCAGCCACTGGTTCGTCTCGCCCTCCGTCGTCGACTGCTCGACGATTTCGACGTCGCCGTCGGGCTTCGGTCGGTCGCCGACCAGCTCCGTCCGCCGGTGGGTGCCCCGTTCGGCCAGTAGCTCGGTCCGCAGGTCCGCGAGGTAGGCGACTAGCCCGGCGAGGTCGAACGACTCAGTCCGTTCGGTGGCGAAGTGGGCCTCCGTTCGACCGACGCCACCGGGGCCGCCCATCGAGTGGTGGCCGATGACCGCGTTGACCACCGCACCGAGCAAGAGCACGAGCGCGGAGAAGTAGAGGTAGGTGACGACGACGATGACACCGCCGAAGAAGTTGCCGGTGCTCGGGTCCGCGACCGAGAGATAGAGCTGGAAGAGCCCCTGCAGCGCCCCCCAGCCGACGGCGGCGACGACCACGCCGGGCAACACGTCCCGGTAGCCCAGGTCCGAGTCCGGGAACACGTAGTATATCGGGTAGAACGCGACCACGAGCCCGGCAAGCAGCGCGACCGGCGTCAGCCACTGGCTGTAGGGAATCCGCGCCGTCAGCCCGCCCAGCACGACGCTGGAGCCGACCATCGCAAGGAGCGCGAGGGCGAGGGCGACGAAGACGATCATCCCGTCTCGGAGCTTGTCCACGAGCGAGTTCGTGTCGACGGTCTCGTATATCTCCGAGAACGCCGTGTCCAGCCCCCGGAATATCTTGAGCGTCCCCCAGACGAGCACGAGGAGGCCGATGACGGAGGCTCCGGCACCGTTGGTCTCCCCCTGTAACAGCTGTGTCACGACCTCGGCGATCGGACCCGGGAGCCACGCGACGGCGCTGCTGAGGAGCTGGTTCTCCAGTCCGATACCGATGGTCGAGAAGACGAGAAAGAGGAGCAGTAACATCGGTGCAAGCGAGATGAAGGCGTGGTAGGCGAGTGCGGCGGCCATGAAGGAGACGTTCTTCTCGGAGAAGTCCGAGGCGATTCGCTTGCCGAAGTCGATAGCGCCGGACTGTGTGACCATGGCCGAACTAGTTGGCCGATTGAAATGAGTGTGTGATGCGGGTTTGTCTTCGGTCGGTTTCGGGATACCAGCGACTACGTACCACGCCTCGCGGCGCTCGTGGCTCTCAGGCTCCGTCCAGCTCGTCGGCCAGCAGCGGTACGAATGTGCCGATGTCGGTGACCATCCCCACGGCCTGTGCGCTCCCGCGGTCCAGCAGTTGCGTGACCGTCGCGGGGTTGATATCGACACAGACGACCCGGGTCGTCGACGGGAGGCAGTTGCCGACGGCGACGGAGTGCAACAGCGTCGAGAGCATCAGGACCATATCGGCCTCGTGAGCCTGCTCGCGGATGGCGTCCTGAGCCTCGACGGCGTCTGTAATCGTGTCCGGGAGGGGCCCGTCGTCGCGTATCGACCCCGCGAGGACGAACGGGCGGTCGTTGACGACACACTCGTACATCACGCCGGAGTCGATGGTCCCCGACTCGACGGCGGCCTCGATGCCGCCCTCGCGGATGACCTCGCTGATGGCGTAGATGTGGTGTTTGTGGCCGTGGCGGGCGTGGTCCAGCGTCTCCGTGTCGACGCCCAGCGAGGTGCCGTAGAGGTCCCGCTCGATGTCGTGGACGGCGAATCCGTTGCCGGCAGAGAGCATGTCGACGTGACCCTCCCGCACCAGGCGCGCGAGGTCCTCGCGCGCCCCGGAGTGGATGAGCGCCGGGCCACAGACCGCGAGTATCTCGCCGCCCTCGGCTTTCGTCTCCCGCATCGCCGCGGCTATCTTCCGAATAGTCGATTCCGAGGGCCGTTCCGAGGAGACGCCCCCTTCCATGAACCCGAACGCGCCACCCGAGTCGCGGGGTCGTTCCGGCGGTTCGACCCGGATACCGGTGTCGCCAGTGACGATTCGGTCGCCGGCCTCGACCGCGTTGAGGACTTTCGTGTAGGCCCGGGGCGACCCGTCCGCGCTCCGGCCGACGACAATCGCACAGTCCATCTCCATCCGTTCGACGGCGAGCCACTCGTCCTCGTAGCGGACGAAGGTAGGGTGGTTCGTCGTCGAGTAGAACCCGTGTGGAACCACCTGGTCGGCCGGGGCAGGCTGGAGCGTCGCGTCCGTCGGGTCCGCCGGGTTCGCGCCGTTCTGGTGGAGTTCGTGGATAATCGACTGCAGCGTGGCCTCGTCGTCGGCCTCGACGAGCAACCGGGCGTAGGACGCCTCGTCCTTGTGGCGGCCGATGTCGAACGCCTCGACGGCGAACTCCCCGCCCATGTCCATGATGATGCTGAACGCGGTGCCCATCATCCCGGAGTCGATGATGTGGCCCTCCAGTTCGACCTCACGAGAGACCGTCATGCAAATACTTGGTAACATGAAACAAAGACCGTTGGGGTATGGACCCGTGTACAGATACGTCTCCACCGAGTAGGGCGGGCAATGACCCGACGCGGGCACGAGAACGACGGCTATCGGCGGTTGTTCGACGGCGACGGGCTCTCCTTCGGTGTCGGGCTGCCCCTCACCGGCGTCCGGGAGTCGACGCCGGCGGTCGACGCGGAGGTCCGGCTGTCGAAACACGCCGAATCGGTCGGGTTCGACGGGCTCTGGGCCCGGGACGTCCCGACGTACTGGCCCCGGTTCGGGGACGCCGGCGGGGCCTTCGACACCTGGCCGCTGCTCTCGCACCTGGCGGCACACACCGACGACATCGCGCTGGGCACGTCGAGCGTCGTCCTGCCGCTGCGCCATCCGATTCACGTCGCGAAATCGGCCGCGACCGTCGACCGGCTCTCTGACGGCCGGCTCGTGGTCGGGGTCGCCTCCGGAGACAGAGACCCCGAGTACCCCGCCTTCGGCGTCGACTCCGACGAGCGGGGCCGGCTGGTCCGCGAGAGCGTGTCGGCGCTGCGGGCCATCTGGCGCGAGGAGTACCCCGAAATCGAGGGGTCGTGGGGCCGACTCGACGGCGAGCTGGACGTGCTCCCGAAACCCACGACCGAGACGCTGCCACTCCTGCCGACCGGGAACGCCCGGCAGTCGACCGAGTGGCTCGCCGAACACGGTGACGGCTGGATTTTCTACCACCTCCCGGAGAAGACGCTGCGGTCCTACCTCGACGACTGGCGCGAGCGAACGAGCCACGAGCCCTTCGTCATGGTCGTGCGTGTCGACCTCGCCGACGACCCGACGGCCGACCCCGAACCGCTTCATCAGGGGTACCGCGCCGGTGTCGAGTGGTTCCGGGACTACTTCCGCCGGCTCGAATCGCACGGGCTCGACCACGTCATCGTCGGACTCGACGCCGCAGAGCCCCGGCGGGCGCTGACGGCCTTCGCCACCGACGTCATCGACGAGCTGTGAGCGCGCTGGCTCACTGGCCGCCGCCGTCGACACGACGGTCGACGGCCCACGACAGCGACGGGTCGTCCGCACAAAGCCGCTCGTAAAACCGCCTGAGTCCAGCTTCGTCCGTCGTCGGTAGGACGTGCAACCGAACGGTCCCGTCCCGCACCGCGACGCGGAACACGTCGGCGGTGTCCTCGTCGCGAACCAGCCACAGCGGCATCGGCAGGTCGTGGAAGTCGCCGTAGCGGTACGGGCCGGCCGCGAGGATGTCGGTCACGACTGTCGCCAACTCCGGCTCCGTCCGCTCGGCGTCGGGTATCAGCTCGAACTCCGTACCGCCCTCGTACTCGACTCCGCTGCCGTGTGGGAACCGGCGCGTCGGCCGGGCCGGTATCGAGAACGAGGGGTCGCTCGTCATCTGCGTTCGTGGGCCGATACGTCCGGACACCGTTTAAAGCCGCGGGCGGCGACGCCGAGAGCTTTTGCCCGCCGGGCTCCTGTCGGGGAGTATGTGTGGTCGCTACAGCCTCTTCGCGCCGCCCGGGGAGATCGAGGCCCGCTTCGACGCGACGTTCGATTTCGACTTCGAGGCCCGCTACAACGCCGCGCCCAGCCAGTCCCTGCCGGTCATCACCGACGGTGACCCGGACACCATCCAGCGCATGGAGTGGGGACTGATTCCGTCGTTCGCCGACGACAGGACGGACCACGGCTACATCAACGCCCGCGCCGAGACGCTGGGTCAGAAGCGCTCGTTCGCCGACGCCTACGACTCCCGCAGATGTCTCGTGCCGGCCGACGGGATGTACGAGTGGGTCGAGGAGGGCGCGGGCAAACAGCCCTACCGCGTGGCATTGCCCGACGACGAACTCTTCGCGATGGCCGGGCTCTACGAGCGATGGGAGCCGCCACAGCGCCAGACCGGGCTCGGGGAGTTCGGCGAGAGCGCGGGCGACGACAGCGGCGGACAGGACGAGGTCGTCGAGACGTTCACCATCGTCACCACCGAGCCAAACGACACCGTCGGGGACCTCCATCACCGGATGGCCGTTATTCTCGACCCCGAGGAGGAGTCGATGTGGCTGACCGGCGACAGGGACACGGTCGAAGGGCTTCTCGACCCCTACGGCGGCCCGATGCGAACCTACCCCGTCTCGACGGCCGTCAACAGCCCCAGTAACGACTCGCCGGGGATTATAGAAGAGATAGAGCTGTAGCGTCGCCTACTGGACGCGACCGAACGCCAGCGTACCGCTGATAGATTCGATGTAGGCGTTGACGACCTGCCCTTCGCGGGCGCCCGAGACGAAGATGGTGTACTTGCCCTTCTCGGCGACGCCGTCGCCCTCGCGGCCGGTGCCGGTGATCTTGACCTCGTAGGTCTCGCCCTCTTCGAGGGTCGGGGTGTTCTGCTGGGTCGTGTTGCTCGCGCCCTTCGAGACCGGGCGGAAGGCACCACAGGCCTGACAGCGGAGCATGTCCACGCCGTCTTCGGTCTTGAGGACGGTGTCGGGCAGGCCACACTCCGAGCAGGTGACGTACTCGGCGACGTAGGCGTCGACGGCGGCCTCGAAGTCGGCGACGTCGAACGAGCCGTTGTAGCGGGCCTCCCCGCCGTCGAACTGGCCGTTGGTCCCGAACTCCCGCTGGATGGAGCTGTGGAGGTGCTGGGCGTCACGCGAGAGCGCGTCGGCGATGGCTTCGAGGTTCGTCAGGCGTGTGAACGCGCCGTCCGTCTGGCCCTCCGGGTCCGGGATGGAGAGGCGCTCACCGGCCTCCCGGGGCTGGTCCGGGAGTACGTCGTACGCTCTGTCGAGTGCGGATTCGTAGTTCATACCCCACAGAAGTGGGTTCGGACCTATAGTCGTTCCGTGATAGTCGCTGGCAGCGGGGAGCCCGAGAGTCCTGCGCTGCCGGGCGATCGGTCCGGTAAGACGAGGCCACCGAACGTAAGTTCACGATTACAAACCGCTCGTCTCGGTTACCAGCGGTATGTTCTCGCGATGGAGACGACGACGGTTCGTGACCGCGACGGCGGCCGTGCTCGGCGGTATCGGGCTCGCAGCGACCACTGATGCCGACGACCGAGAGCGCTCGTTCGTGGCCGAGCAGGACGGCGAGTGTCTCCCGGTGGTGCCGTTGACTGGGGACGTGCCCGTCGAGGAGTTCTACGACTGGGGCAGGGAGGAACGCTCCTGGAGTTCGGAGGGCACCGGGGAGCTCCAGCGGTCCGAAACGAGTCTCCTGTTTCTCTACCGGGGACCCGACGGGCTCAGCCTCGTCCTGATCCACGACAGAGCGGACGACGGCACCCCGGGCGGTGCCGCCTCGGTCACTGTCGAGGGCGTCCCGGACGGCGCGACGTGGGTCGTCAAGGACGACCTGTACGACGCCCCTACCAACGTCGACCGGTGGGAGCTCGACGGGACGGTCGTCGAGGCGAACGAGACCGAAGACGGAGATATCGAGGCCGTGCCAGTCGACGACCAAGATTCGACGGACGACGAGGAGTCGACCGACGAGGGAACGCCAATGGACGACGAAGAGTCGACCGACGAGGGAACGCCAATGGACGACGAAGAGTCGACCGAAGACGAGGGAACACCGGCGGACGGTGAAGAGGCGACCGACGACGCTGACGAGCGCACCGACGAGATCGACTGGTGGTGGACCGAGGGGAGGACCGACGGGGGCGCGCTCCGCGGGCTCGCGATGGACGACCTCGCCCTCGAAATCGAGATGGCGTTCAACGAGGCCGCCGCGCTGTACGAGGACCCGGACCACGGTGAGATAACCACGTGGACGCTGCTGTCCGGCGACACCGACGACCCAGAGCGAACCGAGCTGGACCCCGAGGAGACGCTGACCCTTCGGACCGGAAGCTACGACGGGGGAGAGTGCGAGCCCGCGGCGACCGAGGACGCGGATAGCGAGCCGGAAACGGCCGAGGAAGAGGCTACGGCGACTGAGACGGACGATGAAACCACTGAGAAAGAGACGGAGCGTGTAGCGACGGACACCGACGGCGACTGAGAGCCCCGCGTTCTCAGCTACCCCGCGGAGTCCCAACCGGGTCGAACGCGCCCGTACACGCCGGGCCGATTATTCGAGGTGGTGGTAGTCCAGCTCGTAGCCGTTGTCCAGGGCTTCCTGGACCTCGGGACCGGGTTCGGCCACGCCGCGGCTCCGCAGGGAGAGGCCCGCCGTCCCCTCGCTGACGAGGATGTTCTTGCGCCAGTCGGCGTCGGTTCCGGTGTAGTCCGTCCGGTAGTGCGCGCCGCGGGATTCGGTCCGTTCGAGCGCCGCCTCCAGCATGGCCTGGGCGATCGGGAGGCTAAAGGAGAGGTCGACGGCGAACTCGAACGCCCTGCTCGTCCGGTCGCCCTCGACACGCAGGTCCGTCGTCCGCGACCGGAGCGCGTCGAGTTCGGCCAGTCCCTCGCGGAGCGACGACTCGTCCCGGAGGATGCCGGCGTGGTGCCAGAGAATCTCCCCGAGTTCGGTCAGCAACGCCCGTGGCGTCGCGCCGCCGTCGCTGGCTTCGAGCTCGGCCAGCGCGCTGAACTCCCGCTCGGCGAGGGCGCGCTGGCCGTCGGTGAGCGTCGGGGGCTCGTCGTCGGCGCGCTCGGCGACGTGTTCGCCGACGAGCTTGCCGATGGCGACCGTCTCGGCCAGCGAGTTCCCCCCGAGGCGGTTCGCGCCGTGGACCCCCGCGACCGTCTCGCCGACGGCGTAGAGCCCGTCGACGCCGGTCTCGCCGGTCGAGAAGTCGATGTCGACTCCGCCCATCGAGTAGTGGGCGGTCGGCGCCACCTCCATCGGTTCCTCGGTGATATCCACCCCGAGCGACCCGAACCGCTCGACCATGCTCGGGAGCCGGTCCCTGATGTACTCGTCGTCGCGGTGGGAGATGTCCAGATAGACGCCGCCGTGCTCGGTGCCCCGTCCCTCGCGTATCTCCTGTGCGATGGCGCGAGCGACGACGTCGCGGGCGTCCAGCTCCATCTGGTCGGGCGAGTACCGCTCCATGAACCGCTCGCCCTCGCTGTTGAACAGCCGGCCGCCCTCGCCCCGGACGGCCTCGGTGACGAGTCTGCCGTCCCACTCGTCGCCGTAGCGGTCGCCGACCATGCCGGTCGGGTGGAACTGGACGAACTCGATGTCCACGAGCCGCGCGCCGGCCCCCATCGCCAGCGCCGGCCCGTCGCCGTTGTTCTCGTCCTCCCGGGAGGAGTGGCGAGTGTACAGCGCCGACGACCCCCCGGCCGCGAGCACTACGTGGTCCGAGCGAAAGAGCAGAAACTCACCGGACTCCATGTCGAAGCCGAGGGCCCCGGCGACGCGGTCACCGTCGGTCAGCAGGCGGGTCACCATCACGTTGTCCCGGTAGGGAATCTCCATGTCCCGGGCTTTCGCGACGAGCGTGTCGAGCATTGCTTCGCCGGTCCGGTCGCCCACGAAGCAGGTCCGGCGAAACGACTGGGCACCGAAGTAGCGCTGGTTTATCTTCCCGTCCTCGGTCCGGTCGAACGGCATCCCCCAGTCGGCCAGCTCGCGGATGCGGTCGGGCATGTGTTTCGCCGTCAGCTCCACCGCCTCGGGGTCGTTGATGTAGTGGCCCTCGTCGAACGTGTCGGCCGCGTGGATAGTCCAGTCGTCTTCGGGGTCGAGCGACCCAAGTGCGGCGTTGATACCGCCGGCCGCCCACGTGGTGTGGGCGTCACCGTGGTCGCTCTTGCCGATGACCAGCGGTTCGACGCCCCGGTCTGCGAGCGCGATTGCGACGCGGGCACCCGCGGCGCCCGCACCGACGACCAGTACCGGAACCGACACGGTCTCGTAGTCGATGGTCTCGTCGCTCTCAGCCGTCGCTCCGGCGGTCTGCAGTCGGTCTCGCATACCACAAAGTAGGGTCTGGAGACGGTTAAGGGTCGCGCGCATGCGCGCGAATTGTCGGCTGGCCTCGGGACGGCTGGCGGCGTCAGGCGAACAGCAACAGCGCGTTCGAGACGACGGCCGCGCCGGTGACAGCCCCGAAAAGCGCGAGGAAGACGGCCGCGTTCCGGTCGTCGAGCAGCAGCCACCCACAGACCAGCCACACCATCGCGCCGAACTTCACGAGCCACAGACCCACCAGCCCGAACTCCGCGAGTAGCGCCGCGACGACGGCGTTCCCCTCGCGGTAGCCCGCGGCCAGCCCGACCATCGTCAGGAGGATGTCGGCGACCGTCGTCGCGAGGATGACGGCCCAGAGAACGAGGTGAGTCCGCGTCATCCGTCGCTCCCGGCGCACTGTCAACAGCGCGTCGTCTGCCTCGGCGGTGGACACCAGCGCCATCGTGGTGAGTCAGGGACTCGAACGGTATGAACGCTCGGGCGCAAGCTCGGCCCGTATCCACACACATATGGGCGCTTGCCCGCTACCCGCTGTATGGTCCAGATCGACCTGACCACCAGTCAGGAGCAGACCCTGACTGCGCTGGTCAATCAGCACCGCCCGGGGGAGGGGCCGGTCAAGGCACAGACCGTCGCCGACGAGGTCGACCGGAGCCTCGGCACTATCCAGAACCAGATGCAGCGCCTCTCACAGCTCGGCGTCGTCGAGGGCGTCTCCGGCCCCGCCGGCGGGTACGAGCCCACGGAGATGGCGTTTCAGGCTCTGGGCCGCGAGCCGCTCGACGAGACCGCGGCCGTCACCGTCGCCCACGACTACGACCGGCTCGACGTGACCATCGACCAGATACGCTTCAAGAGCGTCCACCACCCCGAGAACTGCCGCGTCGAGCTCCACCTCCAGCAGTCCGTCGACGGCTTCAGCGTCGGGCAGGCCGTCGCCGCCGGACCGACGCCGCTCTCCGGGCTGGTCGTCGCCGGCACCATCGAGGCCATCGACGACACGACGAACACGCTGATTCTCGACGTCGCACAGCTGGAAGCCCCGGTCGAACCGCCCGAGTAGGCTACCCGCCGTGTTTTCGGTACCAGACGCGCTCTCCGACGGGTGACTCGTCGGCGTCGATGTCCAGGCGACCCAGAAACAGGTCCCTGACCGCGAGCGTCACTGTCAGTTCGACCGACTCGCCGTCGCGTGGTTCGACGGTCACGACGCAGTGGCCGTCGCGTTCGCCGATGGCGGCGATAGTTCCCACGGACCACCGGTCGACGTGGTGGCTCGGTTCGCGGGCGTGGATGCGGTCGTGTGTCACTACCGGCCCCACTCGTAGAACCACCAGGCGCTGCCCAGCAGGAGGAGCCCGGCGCCGAGCGCCGACGTGGCTGGTTCGGGGAACACGAACAGGAGGAAGCCGACGAGCATCATCGTCACCGGCTCGACCTCGTCGAGATAATCGCTGAGTGCCATGGGTGACTGTCGGCGAGCGGACTGAAAGAAGTTCCTCTCAGGACGAGGGGGACGCCGCGTCGCGGCGGGGGCGGAACTCGATGGGGAACTCCTCGACGCCGTAGATGAACGCGCTCCTGACCGGCTGGAGTGTCTCGCCCCTCCGCTCGATGTCCGCCGCGCGCTCGAACAGCGCGTTGAGCCCGATTCGGGCCTCCATCCGTGCGAGCGGCGCGCCCAGACAGTAGTGGGTCCCCCGGCCGAAGCCGAAGTGGGGGTTGGGCGCGCGGTCGATGCGGAACTCGCCGGGGTCCGCGAAGACGTCGCCGTCGCGGTTCGCCGCGCCGAGCCACGGGACGACGACGTCGCCCGCCTCGATTTCGGTCCCCCGGAGCTCGACCGGCTCCGTGGCGATTCGGGCCAGCGCCTGCACCGGCGAGCGGTACCGGAGCACCTCCTCGACCGCGCTCTCGATGGACACCGAGCCGTCCCGCACCCGCTCTAGCGCCGTCGGATGGGCGGTCAGACAGCGCATCGCGTTACCGATGAGGTTGGTCGTGGTGATGTTGCCGGCGACGAGCAACAGCATACAGAACCCGAGGGCCTCCTCGTGGGTGAGTCGGTCCTCGCTTGCGGCCTCCGCGATGACCGTGATGAGGTCGTCCCGCGGCTCCCGCGCTCTGGCGTCGAGTTTCTCCTCGAAGTACTCGGCCAGCTCTTCGCTGGCCTCTTGCTGGCGCTCCTGGTAGGCCTCCGTCGCCGCCTCGCTGGTGTCGGTCGGCGTCTCGACGAGCGTCTCGGACCACCTGCGGAACTGCGGGCGGTCCTCGCTCGGTACGCCGAGTAGCTCCGCGATGACGATGACGGGGAAGGGGTACGCGAAGTCGTCGATGACGTCCATTCGGCCGCCCTCGACGGCGTCGTCGAGCAGGTCGGCGGCGATCTCCTCGAAGCGTGCGGCCCGCCCCGCGATAGCCCGCGGTCGGAACCAGTCCTCGACGACGCCGCGCAGCCTGTCGTGTCGGTCCCCGTCGGTCAGGAGCATCGTCTCCATGATGGGACTCTGTTCGTCCTCGGGGGGCAGGTCGATGGTGCTTGCCAGCCGCGGGTCCGACGAGAAGGTCTCGGGGTCGTCGAGAATCCGGTCGACGTCGTCGTAGCGGAACACGTCCCAGCACTCCCGGTGGTCGTCGTAGCGGACCGGGTGGTCCTCGCGCATCTCGGCGTACCAGTCGAACGGGTCCAGCCACGCCTCGCGGGTCGACAGCGCGCTGGGCACGCGTTCGAGTGACTGTGCGTCCCCCTCGTCGGTGGGTGCGCTCATACACTAGTTAGTAATCCGACAACTATCAACGTCAGGTCGCGGGTCGGCAAGCCGTTCGTAACTGCGTGCGAACTGGCTACTGTCGGGAGTCGAACTCCTGATAGATGACGTGGCCACAGGCCTTGCAGTGGGACGCGTCGGCGTCGTGGTGGGAGAGCCCGCAGTTCGGGCAGGTGACGGCGACCTTCTCTCTGGAGCGCCACTCCTTGACTATCTTCCCCGCCTGCCAGGGGATGACGATGATGCCGGTCAGAATCGCGGCGACGGTGACCCAGCGGCCGGCCGCCGTCACGGGAATGATATCGCCGAAGCCGACCGTCGAGACGGTGACGACGACGTAGTAGAAGGCGTCACCGAAGTTCGCGACGCCGGGGTTGGCGGCGTGCTCGACGCTGTAGAACAGCCCGAGGAGACGAAAAAGAGCACCAGTACCGTCAGTAGGAGCTTCATCGCTCGCAGCGTGTTGTCGTCTATCGTCCCGAAGAAGAACTCCGCGTCGTCCGTGAACCGATAGAACCGCAGGACCCGGATCACGCGCAGGACCCGCAGGAAGCCGACGTTGAACGGGACCGCAGTGACCGGCAGGACGACGAGGACGAAGGTCGGGAGGATAGCGACGAGGTCGACGACGGTGTAGCCGTTGAGCGCCTCCGCGAGACGGTCGGTGGCGCCGTAGAGACGCAACGCGTACTCCACCGCGAAGACGACCCCGATAGCGACTTCGAGCCGCCAGAGCAGCGCCGCGGTCCCGGCCGACACCGGGTAGGTCTGGGCGACGTACACCGCGACGAAGACGAGGTTCAGCGCGAGCAGGCCGATGTCGACTGCTTTACCCAGCGCTGTCTGGTGGTCCAGCAGATAGAAACGGACCTGTTGGCGGAAGTCGCCCTTCTCCGACGAGTCTGCCATCACACACACGCCCTACTGACAGGCAGCTACGTAGGCGCTCGGGTTCCGGCTCGGTGTCGAACGGTACCCCGAGAAAAAGACGGGGCGACTATTCGTCCTCGGTCGCCGTCGCCTGCGACAGCGCGTCCTCGGGTTCGACCCAGATGACGAACTGGTCGTACTCCGCCCGGTCGACGACGCCGTTGATGTACTCGGCGTCGACCGGCGGGCGGTTGACGTCGGACTCGGCGACCGGGACGACCTGTCGGACCTCGTCGACGACCCAGCCGACCGCGCCCTGCTCCTCGAACTGCTCCGGGTCGAAGACGATGATGAGGTTCTGTTCGCCCTCGCTCTCGATGTTCATCATCTCCTTGGGTTCGAGGATGGTCGTAATCTGGCCCCGCAGGTCGACGACACCGTCGACGAAATCTGGCGTGTTGGGCACCCGCGTGACCGCGCTCCGTTTGACGATCTCCTCGACGTACTCGATGTCCAGACAGTAGTACTCCTCGCCGAGCGCGAACTCGAGGACGCGCACCACCTCCTCGGACTGGGTCGACCCCTCCTCCATCGCGGCTCGCGCCCCGCCCTCGGTGGACTCGACCGAGGAGGTGGCCATCGCCGCCTCCAGCAGCTCCCGGTCCGGGAGCTCGACGCCGGTCACGTCCCCGGGCACCGTCGAGGCACCGGTCACGTCCGCCGGGACCGACGGACTGTCCGTCTCGGTCGCTGCCTCGCTGTCGGTCCCCGCCTCGGCCGTCTCACCGGCGTCCGTTCCCATCACTTCCGCCGCCGACGCGGCGGCTCGCTGGGCGATGGCCTCGGCCTCGTCGGCCGCCGCGGGCGAGTTCGACGCGTCCGACCGGGAGTCGGTCGCGTCCGTCCGTGTCGACGCGGGCTGTGAGCGCTCCGGCGGTTCCGACGCCGTCGTGCCGGTCCCCGACGCCGTGGCAGCGTCACTCCCAGTCGTCGCGCGCTCGGTCGCGCCGTCGTTCTCACTCCCGTCCGTCGCGGGTTCGCCGGGCGACTCCGTCGACGCTGCGTCGTTGCCCGAGCTCGGATGGCCGGAGTCGCTGTCCGACGCCGCCGGTTCGGAGACATCGGTCGACGCCGCTGTCTCGGCCTCCGCGGTCGCGTCGGACTCCGCCGTTTCGTCGTCGGTACCCCTGTTGCCTTCGCGCATGTTGCGGATGCGCGCTGCTCTGTCCATACGGTCGTCGCTCATGCTGTCACCTCGTTGTAACCGAACTTCCTGTCGAACTCCGCGGCGATGTCGCCGAACACCTCGGCCATGTCACACTGCTCGTCGACGCCGAAGAGGGAGTTGCCCTCGGTGTAGGCCCGCTGGAGGGCCACCCGTTTCCGGACCTGCCACACCGGGCTGTCCGGAAACGCCGCTTTGAACCACTTCAGCATCGTCTTCGCTTCCGACGTCGTCTCGATACGGTTGGCGACGACACCGAGCATCTCGACGGTGATGCCGGTCTGCTGTTCGAGCGCGACCATCTGGTCCATCAGCAGTTCGATGGCCCGCTCGGAGGTCGCCTCCGCCAGCGCCGGCACGAGGACGTGCTGGGCGGCGAAGACCCCGGTGTCGGTCAGGTTCCCGTAGAACGGCGGGGAGTCGATGATGACGTAATCGTACCCCGACAGCGTCGACAGCGCCCGGTCCAGCGTGTCCAGCGCGTGCTCGCCCCGGACCATCCCCGGCGTGACGTTGACAGCGAACTGCGAGAGCACCGCCGGGTCGACGTCGAGCCCGCGGGCGTTGATGCGGGCCATGAGGTCGGCGATGGTCAGTTCGTGTTCCGCCTGCAGCATGTCGATGTTCGAGGGGACCACGTCCATCTCCTCGTGTTCGACCACGAGGTCGGACACCACCGCGGGGTCGCCGGTGAGCGCGTCGAACAGCGTCGGCGGCTGCGCGTCGTAAGCCTCGCCGAGCCCCAGTCCCTCGGTCGCGTTGCCCTGCGGGTCCAGGTCCACGAAGAGGACGTCCCGGCCCCGGTCACTCAACGCACCGGCTACGTTGATAGCTACAGTCGTCTTGCCGGTCCCGCCCTTCGCGTTGGTCACGCAGATCCGGGCGGGGCCGGTCGTCGAGCCCCGGTTCATCGTCGAACTGTCCCAATCTCGGTCGTCGCCCGGTATAAAAATACGCCCCCGATTATCAAAGTCGTAACTGTGCGTGTTCGGGCGATTTACGCGCATGCGGCCGTGAGCCGTCGTCAGACGACCGTCAGACCGAGTGCAAGATTTAACTTCGCGTAGTTGAAACAGGGAGACCATGACTATCAACCCGCGCGACTACGACCTCGACGAGCTGCGGAAGATGGCCCGCCAGCGCGGCGAGCGCTCGGGCGGGCTGGCCGACGGCGACGATGTCCCCGACCCGGCGAACCTGGATATGGGAATGGAGGAGGGAGACGAGGAGATGCTGGCGGGCAGTTCCTTCCGGTCGGGGCTGTATCGGGAGCTGCTCCCCTTCCTCTCGGGAGAGAGCCGGGAGAAACCGTATCTCGGAGCCCTACCGGAGACGTACGCGGCGGAGTTCGTCGTCTTCGAGTGGCTGGAGTTCCTGCTGATGCACTCGGGCTATCAGGGGGCCGACGAGGCGCTGGCCTACTACGAGTCCATCGACTGGATTACCGAGGCGGTCCAGTCGGACCTCTCGGACTACCTGCTCGGCATCGACGAATCGGCCACGAACGACGGGAACGACCTCAGCGTCGACGACCACATGCTGAGTCTCGTCTACATCGCGAAGCTGACTGCCATGACATAGCAAGGTCATTCGTGGACCACTATCACTGCTGATTCTTGACGTGAGGTTATATAGCCGGGCAGCGACAACTGGGCATCGTACATGAGTGACGACGACGCGGCGGAGGCCGCCGACGAGGACGCGCCGGCGACCTCCGAGGACGACGGCACGAACGGGGGGACGGTTCCGGTCGGTGTGAAACTCGGTAGCACTCGGACAGTTATCGCCCTGCCCGACAGCCACGGCACCGAGAACCACATCATCAAGACGCTGACCTGCATGGCGACCTACGAAGACGCGTTGACGGGCGAGGAGAAGGTGCTCTACGGCGAAGAGGCCGCCCGGGAGTACCCCGACCGCGTCCAGTACATGCTCCGGTCCGGGCTCCCCGAGGACGAGGACCGTGCGGAGATGACCAAGACGTTCTTCGAGGCGCTCATCGAGGAGAACGACATCCCGGCAAACAGCGGCGTCGTCTACGCCATCCCGACCATCGACAACCCGGCCGGTCTGGAGAATCTGAAAGCGGTCATCGAGGACTCGGGCATCGGAATCAGCCTCATGGAGAGCTATCCGGAGTCGCTGTGTGGCTCCATTCCGGCTTTCGGTGACGAGCTCGAAGCCATCGACGAGATATTCATCTCGGTGAACATGGGGTCGACGAACCTCGAAGCCTCGGCGTACCGGCGCGGCGAGCAGCTCGCGCCCTTCACGACCGGCGCGGTGACCGGTAACGAAGTCGACCGCATGATAGCGAACTACGTCGAAGAGGAGACCCAGGGACGGGTCAACATCGACACCCAGACCGCCCGCGAGTACAAGGAGGGCCACGCGGACTTCCTCGATTTCGAGCCCTTTACCGACATCATCCAGCAGCCCGGCGGCGGGACCCACGAGTTCACCATCGAGCGCTCGGTGATGGACGCCGTCGACGAGTACCTCGACGACGCGGTCGACGAACTCGCCAACACCTTCCTCCCGGAGCTGGCCAACGATTACATGAAGGTGTACCAGCTGGCGCTGGACCGCCCCATCGTCATCACCGGGGGGATGGCCTGCATCCCCGGTATCGTCGCGGAGTTCGAGAAGCGACTCAGCGAGGAGCTAAACCGGGAAGTCGAGGCGACTGCGGCCGACCAGCCCGACGTGGCGCCCACTATCGGCGCTCAGCGAATCGCGGCACGGCTCGTCGAGAACAGCGGTTGAGACGGTTCACAGACCGACCGCGGCGCTGTCGTGCGGTCGGGTCCGTCGATTTGCAGCGGTGACCCTACCGACGCCAGCAGTCGAGCCACCGCGCTATCTTCGGCCCGCTGTCACCGCTGTCCCCACCTGTCGCGGTGAGCGTGGCGAAAACGTCGGTGTCGATACGGACGGCCGCGCCCGGTTCGGTCCGGCCACCGCTGGCCGACTCCTCATCGTGTGAACGCCCCTGTCGTACGCCTGCCATGGTCCAGCGTTTGTAGCCATGATACCTAAAGCCAAGTCAGACGCGCGTCTGCCGGTCCCCGGGCCGTTTATTCTTCGCACCCGGGTAATCGCACAACGCGAACCCTCTCTCCCCCAACGGCCGCAATATTAATCACCGCCGGTGCTATTTTTACAGCCACCTCTCAGAATAGATAGGTGAATATCATACCAATCGGTGATGTAATCGCAACTAATGGGTCAAATTATCGATTTAAATAGCTGGGAAGAGGGGTTACCCGGCGCACTCACGCGGACCGGAGGGGGTGGGTTACTGTCCAGGGGGTATCTCGCCGACCAGCCGGCGGTAGCGCTGGTCGAGGACGCCGAGACGATGCAGTACGTGCTTACGAACCGAAAGAGCGGTGTCGAGGTCGAATCGGCGGACTCGACGTATCACGTGAAACCGGACAGCCGCCACCGGACGGTCGTCGTGGCCACCGACCGCAGGCTACTGGTGCTCGTCGGACGCGAGGCGGGGGACGAGCGCACCACTATCGAACTGGCCGAGGTCACTGGCGTCGAAGTGAGCGTGGGACGCCGGAACGGCCGGCTCACGGTCAGTCGGGCCGACGACACCACGTGGCGGATACCGACCGACGCCGACGGGCTCGACGCCGTCGCCGGCTACCTCCGCGACGCGGCCGACGCGTGGCGACACGTCGAGGACCTGCTGGCGTCGGTGGACGCGGACCTCTCTCTGGCGACCAGACTGTCCGAGACCGGGGAGTACGACCGCGCTCTCTCGACGGCGCGCGGGACACAGGACGACATCGAGGCCGCCCGGTCGATGGCGATGCGGTTTAGCACTGAACATCCGGGGAACGCGTTACACGAACGACCCAAGGCGGCCGAGGCGCGCCAGCGAGCGACCGTGGCCGCCGTCCACGTCGCCCGGGCCAGAGACGCGGCCACGATTGGGGAGCAGCGCTTCGGGGACAGCGACTACGAGGCGGCCCAGGAAGCGTACGAGCGGGCCCGCGAAGCGTACGACTCGGCGCTGACCGTCGAAGCGGGAGGGCTCGACGACCACAAGCAGATACGGGCAGAACGCGACAAGGCGGCCGCTATCGCCGAGAGAATCCGCGACTCGCCCCTCCCGGACGCTATCACGGCAGACAGGGCGGCCGTCGCGGCCGACGACCCCGCGACGGCGGCCACGCAGTGGGAGACGGCGCTGGCACGCTATCGGTCGGCGCTCGACGCCGACGAGCCGGACGACGTCCTCTTCGGGAGCGACCCCGAGCAGATACGGGACCGCATCGGGACCGTCGCCCGGAGCCTCACCGCGGCCCGGCGGACCGTCGCCGACGACGCCATGGGGGCCGGCGACTGGTACGCCGACGCCGAACAGTACGAGGCGGCACTGGAAGAGTTCGCGGCGGCCGCCGAGGCCTTCGACGCCGCGCTGGCGACCGCCACGGAGAGCTACCCCGACGCGGTCCCGCATCTGGAGGCCGACCGCGCGGCGCTCCAGCAGCGCATCGACCGCGCGCAAGCGGCCCTGAACGGCGAGGACCCCGGCGAGGACCGCATTCAGGCCGACGACGAGCCCGAATACGAGCTGTCGGCGACGCTCGGGGAGGTGGACGGCCCGACCGCGATAGCGGACGCCATCGCACCGCTGACGACGGACGCGGCGCTGGCGGAGTTACCGGAGTCGACCGCCGAGCGTCTCCAGCGGCTCGACGGCGCCGGCGTGACGCGGGTCGTCAGCGACGCGCTGGACGCGACGGACTGGTCGACCCGGGCCGCCAGCCCGCGGATGCCGTTCGACCTGCTTGCCACACGCGGCACGGAACGGATGGGCGTCTTCGTCACGGCCGCAGACAGCGAACTCACCGCCGATGTCGTCGACCAGTGTGCCGGCGTCACCGGCGCGGCCGGCACCGACGCCGTGATGCTCGCGACCACCGCGACGATTCCGACGCCGGTCGAGGAGTTCGCGGCCGAGCGCGACGCCCGACTCCTGGGGCGCGAGTCGCTGGCCGCCATCGTCGACACCCAGGGGCTGACGGTCCCGACACCGGTCGAGTGAGACGCGCTAGCACCGGACGCCGAAGCTTTATTCTCACCGAGAGAGTATAATCAACTATAATGAACTGTACGCGCTGTGGCGCCAGAATGACGTACAACGACGAGACAACGAAACTGACCGAGTTCGTCTGCCCGCGCTGTCACGAGACGGTCATCGACTGGAAGCCCGAGGCCCGGAACGTCCGGCTCGCGTAGCTCGGTCGCCCCCTGCGTGTCGACAGCCCTGTTTTTTCGAGCGTCACAGCGTCGTGCTGGTCCCGGCGTAGCCACAGTCGTCACAGGCTGCCGTCTCTCGCTCGCCCAGCGTGTAGACCGCCACGTGGCCGCCACACCGGGGGCAGTTGTCGCCCGCCGACGGCTGGCGCGCGTCCCGGACGACGCGGTCGAACACCGGCGTTCGCGTCGAGCCCGCGACGACCTGCGCGTGGACCGCCGAGACGGAGTCCTCGACGGCGACGCCCCAGATGAGCACGGCGTCGTCCGGGAGCGTGGCCTGGATACCGTCCACGGCGTCGACTGCCGATTCGAGCGTGAGGTCGTCGTCGCCGACGACGTTGACCAGTACGGCGCTGAGCCCGTCGATGTCCGCGTAGGCCGAATCGAGCGCGTCCTCGACCGCGTGAAGCGTGTCCGCGGCCACGTCGCCGGTACTCGTCGCCTTACCGGTCGTTATCGCGGCGGCCTCGCCGTGGTCGAGCACCGTCCTGATGTCCGCGGGGTCGAGGTTGATGACGCCGGGTCGGGCGACGATCTCGTGCAGCGTCGTCACCACCGAGCGGACGCCCTGACGGTGATGCTCTGGCGGGATGACGACGGTCGCGTCCACGGCCGAGCGGAGCCGGGCGATTTCCCGGGCCGTCGTGGGGTCCAGGTCCGCCGCGGTCGCCGGTGCGCCGACGACGGCGATTGTCAGCCCCTCGCGCGTCGCCAGCCGGTCGAGCCACTCTGCCGGCGGCACGGTTCCGTTGCCAAAGTCCGTCGCGAACACCGTGATGGCCGACCGGTCACGCGGCTCCGTCGGAGGCTCGGACAGCGCGGTGATACCCGGGACCTGCCCCAGGCTCTCCCCGACGGCCGCGAGCCCGCCGTGACCGATGACGACCGAGTGGTGGTGGCCCAGAAACGTGACGGTATCTCCTCGAATAGACACGGGTTACTCATCGTATAACGCCTGAGGACTAAAGTTACACGGGCCAGAGCGCGGAACTCACCCGCGGTAGCCACGCGCTCAGTTAAGGCCGTACCCGGAACTGTCGTCCGTAGCCGCCCGCGACAACAGCTCCCGTTCGGTCGGTGGAAGCGACTCGTCGGCCATCGGAATCTCCCAGTGCCCGAGTTTGCCCAGCATCCGGGTCCGGGAGCCCTCGACGCCGAGTCGGAGCGTCGGGGCGAGCGTCCCGCCGAAGCGACGGAGCTGCTCCGACTCCGGGAGCTCGGCGATTTCGTCCAGCGTCTCCCCGGCGAAATCGAAGTAGTTGAAGAAGTTCTGGACCAGCAACTCCCCGTCGTGGGGAAAGACCATCCAGGAGTACGCCTGGAACGGGGCGTTCGCGGGGTTGGTCACGACCAGTCCGGTGTCGTTGAGCGGGACGTAGTCGCCCCTGAGCTCCTCGGCGACGAAGCCGTAGAGCCCGTCGAACCCGGTGAGGCCCGGCCCGAAGGTGTGGAGGTGGCTGGAGACAAAGAGGTAGTACAGCCCGTCGCGGTAGACGATGTGGGGCCGTTCCAGCTCCTGGTTGACTCCGACGGCGTCCAGCAACGGGTCCGCGAGCTCCCAGTCGAGGGGGTCCCCCGTGGGCGAGCGGGCGATACCGACGCTGCCGTTGAACCCCTGCTGTGTTGCGTCGCCGCCGCAGGCTGCGCTCCCCTCGGGGACGGGTGAGTTCGCCTCGAAGAGCAGCCACGTCTCACCGGTCTCGGGGTCCTCGAAGAACCACGGGTCACGGAAGGTGTAGGTCATCGCCCGCGACTGGTCCTCGCGTTCGTAGCGCTCCCCGTCGGGCGAAAGCAGTTCGTGGTGGGTCCAGGGGCCGGCCAGCTCGAACCCGTCGTCGGTGTCGATACGCCCGCCGGTCGCGCCGACGATACGCTGCGTGTAGGTCAGCTCGCCGGCCGCCTCGTCCCCGGCGGCGGTGTAGAACAGGTAGACGTCGCCGTCGTCGTACAGCGCTGAGCCCGCCCACTGGCGCTGCCCCAGCGCCGACTCGAACACCGGGCCGCCGTCGGTCCAGTTCCGCCCGTCGGCCGAGTAGAACAGCCGAATCGTCGCGACGTCGTGTCGCGCGCCCGGGAGCGTCTCGGAGGGCGCAGTCAGCGAGAAGCAGACGCGATAGCCGTCGACCGTCGCCGGCGTCCCGTCCCGCTCGCGGAGGAGCCACGTGTCCCAGATGTGCAGATGGGGCATCTGGTCGGTCTCCGGCGGGTAGAACACCGGCGCCACCGTCTCTGCCGTCCGTTCGATACCGCTGGCCTGCTCGCGTGTCCAGCCGGCGCGGGCGCGGAACCCGGGGGCGCCCTCGTCGAGTAACTGCTCGTCCATAAATCCGCATGGAGCAGGACCGTTATAAGGCTTGGTAGTAGGTACAACGTATGTTGTAAAAGAATTTTTCCGTATCGCGTTCCCGTTTCAGCGGCCTCTGAGCGTCGAGACGGACGTTTCAGCTCAGTTATGCTGATCGGTAATATCTATGCGTGACAGATGGCCGGGGCTTTTCGGGCGGCCCCAGACAGTACACTCGAATTATATTACTCGCCGATAAGTTTAATACAATATCAAGTACAGGATACATGTGGACCGAAGACAATTCGTGAAAACTGGCGTACTACTGACTGCAGCCGCCGCATATCCCGGTAATGCCGCTGCGAAAAAAGACGTTAGAAAATTCAAACATCTGGAGAAAGATTACGAAAAGAGAGAGAAGAAAGACGGCGATGCCGACAGAGAGCGGCGACTGGTGAAATCCGACGGTGAGATCATCCAGTCGGAGACCGAAGACACGAAATCGGAGATTCCGGAGCTGGACGACTGGGACACGGTTATCTACGACGAAGTCAGGTTCGGGGGCGGTGAACCGACGAAGTACATCTGCTATCAACAGGAAGATAAGGGGAACCCCGAGTTCAGATTCGATGGGAAGATCTACACGACGGAGTACAAGGTGGTGAAAGGAGAGCTAAAGGATGCGAAAGAGAAGCGACAAAAACCCGAGGATAGCGCTCCTGCGGAGAGCCAGGGGCCGGAAACTATCCACAGTCACCGGGCCCGCTCAGGGCGAGTCAGTTCCGGTGAGCAGTATACGATATCGAACGAGCACAGCGGCAGTTTCACGCCGGCCATGTCCGACCACACAGTCATACAGAGCGCCCCAAAGAGCAAGAAAGACGGGCACGACTGGTGGGAAGGGGTCGCACGGGCAACCATGGACCACACCAGTACAGAGGCGACGCTCGGGATGCTCGTCTTCGGTGCTGCAGACGTCAAACTCGGGTGGGAGCTCTACGACAACGTGTATATCGACCACGACGGGGAAGTGGAAGTCATCGGCAACGGCCACGTGGAAGGCGTCTGTTCGTCCGCTGCGGGCGGCGGTCGCGTGACCGGCGGCATCTTCATCCGTGAGGGCCGTTCCGGGAGTATGTATTCGGACATGGACAACGAGTGGGGTATCGATAGAGGACTGGGTCTGGTGGACGGGTGGGCCGTCGACCGGACCTGGAACGCGGAATTGACCGAGGACGTCACACCCGGACGATACGATGTCGGCATCCGTTTCTTCGCGAAAGCAGCGGCAGCCACGACGGCAGCTGCACAGGTGTCGTTCGAGAACAGCGGCGCGCCCGGGGGATTCGATTTCGATTACGTAAATGTTATCCCCCAATAGATAGTTCCATAGACATGAACCCGGAGATCCGTCGATGAGAAACTGGCCGTTTTTCGTGGCGGTCTGGTTTGGCAGCTTTACCGTGCTTCTCTTCGTCGTGTTACCCAGAGTCCCGCTGTCGGACTGGGTAGTAGCTGACACGTTCATCGCACTGGTTGTCGGTGCGGCCATCGCCGCTGCAGTAGTGCGTCTTTCGAGGTGAGCCGGAGAATATTGCCGCCGGCAGACGGTCGGAGACCCACCGGGATTCCCTAAACGAGCGTCTGAAAAGCCAGCGCCTACCTGACAGACTCACTGGACTGGTCCGGGGGAGACCCGTGCGAGGCTTCCCAGCGGGTCCCCGCCAGGGGCCACGAGTGCGCCTACTCCTCCGTCGACTCGTCCTGCTCGTATCCCACGCCCTCCGGGCCGGTGATGTCGATCGGTCGAATCCACTCGTACCAGATGTAGAGGACGCCGAGCCCGTACCCCGTCGCCCAGACGGCGCTCCCGACCCACGGATACCCCCACTGGCTCAGATACGCGTTTGCCAGGCCGGGGACGATGACGACCGCGGCGATAGTCAACCCGAGGGCGATCGTGTCGTTGCGGTTCATCGCTCTCCCCCCGTCGCGCGCCCGGTGCTCATGCTGGAAGCTACGGTCCTGACGGGTTTAGGCATGGCGTTTCCCGCACAGGGAGGGGCGGGTTACCTCGGCGACTCCGTAGCCAACCCATTTTTATCACAGTATGCCCTAGCCCGGATGACGGGAATGTCTCAGAACCACACTGGCCGGTCGTCACAAGAAGACATTGCGTGGTGCTACGACGCCGTCCACAGGGTGTCGCGGACGTTTAGCTTGACAATTGCGGAACTCGACGAGCCGATGGCGCGCGATATCTGTGTCGGCTATCTTCTCTGCCGTGTCGCCGACACAATCGAGGACGCGGGACACATCCCGCCGGCGGCCCAGTCGGAGCTGCTCCGGCTCTACAGCCGGACGCTCGACCCGGACGCCGAGGCGTCCGTCAGGGCGTTCGACGAGGCCGTCGCGGAGTGGCTCCCGGCCACACTCACCGACGACTGGGAAGTCGTCGACAACGCCGGCCGCGCGGTCGGCGTCTTCCGCTCGCTGGACAACCACGCGTTAGAGAGCATCCGCGGTCCGGTGCGCGAACTCGTCGACGGAATGGCGATGTTCGTGGACCGGTACGCCGACGACGGCGGCCTGCGCATCAAGACGCTCGACGAACTCGAAGAGTACTGCTGGTACGCCGCAGGCACCGTCGGGACGCTCGTGACGGGACTGGTCTCGCGCGAGGCGACGGAGGAACAGGCCCGACAGATGCGGGAGAACGCCCGCGCGTTCGCGCTCTTGCTCCAGCTCGTCAACGTCGCCAAGGACGCCGCGACCGATATGGAGGAGGAGAACAACGTCTATCTACCGCTCGAACTGCTCGACGAGGAGGGGCTGGACCACAGCGACGTCGGCGACCCCGAGAACGTCGAGTCGCTGGTCCCCGTCATCGATCGCGTCACTGCCCGAGCCGAGGGGTATCTCGACGGGGCCCAGACGTGGCTCGAAGCCATGCCGGAGACGCGGGGCAACACGCTGTCGGCGTGGGCCATCCCGTTCCTGCTCGCCGTCGGCACCATCCGCGAGCTCCGGGAACGGCCCGCCGACGTCATCGAGCAGGGCAACGTCAAGATAACGCGCGACGAAGTCCACGCGGTCTGCCAGCAGTTCATCGGCGACGGCTCGCCGGCCATCGGTGACCTCCGCGCCCGGATTCGCCGCCAGCCGCTCCACGAGTACTGACGACACCCCGCGGACATTCCCACGGACACAACGCTGAAGCCTCGCCTGCTGTAACTCCCCTGCATGGCTGGCTCGCTCGACCTGCCCAACGGGGACGAGGTAACGCCCGACGACGTCTTCCTGTACAACGACTACCCCTACCGGCTGGTGTGGCTCGACGACGACACGCACGCCTTCGAGCTCTGCCCGCTGTACTGGGGCGACAGCGGCATGGATATCCCCTTCCGTGACCGCGAGGCGCTGGTCGACCAGTGGGAACCGGAGTCCCGCGGCCTCCTCTCGCCCGAGGAGTGGGGCGACTGGCTCGACGCGGCCGCTGACGACCCGCGATTCGACGACGACGAGCTCGCACATCTCGCGGCGAAGCTCCCGACCGACTGGGAGCCCGAGGACACGGGCGACGACAGCGGCGGTCTCAGGGACCGACTGGGACTGTAGGCGCGACCGCGACTCTGCAACCTATTAGGACCCCGGCGGTGTGGGCCGTCGTATGGAACTCATCTGGCTCGCCGGTGGCGCTGGCGTCCTCGTCCTGTTGCTGGTGGGACTGCTGGTGTGGCGCCGGGGTTCGGCGGACGCCCGCGCGTCGGAACGCGCCCACAACGAGGCACGGGAGCGCGACCCGCCCGTCGAAATCGGTTCGACCTACGAGTTCGGTATCACCGAGTTCACCGACCACCACTCCGGCGACCGCGTCGCGGTCGGCAAGGTCGAAGGATTCGTCCTCTTCACCGAGGACGTGCCGTCGTCCTGTGTGGAAGGCGACGCGATACGCGCCAAGGTCACCTCGTTCAACCGCGAGCACACCTCCGCCGACGCGACGTACGTCGGCTCAGTCTAGTACCGCGAAAAGTTCTCGTCAGGGTAGATACGGCCATCGGCGATGTCGATAACGTCGAGCGTCGCCAGTCGGCTCAGCCGACTGGCAGCCTCGTCCGCCTCCAGACCCAGCTCGACCGCCCGAGCCAGCACCCGCTCTCTGGTCGGCACGGACTCGACGAGGCCGTCGCTGTCGAGCACCAGTTCCTCCGCGACGATAGCTTTCAGAACCGCGCCGCGCTCGCGCTTCGACGGCGTGCGGCCGCTCCCGGTCCACTCGACGCTCATCGTCCCGTCGTCGTTGACGTGTGAGACGACGAAGCCGTCGGGCAGCGTCTCGGTCAGCGCCGCCACCAGCGCCGCCCGGTCCAGCCGCGCGGTGAACCGGTACCGATGCCCGTCCGTCGAGTGGGCGCTCTGGACGACGTTTGCACCCTCCCGTTCGACGGCATCGGTGATGGCCGCTGCGAGCCGGTCTCCGATTTCGGTCGCCGCCTCGTCGCGCCTGCGGGCCGCGTCGGCCGCCCCGCTCGCCAGTTCCTCGTATTCGTCCATCCGCTCGTGTAACGGCTGTTCGTCCATACGGGACCTGCCGGTGCCGGGAAATTACGTCTTGTGGCGATCTCAACCGCTGTCTCGATGGCTATATTGAAACTGCTGGGGGCTGAAACCACCTCACATGACCGAGGAGTCGTCGAACTACAGGCAAAGCCGTCTCTTCACGACCGACGAGGGGGAGTTCGACGAGCGCCGCGCGAAGGCGGACGCGCTGCCCATCGAGGACGGTGACGTCGTCGATACGGACGAACTCTCCGACCACCAGCGGTACGTCGAGGGGCGCGGTATCTACGACGAACGCAACGACGTGAACGACCTGACGGGTCGGGAGTGGAAGTTCGCGACCAAGTCCGTCCTCCCGGAGCAGTACCCCCCCGATTTCCAGCACGACCTGCGGAGCCAGCACGGCGGCCAGAAGCCGCCCCGCCTGTGTCTGGAGCTGATTCGGCGGTTCAGCACGTCGGGCGACCTGATTCTCGACCCGTTCGCCGGCGTCGGCGGGACACTTCTCGGTGCGTCCCTCGCCGAGTACGAGGGCTCGGGCCGTCGCGACGCGATCGGGTTCGAGCGGAACGGCGAATGGGTCGACCTCTATCACGAGGTGCTCGAAGCCGAAAACGAAGACCGGGCTGACCGTGGTGAGGGTCCCCTCGCCGACCAGGACATGCGCCGGGGCGACTGTCTCGACCTGGTGGACGAACTCGCGACCGACGCCGTCGATTTCCTGCTGACCGACGTGCCCTACTGGGATATGGACAAGGTGGAACAGACCCGCAACGAGACCGAGACGCGCTCCAGCAAGCTGGAGGCGTTCGACGGGGACGGCCTGCAGGACAAAGCGGCCTGGCTGGACGATATGGGCCGGAAATTCGAGCAGTTCCGTCGCGTGGTGAAAGACGATGGCTACGTCGCCGTGTTCATCGGCGATATGTACCGCGAGCAGTCCTACAATATGCTGTCCTCCGAACTCGCCTCGCGCATCGTCGATGCCGGATACACGATGAAGGCCGATCTCATCTGGTACGACCCCTCGAAGGACCTCCACGTGTACGGCTACCCGTTCTCCTTTATCCCGTCGATGGTCCACCAGAATATTCTGGTCTTCAGAAACGAGTAGGGGTACGTGAGCCGTATCTGGCGGCAGGAATGGGTTGGGGAGAAGTTGAACCGAAATCAGACGTGCTCGCTCACTCCGTTCGCTGTGCGCGACTGATAGGGTTCAACTCCCTGTTCGCCATACAGACACCGCTGGCTCCTCACTTCGTTCGTCGCAGGCGGCGTCAGAAATGGGTTGGGGCGGAGTTGAACCGGAGCGAGACTCACTGCGTTCGTCTCGCAGGGCTCAACTCCGCCACAACGCTTCGCCTACGCGCCGCTCGCAGGTGAGCGCCGCGAGAATTCAGTGGGTTGGGGCGGAGTTGAACCGACTGAAGACTCGCTACGCTCGTCTTCCGGGGTTCAACTCCTTGTTCACCATACAGACGCCGCTGGCTCCTCACTCCGTTCGTCGCAGACGGCGTCAGAAATGGGTTGGGGCGGAGTTGAACCGCCGACTTCCTCCGTGTGAAGGAGGTATCATAACCGGACTAGATCACCAACCCAGCACCCGTAGCTATTCGAGCGGATACTTTAAGAATTGCGTTCCGGCTACGCCTCGGCGGGCTGTTTCCCGCGGTAGTTCCCAATCCGTTCGCGGGCCTGTCCGATGGCGGTCTCGGCCTCGCCCTCGGCTCGCTCCTGGAGGGTCTTCAGGTCGGCTTTCACGGCCTCCAGCCGGCTCGGTTCCGGCTCTTCCTCGGCGCCGGTGAGTTTCCGGAACCGCGCCTCGACCGGTTCGAGTTCCTCTTTGAGCCCTTTGCCCGCAGTCTCGCCGGCGCGCTTGAGGTAGTACCGAGCGTCTTCGAAGTGTTTGTTCATATCTGTCCTTTCGCAGAGAACAGATATAGCCTTTGTGGCGTGGTTTGTTACCAGCTATCAGGCAAACAAACCCAAATCACGTAGCAGACGGGGCGTAACCACGCCTCAGTGTACTCCAGATAGATTTCGAGTGTGGGAACGTGCGTATGGACGGTGTCATCATACCGGAGCACGTCGAGCCCTGACCCGTGTGTGATAGGCGTCCCGGTGACGTGGAATTCGACGGACCCCGGTGTCGTGTAAACTACTCGCGCTACCGTCGCCGGTGCACGAACTGTTTTCACCGACCAACCGATAGCTCGGCGTATGTTCACACGGGTGTCGATTCCGACGCCGTTCCAGGTCGGTGCGGTCAATGCGTACCTCGCGGGCCGGACCGTCGTGGACCCGGGTCCCGACAGCGAGGAGGCCTGGTCCCGACTGCTCGAAGCGCTCGAAGCCCGCGAGCTCGCGCCGAGCGATATCTCACAGGTGGTCGTCACCCACCCCCACCCGGACCACTTCGGGCTGGCCCACCGGTTCCGGGACGCCGGCGCACGGGTGCTGGCCAGTTCCGGCGGGGCAGCCATCATGCGGGACTTCGGCGCCCGACTGCGCTACGAGCAGTCCTACTTCGTGGACTTCTTCGAGCGCTGTGGCATCTCCAGGGAGACCGCCAGTGCCGTCACACAGCTCCCAGAGGCGTTTCTACCGTACGCCGAGAGCGTCGAGACAGACCGAGAACTGAACGCCGGTGACACCGTCACAGTGGACGACGAACCCCTGACCGTCGACAGCGTCGCGGGCCACGCCGTCGGCGAACTGATATTCTCCTACGACCACGAGGGTGGCCGGGAGGCCATCGTCGGCGACACAGTGCTCGGCGACATCACGCCGAACCCGTTCCTCCAGCCGCCACCGACCGCGGGCAGCGAGCGACCCCGGGTGCTCCCGGCGTTCAACGAGTCGCTGCGTTGGCTCCGCGAACAGGGCCACGACCGGTTTCTGACGGGCCACCGCGAGCCAGTGGAGTCACCGCAGGCGCGCATCGACGCCATCCTCACGGAGCACGACCAGCGAAGCGACGAAGTGGCCGACATCGTCGGGGAGGGCGCGACGACGCCGGTGGACGTGATGACCGCGCTGTTTGGCGACCTCCCGGCGACGGAGTACTTCGCGGGCATGAGCGAGGCCGTCGGCCATCTGGACGTGCTGGAAGCGCGAGAGCGAGTCGAAAAACGGTCGAGCGGCGGCGTGTTCGTCTACGAGCTACAGTAGCTCGACGGCGCGGAAGGCGACCTCGGAGACGTAGCTGAAGCCGGGAATCAGGAGGACGGTCACGACCGCTGCGGCGACGATAGCGGTGTACAGCCCCGTCGGGTACGACTCGATGGTGCGTTCGCCCGTGGGCTCCTCGATCCACATCGCCTTGACCACTCTGGAGTAGTAGAACAGGCTGAGCGCGCTGTTGATGATCAGCGCGGCCGCGAGCGACCACGCGCCGACGTTCAGCGTCGCCGAGAACAGGTAGAACTTCGAGAAGAACCCGCCGCCGATGGGCAGGCCGGCCAGACTGAACAGGAAGACCGTCATCGCCGCACAGGCGACCGGTGCCTGCTTGCCCAGTCCGTTGTAGTCCTCGAAGCGTCGGCCGACGCCCCAGTACTCGGCGAGGGCGATAAAGAGGAACGCGCCGGTGTTCATGAAGCCGTAGACGAGCAGGTGGGCCATCCCGGCGCTCATCGAGAGGGCCATCCCGTCACCGGTGGCGGTCAGTGCGGCCAGTCCGATGAGGACGTAGCCAGCGTGCCCGATGCTGGAGTAGGCCAGCATCCGCTTGACTTTCTCCTGGGTTGCCGCGGCGAAGTTCCCGACGAACATCGTCGCGATAGCGAGCACCTGGAAGACGACGAACCAGTCGATGGCGCCGCCGGTCTCGACGAGCGCACCGATGGGGAAGGCGACGGCGAACGCGCGGAAGGCGATGACGAAGCCGGCGGCCTTCGACGCCGACGAGAGGAACGCCGAGATGGGTGCCGGCGCGCCCTCGTAGGCCTCCGGGGCCCAGAACTGGAACGGCACGGCGGCCATCTTGAACGCCAGTCCGCCGATAATCATCAGGATACCGACGCCGAGGATGGACATCGGCACCGAAGCGCCACTCGCCTGTGCCTCGACGGACCCGTCGACGATTGTCTGGACCGTTCCAGAGCGGATAGCCGTCGCGACGGCGTCGAACCGCAGGACGCCGGTCGCGGCGTACACCAGCGAGATACCGTAGGCGAACACGGCCGAGGAGACAGCGCCGATGAGGAAGTACTTCAGGCCGGCCTCGACGCTTCCCCGGTTCTTCTTCAGGAACGCCACGAGCGCGTACGACGGCAGGGAGATGAGCTCGAAGGCGACGAAGGCCGTCGCCAGGCTGTTGGCCGCAGCGAGCAGGCTCATCCCCGTCGCCGACAGCAGGACCAGCGAGTAGAACTCCGCCTGGTAGGCGTGCTCGCGGACGTAGTCCATGCTGGCCAGCGTCACCAGGGTGGTGACGCTCGCGGTGATGGCCATGAAGAACAGCGCCATCTGGTCGACGACCAGCTGGCCGCCAAAGAGGACGGCGCTGCCGGACCCGCCCTGCGCCGTGGGAATACCGGTGCCGCCGTATATCAGGTACACCGCGGCGGCCAGCGAGACGAGCGAACCCGTGACGGCGATACCGCCCAGCACCGTCGTGTTCGTGCTGTCCGGGTCGACGCTGTCGGCGAGCAACAGCACCAGCGCTGCCGCGCCAAAGGCCAGCGCTGGCGCAGTCGCCAGCCACGTCGGGTCGACCATCTATGCACCACCTCCGGTGAGCGGGGCAACGGCGTGTTGGATCATATCGAGTGAGAGGTCGGGTGCGACACCGAGCGCGATGACGAGCAAGAGCAGGACCGCGAGGGGCGCCACGTCGTGGAACGCGGCGGGGCCGACCTCGTAGTCGGTCTCCAGACGGAAGGCGCCAAAGAGGGTCCGCTGCATCGCCCACAGCAGGTAGCCGGCGACGATGACGATGCCGAACATCGCCAGTGACGTAAGCACCGGCGCGCTCGCGCCGAGCGTGGCCGCGTCGAAAGCGCCCTTGAAGATGAAGAACTCGGCGGCGAAGCCGGCCATCAGGGGCAGCCCCATGTAGCCGAACGCGGCCGCGACGAAGATGCCGACCGTCCACGGCATCCGGTCGGCGAGGCCGGACATGTCCCCGACCATCCGGGTGTGGGTCGTGTTGTAGATGACGCCGACCGTCATGAACATCAGCCCGGAGATGAGGCCGTGGGCGACCATCTGGAACGTCGCACCGCCCATCCCGAGCGGGGTGAACGCGACCAGGCCCAGAATCACGTACCCCATCGACGAGATAGAGGAGTACGCGACGATGCGCTTGAGGTCACGCTGGGCCAGTGCGAGCATCGCCCCGTAGATGACCGAGACGACGCCGACGATGGCCAGCGGCACGGCGAGTGCGCGAGCGGTCTCTTCAAGCATCGTGAAGTTGAACCGCAACAGCGCGTAGGTCCCCATCTTCAGGAGGACGCCGGCGAGCATCACCGACACCGGCGTCGGGGCCTCGACGTGGGCGTCGGGCAGCCACGTGTGCAGCGGGAAGACTGGCACCTTCACCGCGAAGCCGAAGAACATCAGGACGAAGGAAATCGTCGCCAGGCTGTAGCCGGCGATGGTCGGCAGCCCGGTCGCGGTGCGGAACGCCGTCGCCATCGCGGGCAGGGACAGCGTCGTCAGGTCCGTCGCGAACACGAGGGCGAACAGCCCGGCGAACATCACCAGGGAGGCGACGTTCGTGTAGACGAAGAACTTGATAGCCGCGTACTTCCGGCGCGGGCCGCCCCACACGCCGATGAGGAAGTACATCGGGATGAGCACGCCCTCCCAGAAGACGAACCAGAGGAAGAAATCGAGCGCGGTGAAGACGCCGATGAGACTCACTTCCATCAGAAGCATCAGGCCGTAGAACTGGGACTGGCGCTCGTCGATGGGCGTCCACGCGGAGACGATGGCCAGCGTCGTCAGGATGGTCGTCAGCGCGAGCAGCGGCATGCTCACGCCGTCGAGTCCGACGTAGTACTGGACGGTGTAGTCGCCCAGTTGCAGCCACGGCACCTGCGTCCCGAAGGCGACTCCTTCGGGCGAGAGCAGTGCGTTGCCCGCGCCGTTGTAGTCCGTCAGGAAGACGTAGTACATGTAGGTCGTCAGCGCGACCGGAATCACGCTGATACCGGCTGCGAGCTTCCCGGCGTAGCGGTCCGGGGCCAGCATGACGACGCCGGCTCCGAGCAGCGTGACGAGCAGGAGTGTCTCGACCAGCATTCAGAACCACCCCCCAGCGATACCGAAGACGACGAGCAGTAGCACGAGCCCCAGCGTCAGCAGCGTCGCGTAGTTGCTGACGACGCCGGACTGGATACGCCGGATGCGGGAGCCACCGAAGAGACTCACGCTGGAGATACCGTTGACCACGCCGTCGACGAAGCCCTGGTCGAACTTGTCCATCGCACGAGCGATCGGGTACGTGAACCCGGTCGCGAGCCACACCTGATACTCGTCCTGGTAGTAGTTGTGCATGAGTAGCGTCTTCACACCGCCGAGTTTGTCCGTATGCTCGACCGGCTCGGGACCGCTGTACAGCGAGCGGGCGACGAGCAGGCCGGCGACTGCCAGCGCCAGCGAGAGGGCCGCCGAGGCCAGCAGCGTGCCGATGGCGCCCAGCGGTTCGCCCGCCGAGACGCCCCCGACATCGTGGAGCAGCTCCTCGTATCGGACGAGGCCGGTCCCGAGCTGTGCGGGCCAGCCGCCCTCGTCGGGCCCGTGGAGCCACGCGTGCAGGAAGTCGATGTTCGTGTCGGTGAGCTCCGCGACCGGCTTCATGTTGATGAGGCCGACGGTCGCGGCGAGCACGCCGAGGACAGAGAGCGGCCCCTTGACGTTCCAGCCGACCGAGACGGGGTCACGGGCGATGTCGGTCCGAGGCTCGCCGTGGAAGGTGAGATACACCATTCGGAAGGTGTAAAAGCCGGTCATGAAGACGGCCAGCAGCCCCATCGCGTACGCGAGGAGATAGACCGGCCCGAGACCGCCCGAGCTGCCGAGTCCGTGGATAAGCGCCTCGTACAGCACCTCGTCTTTCGACCAGAAGCCGGCGAAGGGGACGATGCCGGCGAGTGCCAGCGAGCCGGAGAGGAACGTCCAGTAGGTCACCGGCATCCGGTCTTTCAGGCCACCCATGTCCCACATGTTCTCGTTGTGGTGCATGGCGATGATGACCGACCCGGCGCCGAGGAAGAGAAGCGCCTTGAACACGGCGTGCGTGGTCAGGTGGAAGACCGCGGCCACGTAGCCACCCGAGCCCAGCGCGAGCATCATGTAGCCGTACTGGGAGATGGTGGAGTACGCGAGCACCTGTTTTATCTCCTGTTTGACGACGCCCATCGTCGCCGCGAACAGCGCGGTGAACCCGCCGACCAGCGCGATGACCGCGAGCGCCGTCGGGGAGATGGCGTAGAAGCCGTACATCCGGGCGACCAGATAGACACCGGCCGCGACCATCGTCGCCGCGTGAATCAGTGCCGAGACGGGCGTCGGACCCTCCATCGCGTCGGGGAGCCACGTGTGCAGCGGGAACTGCGCGGACTTGCCGATGACGCCGCCGAGGACGAGCAGGCCGAGCACCGTGAACCACTGCTGGGCGCCCATGCCGACGGTTTCGAGCATCGCGATGTTCTCGGTCGCGCCCTCGACGATCGCCTCCTCGGCCAGCGCCGGGAAGCTCTGGGCGACGACCTGACCGCCCTCGGTGATGGGGGCGAACAGGCCGGTCCCGAACGTCGCGAGGATGCCCACGACGCCGATGAGGAAGAAGTAGTCACCGAATCGGGTGACCAGGAACGCCTTCTTCGCGGCGCTGGGCGGGCCCTCTTCACGGAACCAGAAGCCGATGAGGAGGTACGAACACAGCCCCACCAGCTCGAAGAAGATGAAGGCCATCAGGAGGTTGTTGGCCACGACGAAGCCGAGCATGCTCGCCGTGAACAGTCCGAGGCCGGCGTAGTAACGCGGGAGACCGGTCTCGCCCTCGTCGTTCATATAGCCCAGCGAGAAGATGTGGACCAGGAAGGAGATGAGGGTGACTATCAGGAGCATGAGCGCCGACAGCGGGTCGAGCAGCAGGCCAAAGCGGAGCGCGATAGAGTCTACGCCCGCGACCCACGTGTAGACGAACTCGTTGTACGACGTGCTCGTCCCGGTGAAGCCGGCGACGGTCAGTGTGACCCAGATGGAGAGCAACAGCGACCCACCCGTCGCGGCGATGCCCGCGAGCGCGCCGCCTTTCGGCATGCGCTTGCCCGCGAACAGCGCCACGAGGAACGATACGAACGGTAACAGGACAATCGCCGGAGCGTATGTGAATGCAGACATCGTTACCACCTCATCGTCGTCGCTTTCGTCACGTCCACGTCGGTGAAGTTACGGTACAGAACGAGGATGATGCCGATACCGACCGCCACCTCGGCGGCCGCGATGGCCATCCCGAACAGGGCAAACACCTGACCGGTGAGATTGCCGTGCTGGAGCGAGAACGCCACGAAGTTGATGTTGGCCGCGTTCAGCATCAGCTCGACCGACATCAGGAAGATGAGCGCGTTGCGCCGCGTCAGCACGCCGAACAGGCCGATACAGAAGATAGCCGCGGAGAGCAGCAGGTAGGCTTCGGCGGGAACAGCCACTATTCGTCACCTCCGTCGGACGGGGTGCCCCCATCGGTTGCCACGGCGTCGTCGTCGGTGCCCTCGCTCTGGGTACCGAGGCCGACGTTCTCACCTGCCTCCTCTCGCTTTGCCAGCATCACCGCACCGTCCAGCGCGGCATCGAGGAGGACACCTATCAGGAGGAACGCGACCAGGAAGCCCTCACCGGGGACGGCCGCCTCACCGTCGTCCATAATGGCGCTGGGTGCGATGTCGAACATCGCCGCACCCAGGCTCTTCGTGACTGCGGACGACTCCGGAAACCCCGCCGGTGCGGGGAAAGAGGCTGTCACGAACACGGCAGCGAGGACGACGAACAGCGCCACAGCGGCGAGTCCGGCGACGTAGTTCCCCTCGGTGTTGAGCCGTGGTTTGTTCGTCATGGCGTCACCTCGATGGCGGATTCGTCCTCACGCGTCAGCATCACGGCGAACGTGATGAGGATGAGAACGCCGCCGACGTAGACGAGGATTTGCATCGTTGCGACGAACGCCGCCATGTTCAGCACGTAGAACACGGCGACACTGACCAACGAGACGCCCAGTAACAGCGCTGAATGCCAGACGTCACGGACTAACACGACGCCGGCCGCGCTCCCCACCGTCACCAGAGCGAACAGCGCGAACGCGATTGACTCGTACAGTGCCATCTTACTTGGAGACTCTTGGCGGCGGCCCTTTGAAGATTCCTCTTTCGCCTCGCGCGAGCGAGCGCGTAACACCCCAGTTGGTTGCCGGAATCTGACTCACGGGGTGGTCGGAGCGTCCCCGCTGCAGTCGACCGGCGCCATCAGACACTGGTCGCGAGTGTCGGCTGTGTGCCGCGTGGACCGACGAGGGTGCTACTCGGCGTAGAAGCGCGCCAGCCCACACTCCGGACAGACGTCACAGGTCAGATAGCTGCCTTTGAGATTGAGCGCCCCAAGGATACCGCCGGTGGCGTCGATTCGTATCCGTTCGCCGGGTGTGGAGGCCCGGTGGTCGGCCTCCTGCATCGGCACATCACAGTCCGGACAAGGAGGCATACCGGGCGTTTTCGGACAGCGCGGCACAAGGCGTTGGCCGCAGAGTCGCGGCGGAAACTGACGCGAAAAGCGAACGAACGGCCAAACAGCCCGCTACTGGTAGTCGATCTCGCCTTCGCCCTCACCGATCGACGCACCGCGGTCAGGCTCTCGGGACTCCAGCGGGTCACTATCCTCCACCTTTTTCTTCGGCGGGTGACCTCGCGAGCCAGTGGCTCGCTGCGGGCACCACTCCTCGAAAAACGTGGATGAAAGAGGCCGGACTCTCACTGCGTTCGAGTCCGGTGAAACCGCGCCTCCGGCGCGGTACGTCGCACTACTGGTAGTCGATCTCGCCTTCGCCCTCACCGATCCACGCACCGCGGTCCGGCTCTCGGGACTCCAGCGGGTCGATATCCTTGTACCACGGGACGTTCTTGAGCTGCTCTTTGTCGTAGGCGAACTCGTCTTTCGTGTCCGCGGTGAACTCGAAGTTCTGGGTCAGCAGGATGGCGTCCGTCGGGCAGACCTCCTCGCACAGCCGGCAGTAGATACACTGGCCGATGTGGAGGTTGTACTGCTCGCCGTTGCGCTGGTCGTCCTGAACGATCTGGATGGTGTTGTTCGGGCAGACGTTCTCGCACTGGCGACACCAGATACACCGCTCCTGGCTGAACTTGTGGACGCCACGGAAGCGGGGGCTCACCTCGGGTGTGACGTCCGGGTACTCCACCGTGAACGTCTCCCCGTCGAGGGCGTGTTTCATCGTCGTCGCCATGGATTTCATGATGCCAATCATTGTCGGATACCTCCAGCGGTCGCGGTCGTGAGTGCGGTCATCAGGCGACCACCCCGACGATGACCGCCGTCAACAGCAGGTTCGCCAGCGAGAGCACGAGCATGCCCTTCCAGCCGATTTCGATGAGCTGGTCGATTCGGACGCGCGGAATCGCCGAGCGGGCCCACTGGGTAAAGAGGAAGACGCCCCAGATTTTGATGAGGAACCAGACGATACCCGGCAGCACCGGGCCGGCCGGTCCACCGAGGAAGATGGTGGCGATGATGGCGCCACCGAGGAAGATGTGGATGAACTCGCCGAGGTAGATGAGCACGAAGTACACCGAGGAGTACTCGGTCTGATACCCCGCGACAATCTCCGTCGGCGCCTCCGGGATGTCGAACGGGTTGCGGCCGACCTCCGCCAGGTTCGCGATCATGAACAGCACGAACGCGAAGGGGTTGACGAAGGCGTACCACGACGGAATCGGCCCGACGAGGGTCTGGGACTGGGCCGCGACGATCTCGCTCATCTGGAGCGAGCCGGCGAAGATGACGACCGACGCGCCGGTGAGGATGAGCGGAATCTCGTAGGCGACGTTCTGTGCGACCGCGCGCAGCCCGCCGAGGAACGAGTACTTGTTGTTCGACGCGTAGCCGGCCATCACCAGCCCGACAGAGGCCATCGAGGCCGTCGCGAACACGTAGGCCAGTCCGACTTCGGGGTCGGCCAGATGGAGGCCGTTCCCCATCGGGATGACTGCGAAGCCAAGCAGCGCCGAACTCGCGATGAGCAGCGGTGCGAGGTCCCACGCGGGGCGGTCGACGCCGTCGGGGACGATGAGCTCCTTCGAGAGCAGCCGTACCGAGTCAGCCACGATGATGAGCAGCCCGAACGGGCCGATACGGTCGACGGCGATACGGTCGGTGAACGCGGCCGTTATCTTCCGTTTCGCCCACGGACCGGCGAGGGCCGTGTTGGTCATCATCAGCGTGCCGATGAGGGCCGCGCCGACGAGGCTCGTCAGGATCATCACCGGAACGCTGTTGGGGTCGAGACCCGCGAGCTCCGCCAGCGTCTCGGGGAGCGGGGCCGACTCCGGCGCCATCAGCGGTCCACCTCCCCGAGCACGATGTCGAGGCTGCCCAGCGAGGCGACCATGTCAGGGATGTACTCGCCCTGGGACATCTCGGGCAGCGTCTGCAGGTTCGAGAAACACGGGCTGCGAATCTTGAACCGGGCCGGCTTGTCCGTGCCGTCGGAGCGGATGTAGATGCCCAGTTCGCCCTTGGCGGCCTCGACCGCGCGGTAGATCTCCGCGTCCGGGTCCGGACGCAGCGTCCGGGGGACGTTGGACTGGATCTCGCGGTCGTCCTCGGGCCACTGTTCGAGCAGGTCGACACACTGCTCGATGATGCGGGCCGACTCCTCGACCTCGCGCATCCGGACGAGGACGCGCGAGAAGTTGTCGCAGCCGGTCTCGGTGACGACGTTCCAGTCGAGTTCGTCGTAGTAGCCGTAGGGGTCGTCGCGGCGGAGGTCGTAGTCGACGCCCGAGCCGCGGGCGACGGGTCCGGTCGCGCCGTAGGACTTGGCCATCTCGGGCGAGAGGACGCCGGTGTCGACACACCGCATCTGGAATATCTCGTTGCCCGTGATGAGGTCGTGGTACTCCTCCAGCTTGTACGGGAGATCGTCGAGCATGTCCCGGACCTTCTCGAAGAACTCCTCGCGGGGCTCGGGCAGGTCCCAGGCGACGCCACCGAGGCGGAGATAGTTGAACATGAGCCGCTGGCCGGTGAGGTCCTCGAGGATGTTCTGGACGACCTCGCGGTCGCGGAACGCGTACTGGAAGATGGCCGTGAAGTCGCCGAAGACGTCCAGCGCGAAGGTCCCCAGGGCGAGCATGTGCGCGGCGATGCGACACAGCTCGGCGGACATCGTGCGGATGACCTGCGCGTACTCGGGGACCTCGATGTCCGCGAGGTCTTCGGCGGCCCGCGCGTAGGCCCACTCGTTGAGGATGCCGGCCGAGACGTAGTCCCAGCGGTCGGGGTACGGCATAATCTGGTGGCGGTAGGTGCCCTGCTGGCACATCTGCTCCTCGCAGCGGTGCAGATAGCCGATGTCGGGTTCGAGGTCGGCTATCTGCTCGCCGTCCAGCACCGTCTTCACGTGGAGGACGCCGTGCGTGGCCGGGTGGTGTGGCCCGATGTTGACGAACATCGTGTCCGGGTCGTCCTCGCTGCGCTGGTCACCCTGTAGCGGGTTCGCGTTCTCCCGGAGGGTGACAATCTGGGGCTGGTCCTGATTGTAGTCCTGGGAGAGCGGGTGGCCCTGCCAGGTCTCGGGCAGGAGAATCCGTCGCAGGTCCGGGTGGTCGTCGTAGTCGATACCGACCAGGTCGTAGGCCTCGCGCTCGTGCCAGGAGGCGGTGTCGTAGACGCGGGCGCCCGACTGGTTGTGCGGGTCGTCCTTCGGCGAGGGGACGACGACCGACAGCTCCTGTGTCGGGTCGTCGTATTTGCGCAGGTGGTAGATAGATTCGTAGCGGTCGTCGTACTCCTGGGCCGTCACGCAGGAACAGTGGTCGAAGCCCGCCTGTTCTTTCAGCGTCGAGAGGACGGCCTGCACCTCGTCGGGCCGGATGACGAACGCCTCGGCGTTGACGTGGGTCTCGCGGTCGAGCACGTGGCCGCCCAGCAGGTCGGCGAGCGCGTCGTAATCGAGGCCGTCGTCGGTGACGCCGATTTCGGTCGGTGTGGAGGGTTTCTCTAGACTCATGGCGAGTTGTTCCAGTTGTACCGCATCACGAGGTCGTCCTCGTCGATGTCGTCGGCGAGCTTCTGGACGATTTCGTCCTGGTCGAGGTCGCCGAACTGCTCTAGCTCGTAGGGCTTGACCGTCACCGGCGAGGACTCGCCGTTGGCGATGCGCTCCTGGAGCTTGGCGACGCCGTAGACCAGCGCTTCGGGGCGTGGCGGGCAGCCGGGGACGTGGATGTCGACCGGGATTATCTCCTCGGCGCCTTTCACGACGTTGTACCCTTCCTGGAAGGGCCCGCCCGAAATCGTACACGAGCCCATCGAGACGACGAACTTCGGCTCGGGCATCTGGTCGTAGACGCGCTTCATGCGCGGGGCGAACTTCGAGACGATGGTCCCCGGCACGATGATGACGTCGGCCTGTCGCGGCGACGCCCGCGGGATGCCGGCCCCGAAGCGGTCCAGGTCGTGTTTGATCGCGTAGGTGGCGATCATCTCGATGCTACAGCAGGCGATGCCGAACTGCAGCATGAACATCGAGGAGCCCCGGACCCAGTTCATGAACTTGTCGAACTTGGTCAGGATGAACGGCGTGGAGCCGAAGGCCTCACGCAGCGTCGAGTTGAACCGGTCGTCGGCCCCCTCACCCATCCGGGCCTCCTGGGTCGATACGTCCTTCACTGCCGGTGGTGTCTGGTCACTACTCATAGGTGTCTGCCCCTTTCGTGGCGCGCGGACTGCGCACCCATCTGACTGCGCCGTTGCGCCATGCCCAGCCGAGCCCGATAGCCAACACGCCGATGAACGCGACCATCGGCAGCAGTGCCTTCGTCATACCGACCGCGCCGACGGCGTCGCGGTAGATGACCGTCCACGGGAAGATGAGGACGGTCTCGATGTCGAAGACGACGAACAGCAGCGCGACCATGTAGTACTGGATATTGAACTTGATCTTCTGGCTGCTGCCAGTCGGCACTTCACCGGACTCGTAGGTGGCGGTTTTGCCTTGTTCGGGAACGCTCGGTCGCAGCAGGCTCGAGACGGCCATCATCGTGATGGGTATCGCGAGGGCCACGACAGCGAGCGCGCCGATGGCAATCCATGGATTACTCATTCCGGTATCTCCTATCGTGCGAGCGTTAGGAGTACTCGCATATAAGGGTTGATAACCACCACGGCGCCGGAATTCGGGCGGCTCGGCCTTATCTGTGCGGCGTCTCGAACACCCACGTATGGGAGCCTCAGTGATGGGGCTCCGGACTTATTCCTCCTCCCTCCAATACTGGTCTTTGAATCCGGGCGTGCCCAGTTCGTGGAGGTCTCGGGAGACATCGCCGACCTCCTCCTGGAGGCGCTGGTGGTACGTCACCAGCCGGTCACGCAGTTCCTCGTGCTTGCGCGACAGCATCTGAACGGCAGTCAATGCCGCGTTGAAGGACTTGCCAGCGTCGACGGCCGTGATGGGCGCACCCTGTGGCATCCCGATGACCGAGTCGACGGACTTCTCCTGGACGGGCACGCCGATGACCGGGAGCGGGTAGGCGATGCTCGCGGTCATGTTCGGGAGGTCGGCCGACTTCCCGCCCGCGCCGGCGATGATGACGTCGACCCCGCGGGCCTCGGCCGTCTCGGCGTAGGCGTACATCAGGTCCGGCGTGCGGTGGGCCGAACAGACGAACGTCTCGAAGGTGAAGCGGGCGTCGGGCGCGTCGGTGTAGTCGGTCTGTTCCGCGAAGTCGAGCTCGTCGGCCAGCGCGGCGTAGGCCCCGGGCCGTTTCCCCTTGCCGCCGGCCATCGTCGGCAGGTCCGAGTCCGACCCCATGACGATGCCGATGTCGGGCGTCTCGTCGTTCGGGACAGCCATCTCGGCTTCTTCGTGGAGCTGGTCGATTAGCGACTGCACACTGTCTGCGGTCATGGTCGGTCCTGCACGGCCTCGGTCCTAAGCGTATGCGGTTTGGACTGGTGTCGATGGGGAATCATTTTGTCGAGCGGTCGGGAACGTCCGTCCATGCGACGTAGCTACCGGTACCTGCTGGCTCCGGTCGCCGGGACCGTCGTCGGTGTCGTGTCGTACATCGGTGTCCTGCCGGTCGTCGATGCCGGACTGGCGGCGCTCGTCACGGTGTTCAACGCCGCCGTATGGACGGTCGCGGTCGGTCTGTACGCGTCCGTTCACGGCCAACTGAACCGCTCGGGCGCCGGGACAGCCCAGCAGCCCCAGTGGGAAAGCGCGAAAGTCGGCGGTATCAGCGGGGGTGTCGCGTCGCTGGGGGTCACCGGAACGATGGGGCTGTTCGCTGCAGTCGGCTCGTTCCGGTTCGGCGCCGCGGTCGGACTGTTCGTTTTCGGCGTCGTGATTGCGAGCATGGCCGTCGGTATGCTGGCCGTTATCCGCCGGTTCGACGGGCACAGTGGACCGGGGGGCCCCGGGATAGCTGCCGACCCCGCTGACTGACCCCGAAAGGAAAACCCTCTTAGCCCGCGTCCACACACCTGCGTACATGAGCAACGGGGACGACGAGCCGGCGGACACAGGCGAAACCAGCGACGTGCCTGCGACGACCGTGAGCGCCGAGGAGCTCCGGGAGCGTCTCGACGAGGCTGAACAGGAACTCGAAGCGGCCGAGACCGAGGCCGCGCTGGACGGCGTCGAGGAGCGGCTGGACGCCGTCGAGAGCGACCTCGAAGCCGCCGACCTGCCCGAGCCCGACGAGGACGACGAAGAGGCCGAGGACCCGGCCGACGACATCGAGTCCCGGCTCTCTGCCCTCCGGGACGACCTCGAAGAACAGCGTGGCCCCTACGCCGAGGACGTCGTCGTCATCATCGAGGACGCACAGGGGACGCTTACCGACAGCGAGTGGACCGAAGACGGTGAGGAAGACGCCATGGCAGCCGTCGAGACGTTCCTCGCCGGGGTCACCGACTACGCCGACGCCGACGCGGGGGACGACCTCGACGAGGCGGCAGACGCACTCGGCACGGTCGCAGCCACCATCGAGTCCGAATCGCTCGACGCCGACGCTGACGCCGAGGCCATCGCGGAGCTGCTCGAAGCGGCCAAAGCGCTCGAAGACGACCTCGACGCCGCCGAGGTCTGGAGCGACCTCACCGTCCGCGAGCAGCTCGACGCGAAGGGGTTCTACGACATCCTGACCAACGAGAACCGCAAGGACTTCCCGCCAGAGTGGAACGCGGCCAAGCTCCATGCCGAGGCGGGGAACCTCGACCTGGTCGCCTTCGCCTTCGACAAGCTCGGCTCGGAGTTCTACGAGGAGTACACAATCGACATCTTCTACCACCTCGGCAGCGACGCCCAGCCGGTCTTCGAGGAGATGCACGAGCTGGCCCAGAAGCGGAACAAGGGGCCGATAAAGGTGCTGGGGAAGATCGGCGACGAACGCGCCGCCGAAACGCTCCACGAGTTCATCGAGGGCGACGGTGACCCCGCGCTCCAGAAGGTGACGCTCCGTTCACTGGGCGCCATCGGCAGCGAAGAGTCGGTCCAGCCCGTCGCGAACAAGCTCGCCACCGAGAACGACGAGGTTCGCTCGGTGGGCGCCCGCACGCTCGGGCTGCTGGGCGATACCCGCGCCGTCGAGCCGCTCGCGGACGTACTGGAGAGCGACGACAGCGACGAGGTCCGCGCGTCGGCCGCGTGGGCGCTCCGCCAGATCGGCACCGCGGACGCCCTCGAAGAGGCCGCACAGTACACCGACGACCGCGCGTACCTCGTGCAGGCCGAGGCCGAGAAGGCCGCTGGCGCGTAGGCCGAACCCTTTTGTACGAACGCGGGGCCAGCCCCGCCGATGCGGTTGCCCCGTCTCCTCGTCGTCTCGCTCGTCCTCTGTAGCGTCGCCACCGCGGGCCTGCTGGGTCCAGCCACGGCCCCCGAGTCCGTTCCGTCACAGCCGGTGGCGGGTGCTCAGTCCCAGCCGCTCACCGACCCCGCGACCGGCGCACGCGCCAGCGAGCCGACCCTCCACGCCGTCTACCCCGACCCCGTCAGGGGCGGCGACCGCGGCGAGTTCGTCGTCATCGACGTGCCGAACGGCACCGCCCTGGGCCGCTACGCGCTCACGGACGGCGACACGACGGCCCGCCTTCCGAACCGGACGGCGAGCGGGCGCGTCGCGCTGACAGGCGCCCCCGACGGGGTCCGGAACCTGACTGACGCCGCCGTCGTGGGCCTCGACAGCGCGCCGGCACTGGCCAACGGCGGCGACACCGTCACACTCACCCGGAACGGCTCCGCCGTCGCGAGCGTTCGCTACGCGGACACCGAGGAGGGGGAACTCGGAATCATCGACGGGTCGACAGTCCACTGGCGACCCCTCGGCGCGACCGACCGCCCCGTCGTCACGGGGCGGGCCGGCGAGGTTCGGGCGTTCACGCTTCCGGATGCCCCGCAGGCGCCCCTGGCACCTGTCCGCAACGCCAGCGACCGGGTGTATCTGGCCGGTTACACGCTGTCTTCGTCGCGTGTCGCCGACGCGCTGGTCGCCGCACAGCGCCGCGGCGCCGACGTTCGCGTCCTGCTCGAAGGGGAGCCCGTCGGCGGGCGAACCCGCACCGAGGCCCGCACGCTCGACCGGCTGCGCGGGTCAGGCATCGAGGTCCGCGTCGTCGCGGGTCCGCGAGCCCGCTACCGCTACCATCACGCGAAGTACGCCGTCGCCGACGAGCGGGGGGTCGTCATGACGGAGAACTGGAAGCCGGCGGGGACAGGCGGCCGGAGCAGCCGTGGCTGGGGCGTGGCGACGAGCCAGCCGCGGGTCGTCGACGGGCTGGCGGCGACGTTCCGCGCCGACGCCGGCTGGCGCGACGCTATCGACTGGCAGAGCTACCGTGCGGGCCGGTCGTTCCAGCGCGGTGAGCGGGCCAACGGCAGCTATCCCGCACGGTTCGACGCGACGACGATACCGGTCGAGGGGACGGACCTGCTCGTGACCCCGGACAACGCCCAGAGCGCGCTCGTCGGGGAACTCGACGCCGCGACCGACTCGGTCGATGTCGTCCAGCCGACCGTCGGTGGGTGGGACGAACCCCTGCTGCGAGCGCTCCGGCGGGCCGCAAAGCGCGGCGTCGAGGTCCGGGTGCTCCTGAGTTCGGCGTGGTACGTCCGCGAGGAGAATCAGCGGGTGGTCGAGCGCTTCGGGTCGTGGGCCGACCGGACCGGCGCGCCGCTGTCGGCGAAACTGGCGGACCCCGGCGACCGGTACGGGAAGATACACGCCAAAGGCGCCGTCGTCGACGACGACCGCGTGATCGTGGGGAGTCTGAACTGGAACGAGCAGGCCGCCACGGTGAACCGCGAGGTGCTCCTCGTCCTGCAGGGCACCGCCGCGGCGGACTACTTCGGGCGCGTGTTCGACGCGGACTGGTCCGGTGGGCAGCCCGCCGTGCCGGTCGGCCTCCTCGCCGCAGTCGTCGGCGCACTGGTGGTCGCCGGACTGGCCGCTCGGCGGGTACGGTTCGCGTCCTGAGAAACCGCAGTCGCCTCAGATGTCGTCGGGCAGGGCCGTCGAGCTCGCGAGCTCCTCGTCGATTTCCGCGTCGGCCATCTTCTCGACCAGCGCGTCGATGACCGTCTCGCGCATGCCGGAGACGAACTTGATGGAGCCGACGACGAGGTGGCCGCCGCCGGAGACGCCGCCGCCGGAGACCTCCTCGGTCAGTTCGGTGACGTACCGCGGGATGTCGAGTCGGACGCCGTCCGAGCGCAACACCGCGAAGTCCGGCCCGTAGCCGATGGTGATGACGGGGTCGCCGGTCTCTGCCACCTTCGCGTCGTGAATCTCGCCCGTGGTCTTCCCCGGCGCGGGGTAGGTGAACCGGTAGGCGTGGTTCTCGACGTCTATCTGATAGAGGTGTGCGCCGTTGTCCAGGCGCTCGTGTTCGACGTGGTCCATCGCCGCGTCGAGCTGTTCGTCCACGTCGCGTTCGGCCTTCCCGGCCAGGAACTCGACGAGTTCGCCGTGGCGGTCGCGGTCGTCGCAGTCGACGTTCAACACGTCGGTGATGAGCTGTTCGCCGGAGCTGTAGCGCAGCCAGTGGGTCGCGTAGTCGAGCGCTTCGCCGATGTCGCGGAGATCGCTCTCGTCGTACCCCTTCTCGTCGGCCAGCGCGAGGTAGTCGGACATCGCCTCGCCCTCGGACCGGTCCGAGAGGCCGGCGACGGCGGGGACGTGCTGGAGGTCTTCGGTGAGGTCGGGTGCGATCATCCGGGCGAGCTCGACGCACATCATCCCCGTCGTGATGCGGTAGTCCTCGTCGTGGAGGTAGGGGTTGACGTGCTCGGTGATGAGCGGCTCGACGGCCTCGGGGTCGGGGTGGTGGTGGTCGACGACGACCACGGGGATGTCGTAGTGTCGCAGGTTCCGGTAGGCCGGCGTGTCCTCCTCGGTCGACCCGTTGTCGAGCATCAGGACCATCGGGAGCTTCTGACCGTGCCGGGTCCGGTCCTCCAGCGCGAAGTTCAGGTCCCGGGTCACGTCCTCCATCTCGTAGTAGGGGGCCTTGCTCGGCAACCGCTTGAGGAGGTGCTGGGGGGCGTCGTCGTCCTCGTAGTAGTCTGCGATGAACCGTTCGAGTGCGACCTGCAGCGGGACGCTGGCACAGAGCCCGTCGCCGTCGGCGTGGTGGCGCATCCGAATCGGACGGCCTTCGAGCACCGTCTTGCGGAGTTCGGTGGCGACCTGCCGGAGGTCGTCCCACAGCTTCTCGAAGGCGGGCCACTCGACGAGCGGGTCGATGTCGGCGGGTTCGGCCGCCGATTCGAGGGCGTCGTCGATGACCGTTTTCACGCCGGCCGCCTCGTCGCCGTCGAGGCGTGCCAGCGCGTCAACTTCGACCTGGACGCCGCCGTTGCGTTCCTCGGCGCGGCCGGAGACGCGCACGATGTCGTCTATCTCCACGTCGGGATGGGCGCGAACGCCGGCCTCCTCGAAGGCGGCACACGGGACGACGCCGGTGCCGTCGCGGACCTGAAAGATAGTGGGGCCGCCGGTCTGTTTGATCTGGACGACCTGTCCCTCGACGACGACGGTGTCACCGGTCGAGTCGTCGAGGTCGTCGACGTCGGCGGCGGTCCCGTGGGGGACGTGCTCCGTCTCGAACTCGGTCACCTGGACCTCCTCGAAACTCATATCGCCGTCGGACCGGACCTCGCCGAGTTCGACGACGAGCTGGTCACCCTCGTCGTAGGACCCAGTGAGATTCGAGTCGTGGACGAGACCGGAGACGGCATCGGAGAGGTCGACGAAGACACCGTAGTCGACGACGCCGTTGACCGTCGCCCGATAGCGGGCTCCGACTTCGACATCATCAGCGGTACAGCCGGACGCGAGATCGTAGACGATGGCTCCCCCGTCGGGAGCCTCGGCACCGTCGTTGGTGCCAGTTGGCGAAGACATTTGCCGTCACTTCGACACTCGGCGGTTTGTACTCTTCGAAATCGCTGGCTAGCTAAAACCGAATACAGAACGGGAGCCACACTCGACAGTGATTCCGACCGCCAGAAAGCCCCGCCCGCAGCCGGCATGGCCGGGACTGAAAGGGGCCGGACTCTCCCGCGGTTATACTCTGAAGAGTGGTGCCCATCAGCAGTATCCTGTTTGAATCCGAGAGCGGAACTCTTAGAACCGGGCCGGACCCACCTCCGAACATGGGGCTGTTTCGCTCGGGCGAGATACTCGGCATCGCCGAGTCGGCACTCGAGTTCGCACGTGTCGCGTCCGAGGACTCACATCCGAACGAGTACATGGGCATGCTGCGCGGCGACAAGGCCCGGAAGGTCGGGCTCGACCGCGACGGCACCGTCCTGACCGACGTGCTGGTCATTCCGGGAACGGAATCGAACCCGGTGAGCGCGACGGTCAAGACCAGCATGATACCGAACGATATGCGGGCCGCGGGGTCGATTCACTCCCACCCCAACGGCGTGCTCCGGCCCAGCGACGCCGACCTGGCCACCTTCGGCCGCGGCGACGTTCACATCATCGTCGGCTACCCGTACGGGCCCGACGACTGGCAGGCCTTCGACAACGACGGCGAGCCCGTCGACCTGCCGGTGCTCGACATCGACCCGCCCGAGGAGACGTTCTTCGACTTCGACCAGCACGACATCGACCGGGAGCTACGCGAGGAGGAGTTCGACTCGTGACACGCGTCGTCGCGCAGGGGACCTTCGACCTGCTCCACCCCGGCCACGTCCACTATCTCCGGGACGCCGCGGGGATGGGCGACGAACTTCACGTCATCATCGCCCGCTCGGAGAACGTCACGCACAAGGCGCCGCCAGTGGTGCCGGACGAGCAGCGCCGCGAGATGGTGGCGGCGTTGAAGCCCGTCGACGAGGCCCATCTGGGTCACCCCGAAGACATCTTCGTCCCCATCGAGCGCATCGACCCGGACGTCATCGCGCTGGGGTACGACCAGCACCACGACGAGGAGCGCCTGCAGGCGGCGCTGGGTGAGCGGGGCATCGACTGTTCGATTCGGCGGGCCAGCCCGCTGGACCGGTCGGACCCCGACCGACTGCTGTCGACCGGCCGAATTATCGACCAGATACTGGCCGAACGGAGCGACTAGTCCGTCCCGCGCGTCGATTGGCGGTCCGTCGATTGCTGTGGCGAGGGACTCCCGGTCGGTCCCGCGACGGTGATAACCGCCGTCGAGACGACGGTCTCGTCGGACTCGCCGGCCCGGGCTTCGACGGGCAGCGAGTAGTCTCCGGGCGCGGCTTTCGTGCCTATCTCGACGATGAACGACCCCGTCACCGTCCCTATTGGGGGCTCCCAGAGCAGTTCCGGCGGATACACCTCCCGGACCGAGGTCGGCCCGGGGTCGAAATCACCCTGTGTCACCTGCCAGCCAGCGGGGAGGGCGTCGACGCGGTACGTGACGACACCGACGCCGCGGGCCGTCAGTTCGACACCGACCGCCTGCCCGGGGACTCCCTCGGCTCCGGTGGTCGTCAGCCCGAACTCGCGTTCGGTTCCCTCGGCGGACCCGCCACAGCCGGCGAGAGAGCTGACCGCCCCACCGACGACCAGAGACAGCACCGCACGTCTGCTTGGCATACCAACCGTTCCGTGTCCCGCGGTGAAAACAGTTAGCTTTCTTATAATATCCTGCTCGGACGCCGCGCTGCTGTCCGCGCTCTTCGTCTCGGTGCCTGCCCCGTTCGTCGGCGGCTAGTTCCCTATCATCGCTACCGAGTGCTGCGGTAACGCGGCTTTTTCGAGCGGAATTTTTATTTATATATCTTTTCGAGTGTATAAATAATGTGCAATATCGCAGGGAAACACCGATGAATCGAGCCACGGTCGAGGACGTTGAATCGCGGGCCTACCGTGTGCTGGAGTGGGCGCTGATGACGCCGATCGCGTTGCTCGTCTTCGTCTCCATACCGTTGTTGTTGATGGGGGGTCTGATCACGTTGGGGTACATCACCGGTTCAGATGTTTTGATAGGCGGTATATATATCGGATTTGGAACTATTTTGTTCTTCAGTTTATTTGTACTTCCCCTCCTCGCGATTGCACTGCTTGGGGCTGGGGCACTGACCACCGGTATTGCCGTCTACTCCGATGCCAAGACCCTCGAAACAGCGGATATCGACTGGCAACCGGACCCGAATATGTTCGGGCTCGGTACATTTTTCTTTCCACCGCTTGCCTTCTACTACCTCTACAAGCGTCACGAACACGTCGCCGACTGGGTCGATACCGGACGGTGGGGCGCTGTCGCCGCGGGGAGTCTTGTGCTGTCGACGCCGCTCATCGGTACTGGACTGAGCATCGAGATAGCAGCGTACTGGTATCCACACGCGCTGTTTCCCATCACGCTGTTGCTTGCGAGCCTCGGCGTCATCCTGTTGGCCCCGTTCCCGTACGCCATCTACCGCGATTCGAGCTACGTCCGGCTGAACTCCAGTACGTGGCACCCGAACCCCGGCCTGACGCTTGGAGTGGCGTTTGCCTCTATGTTCCTCCTTCCCCCAACCTATCTCCTGTTTGGCGGGTGGTATCTGTACAAACGAAAACAGGCTGTCTGAATGCGGTGTCAGATGAGGTCGTGTTCGGCCAGCCGGTCGACCGCTTCTTCGAGGCGTTCCTTGCTGTTGGCGTAGGAGATGCGGGCGTACCCGGGCGTCCCAAAGGCCGACCCCGGAACGGTCGCGACCTGTGCCTCCGAGATGGCCTTGTCACACCACTCGGTGTCGTCACCGTCCGGTGCGATTTCGGGCATCATGTAGAACGCGCCCTGCGGTTCGGGGACGTGGACGCCGTGCTCCTCGAACAGGCCGATGAGGAACTCGCGCCGTTCCGCGAAGGCCTGGCGCATCTCCTCGACTGCCTCGTCGGTGTTCGTGATGGCCTCGACGCCGGCGTGCTGGACGAAGTTCACCGCACAGGAGACCGAGTGCGAGTGGACCTTGCCCGCCTGGGAGACCAGTTCCTCCGGCCCGGCGAAGTAGCCGAGCCGCCAACCGGTCATCGAGTAGGCCTTCGAGAAGCCGTTGAGCGTCACCGTGCGGTCTTCCATTCCATCGAGCGTGCCTAGCGAGACGGCCTCGACACCGTCGTAGGTTATCTCCTTGTAAATCTCGTCGGATATCACAGTGATATCGTGCTCGACGGCGAGGTCGCGCACCCCTTCGAGCGCTTCCTCGGAGTAGACCGCACCGTGTGGGTTCCCCGGGGAGTTGACGACGAGCAGTTCGGTGTCGTCGGAGACCGCCTCGGCGAGCTCGTCGAGCGCGCCCTCGAGCTGGAAGTCGTGGGCCGCGGTGTCGACGCGGGTGAGCGAGCCGCCGGCGAGTTTCACCATCGCCTCGTAGGAGACCCACGCCGGGTCCAGCAGGGCGACCTCGTCGCCGTCGTCGATGACGGTCTGGAATATCTCGTACAGCGCCTGTTTCCCGCCCGGCGTGACGATGACGTTGTCGGCCTCGTACTGAGTCAGTCCGTCGTCGTGGAGCTTCTCGGCGATAGCCTCCTTCAGTTCCGGGATACCGTTCGAGGAGGTGTAGCCGGTGTGGCCGGCGTCCAGGGCGTCCTTGGCGGCCTGTTTGATGTTCTCCGGCGTGTCGAAGTCCGGCTCGCCGACGGAGAGGTCGACGACGTCCTCGCCCTCGGCCTCCAGTTCGGCGGCCTTGTTGCTGATCGCGAGTGTCGCGCTCGGCTCTACTCGTCCGACCCGTGAAGCGAAATCCATAGTCATAGTTTTGCGAGTTCGATGGCGCTCGTGACGGCCGAGCCACCCTTGTGCGTGCGTGCCTCGGCTTCGTCTTTGCTCATGCCCGGCCCGATGATGCCCAGCGTGACGGGCGTATCACGCGAGAGCGAGACGTCGGTCAGCCCCCTCGCGGCGGCGTCGGTGATGACCTTGTCGTGGTCGGTGTCGCCTTCGATGACCACGCCGAGCACCGCGACGGCGTCTACGTCGTCCCGGCGTGCCAGCCGGTCGGCTGCGAGCGGGGTGTCGTAGGCCCCGGGGACCGAGAGTGTATCTGCGATTGTCGCACCCGCGTCGGCCGCGGCCGTGCGAGCTGACTCCGACATCGCGTCGATGACGTCCCCGTGTTTGTCGTACTGAGCGACGACCAGTCCGAGCTGCACCATACCTGAGTGGGTGGCGTTCGCACCTAAAGAACTACCGTTCCGTGTCGGGAAACCAGAAAGATTCTAATCCCCGCTCGTCTTGCACCCGACATGGCAACGTCGAGCGGTGTGGTGCCCGCCCTCCAGCAGTTCCGTCGCCGTGGCGAGTCGTGGCTCCGGACCGACGAGTACGCGACGGTCAAGCTCGTCGTCGGTATCACGCTGCTTGGCCTCGTCTTGCGCCTCCTGTTTCTCGGCGCCCGGCCCGCTCACTTCGACGAGGGCCGGGTGGCCTACTGGGCGTGGCACTTCGGGGATTCCGGCAGTTTCGCCTACCGATACATCATCCACGGACCGTTCATCCAGCACGTCGACCGGTGGGTGTTCGCCCTCATCGGCCCGAGCGACTTCGCGATGCGGCTGCCGGTCGCCGTCGTCGGCGGGCTGCTCCCGCTGTCCGCGCTGCTCTTCCGGCGACATCTCTCGCGGAGCGAGATCGTCGCGCTGGCGGTCCTCTTTACCGCCGACCCCGTCCTGCTGTACTACTCGCGGTTCATGCGCAGCGACGTCCTCGTCGCGGCGTTCATGTTCACCGCGTTCGGGCTGCTGGTCCGCCTCTACGACACGCGGAACGCCCGCTACATGTACGCCGCGGCCGTCTTCCTCGCTCTCGGTTTCGCATCGAAGGAGAACGCGCTCGTCTACGTCGTGACCTGGCTCGGCGCGACCGGCCTCCTGCTGGCGAAGCTGCTGGTACTGCCCAACGGGTTCCGGGACGCGATCCTCTTCATCACGGACACGCCCTCGGCCGAGGCGATACGCGACCGCGTCGTCGGTCGGGTGAGAGGCGACGTGAAACGCGTCGTCGGCCTCGTCCGCTCGTTTCGCGCCCGGCACGACGCCGCCTGGCGCGTCGCCGGCGGCTACGTCGGCCACATCGTCCTCGCGCTCCTGTGTTTCGGGTTCGTCTCGCTGTTCTTCTACGCGCCGCGCGGAGCCGGCGTCGCCGGCATCGAACACCCCCCGGTCGCGGCCACCGCGCCCGGCTACGTCGGTTTCTGGGAGGGCATAACGAACCCGTCGCTGTTCGGGCAACTGCTCGGGACGACGACCGAGCGTGTCGTCGACCAGTGGGGCAACTGGCTCGAACCCGCCGAAGGGAAATCCTTCGACAGCTACCTCAGCCACTTCTGGGTGTTCGTCGACGCGCTGCTGGTGGGGTCACGGGCCGTGGCGGTGCTCGCGGGCCTCGGCTACGCCCTCGACCGACTTGGCTACACCCCCCCGCGGCATCTGATTCCGTTCACCTTCTACGCCGGGTTCGTCTCCGTCTTCGGCTACCCGCTCGGGACCGACATCGGCGCCCCGTGGATCGCCGCACACGCGATCGTCCCGCTAGCGGTGCCGGCGGCCGTCGCACTCGCCGCGGTCTTCCGATGGGGGTCGCAGGCGCTGGCTGCGGGCGATATCAACCGTCTCGGCAGCGCAACCATCGTGCTGGTGTTGCTCTCGGCGCTCGTGGCCCAGTCGGCCGTGGGCCTCGTGTACACGAACACGACACAGGACGGGAACCCGCTGGTCCAGTACGCCCAGCCGAACGAAGAGCTGAAAGGCGAGTTAGAGGAGATGAACCGCCTCGCGGCGGCCCACAGCGGGGACAGCGACGTGCTGGTCTACTACGGGGAGAGCGGGGGCCAGCACGACAACGTCAACGCCTACGTCGGGCCGAACCGGGACGAGTGGGACGAGTCGTGGTGGAACAACCAGCCGACCTGCATGATGTGGTACAACTCCCTGCCGCTGCCGTGGTACTTCGCCGCGGGCGATATGGACGTAAACTGCGAGAACAACGAGCGGAACCTGGAATCCATCGTCCGAAACGACCCGCCGCCGGTACTCATCACCCAGAACTTCGACCCGACGGTCCCACGTGCGCAACTGGAGGCCGCGGACTACGACGGGGACACCTACCGGATGCGCACCACCGGGCAGCGGAACCGCTTTACCGTCTGGACGAACGAGGCGTACGTCGGCAACGGAACAGCCCAGTGAGTCGGGAACTCAAAGGCTTAAGCGGACCCCAGCGGTAGGCCCGGATATGACACGAACGTCCCCCGGCCCGACCGTCGGCGTGGTCGGTGGCGGGCAACTCGGACGCATGCTCGGCGAAGCGGCCGCACCACTCGGCGTCGAACTCGTCGTCGCCGACCCGACGCCGGACTGCCCGGCGACCCCGGTCGTCCGCGACCAGCTCGTGGGCGGCTTCGAGGACGAATCGACGTTCCGGGCGCTGGCCGAGCGAGCCGACGTGCTCACCTTCGAGATAGAGCTTGCCGACCCCGACGTGCTCGAACGCGTCGCCGAGGAGACGGACACCCCGGTCCACCCGGCCCCGGAGACGCTGCGGCTGATTCAGGACAAACTGGTCCAGAAGCGCCGGCTGGCGGCGGCGGGCGTCCCGGTCCCCGACTTTCGCGGCGTCGACACCGCCGCGGAACTCCGGGCTGCCTGCGAGGAACTCGGCTACCCGGCGATGCTGAAAGCCCGCACCGGCGGCTACGACGGCCGCGGCAACGTTCCCGTCTCCGGCCCGGACGAGGTCGAGGCGGCGATGGACGACATCGCCGGCCCCGCGATGGTCGAGGAGATGGTCGACTTCGAGCGGGAACTGGCCGTGATGGGCTGTCTGGGCGACGGCGAACGGGACACCTTCCCCGTGACCGAAACTATCCACCGCGAGGAGATTCTCAGAGAGAGCGTCGCCCCCGCACGGGCGAGCGAGGCCGTCAGCGAACGCGCTCGCGAAGTGGCACTCGACGTGCTGGACGTGATGGAGGGACGGGGCGTCTTCGGCGTCGAGTTGTTCCAGACGGCCGACGACGAGATCCTGCTCAACGAAATCGCGCCCCGCCCCCACAACTCCGGCCACTGGACCATCGAGGGCTGTCACACCTCCCAGTTCGAGCAGCATATCCGGGCGGTGCTGGGCGAGCCGCTGGGGACCACGGAGCTGCGGGACCCGACGGTTTCCGCGAACATCCTCGGCGACGTCGACGAGCGCCGGACCGCGACCATGGCCGGTGAGGAGTCGGTGTTCGCCACGGAGCGGGCCCACCTCCACTGGTACGGCAAGCGCGAGGTGTACCCGCTCCGGAAGATGGGCCACGTCACGATGACCGGCGACGACTGCGGCGAACTGCTCGCCGACCTCCGGGAACTGCGCGACGGGCTGACGTTTCGGTCGGACTGAGTCGTCGCGGACCCACGCCGGACCGTGGAACTCGATATCGGACCCGCCAGTGTGACCACTCACCTTTGCAGACCGCGCGGGCTGTGCCACCCGGAATCGAGAGTCCGACCACGACCGTCCGACACGCTTTGTCGAACTGTACGAAACACCGCCAATCGGCGGTATATTCAGTTCTCACCGGTATTGTTTATAGTTTATCATCCATAAAATTAAGAGCGATGCCTGACAAGCCAACCGTATGTCTGGAAAAGACCATTTCGGGGGCACCGAGGAGTCGCGTTCAGACGAGGAGCTGCCCGGTAGTGAAGGCGAACACGAGATTCAGGAGGAGCTAAATACCAAAGAGCGGGCACTTCAGTTCTACGACGGGGCCATGCAGGAGAGTTTGAACGACCGGATGATCTCGTTCATCGACGAGCGAATCATGTTTTTTCTCTCCACAGCGGACGGAGCGGGTGAAACCGACTGCTCGCCCCGGTTTGGGCCACAGGGGTTCGTGAACGTGCTCGACGAGAACCGTCTCGCGTACCCCGAGTATCGGGGTAACGGTGTCCAGGCCTCGCTGGGTAACATGCAGGAGAACTCGCAGGCGACGTTTCTGTTCGTCGACTGGTGGGAGACAACTGTCGGCCTGCACGTCAACGGCGAGGTCACTCTCCGCGAACAGCTCCCCGAAGCGGTCGACCCGACGGACGTGGACAAGACGAAGCTGTGGGTGGAACTAGAGGTCGAGGAGGCCTACATCCACTGCGCGAAACACGTCCCGAAACTCGCTATCGAGGAGTTCGACCCCCCGTGGGGGATAGACGACTTGGAGGTGAAGAAGGCCAACTACTTCGTCGATTAGGACGCCACGGCCGAACCGAGGTGGGATAGACGCCTGAAGCGGTCCGGGTCAGTCCCGCGACGTGCGCTCTTCGCACGCGGAATTATTTGATATACTATAGAAAAATTTTTAAATTTACTGTTGATTTATAAACGTAGTCAGATGCACGGAGTCGTGATGACAGGTCTGAGGACGTTCGTTATCGAAGAGCACAGTCGCAACAGGTGGGAGCAGGTCAAGGAAGTCGCAGGTGTGGACACGGACTGGTACACGCGGATGGAAGACTATCCGGACGAGGAGTTCCAGGGCATATATGAGGTACTTCTAGAAGACGCCGGCGTGAGCGACGCGGAGCTCCAGCGAACGTTCGGTCAGTTCCTCTTCGAGAAGTTGGCGGACATGTACGGCCAGATTTACTTCGACGACGAGTGGGGGGTACTCGACCTGATCGACAACGTCGAGGAGACGATTCACCAGTCGCTCAAACAGCGCAACGACAGCGGGTTCACCCCACCGGAACTGGAGACTGAACCGTTCGGTGAGGACGGGCTGGCTGTCCTGTACAGCTCCGACCGGCACCTCTGTGAGTTCGGCAAAGGTCTGATACAGGGGAGCGCCGCTCACTACGGGACGAACCTGACGATCGAGGAGCCACAGTGCATGAAAGACGGCGCCGACATCTGCCGCATCGAGGTGCGGCAGGCGGACTGACCGGCGAGTGCCGTCGTCGGAACGGTGTTCTGTGAGCGACCGTAATACCGGTCACGATAGCTGCCTGAGACATCTCTGTGACAGATGGTGCAGCAACCGGTAGTTTTTTTCTCATAGATAGTGTTATTTATATAAATCCATGTGCACGGAACATACAGCCCTGTTTCCTACGGAAGGAAGAAACACGGGTCGGGCGACCGTTTTCCATATCGCCGGGGCGAAACAGCTTGCCGGCACCGAGGTGAGTTGCGATGGCTGAAGAGGACGGGTCGAAACCGAACGTGTTGACTCGCAGCTTCGCGTCGATTCGCGACGCTTTCACGGGGAAGCCCAGCGACGCCGGGCAGTCAGGGGACAACGCCGGACAGGACGGTGTGGCACAGTCACAGGACGATTCAGAGCAGAGACGCGACAGCACAGAGCCGGGACTGGAAGACACAGAACAGAGACAGAACGGCGCGGAGCCGGGCCAGGCAGACACCGAGCAGTCACAGGAACTCCCCCGTGCCGTGGCCGAGGGGACGAGCGACTCCCCCCGGCGGAAAGCCGAGGAGTACGCCGACATCATGCAGCAGTGTGCGGCCGGTGACCTCACCACGCGGATGGAGGCGACGGGCGAAGACGAGGCGATGGACAGAATCGCCGTGGAGTTCAACGACATGGTCGCGGAGCTGGAGAAGACGACCGACCAGCTCAAATCCTACGTCGACGAGGTCGAGTCGGCCGGTGTCGGGGTCGAGCGGAGCTCCGACACCGTCCGGAGAGCCAGCAGCGACGTCGTCGACGCCATGCAGAACATCTCCGCCGACGCGGAGGCCCAGAGAGAGCAGTTGCAGGCGATATCGGAGACGATGGAGGGAGTGGCAGCGACGCTCGAACAGTTCGCCGCGAGCCACCCCGGCGCGGACTTCGAGCCACAGGTGGCCCAGCTCGAAGAGAAAGCCAGCGAGGTTCGGGACGTCGCACAGGCCAGTGAGACGATACAGACCGAGACCACTATCGTCAGCGCCGCGACCGAAGAGCAGGCGGCGGAGCTCGGCGAGATGTCGAGCCGAGCGGCCGACCTCCAGCGGTACGCCAAGCCGCTCCACGCTATCCTCGACCGGTTCGACACCGAGTCCGAACACGAACTCGTCTTCTCGGCCGGGAGTGCCACGGGCAACGAAGCGGACGGAACGGGGGACTGACCACGCGCTGCGTTCGGAATCGCCGGTGAAAGTTCGAGGGCCAGTCGCTCCCGGATGCGTCTTTGCGTCCACGGGCACAGTCTGTGTAGACCTCGGGAGACACCTCAGAGCCGTCCGTCGGCGTGGGCGCGTGCTACACCCGTCCTCGCAGACGGCTCAGAGACCGGCGACGGTCGATACCGAGCGGTCTATGTCTATCCAGCCCGGACAGGGCGGTATATGGAGCGACGGGCCTTCCTCCGGGCGGCGGTGCCGACAGCCGCGGTCGGACTCGCGGGTTGTATCGGGAGCAGCGAGCCCACCGACTACGACGTGGGCATGGGTGCGAAGGTGTTCCGCCCCGAGACCCTCGAGGTCACGGCCGGGACGACTGTCACCTGGCTCAACACCAACAAGCAGGGCCACTCGGTGACTGCCTACGAGAGCAGCCTCCCCGAGGGGGCCGAATACTTCGCCTCCGGCGGCTTCGACAGCGAGCAGGCCGCCCGGGAGTCGTGGGCCAACAGCACGAGCGGGACGCTGTTCGAGGGCCAGACCTACGAACACACCTTCGAGGTGCCCGGGGAGTACCCCTACTTCTGTATCCCACACGAGTCGGGCGGCATGGTCGGGACCGTCGTCGTGACCGAGGGACCGGCGACGGAGACAGCCGAGTCCGGGACGACCACCAGCTAACGCGGCTGGTCACCCGGCACAGCGGCCGCTCGACGATCGTTCGGCCACAAAAAGTGAGTCGTGTGGTCCGAATCAGACGGCGCGTCGTAGTGCTGTCCCGGTGGACACCGACCCGGGGCCGGTGCAATCCGGAAACAATCTACGGCGTTCCGTCTCAGGCGTCGACGTCGACGTCTTCCTCGTCGACATCGACGGCCGTCTCCTCTTCGGCGGCGACTTCGGCGGGACGCGCTTCGAGCGTCGTCTTCTGAATCTCGACGCGTCGGAGCGGGTAGATGTCCTTGGCCTCGCCGTAGATGGCCGAGGAGAGGCGGCCCTCGACGACGCTGTCGACGACTTCCTCGAAGGTCCGCTCTTTGACCGTCTCCCTGACGAGGTCTATCATCGTGCGGCGGATAGCCTTCTCCTGGGAGGCGTCGGCCTTCTTGGTCGTGACGGCGACCGGCTGAATCTGGACGCGGTAGTCGTCCGTCGTCAGCACGGTGACGAAGGCCTCGACCTTCGAGGAGCCCCGGCGGACGAGCGAGCGCAGGTAGTCCCGCGTGAGCTCGTGTTTGATGAACTCCGTGTAGGCGGTGTCGGAGGCGACCTCGTTGATCTTGAACGTGAGTTTGGTGTTGTTCTCGCTGGCGTCGTTGTTCAGTTCGCCCAGCGTGGTCTCGATGGTGCGACCGAGCACCTTGTCCGGTTCGTCTGCTGTGGTCTTGCCGAGAGTCTCCCGACCGAACTGCTCGGGAGCCTGCACGGTGTACCACCGTTTCTGCTGTTTGCGCTTGGAGACGCTTCGTTCACTCATGATTGGATTGTGTTGGTTGGTCGGAAAGCTGTGCTGCGACCCGGAGATTGACGACGTAGTCGTCGACAGTCGACTGGAGGCCGTTCGTGGCGTCGCGCTCGATGGTGGTGACCACCGTCTCGCCCTCGACGCGGGTGGTCATCTCGGCGGTGTTGTCCGGGCGGACGGCCGCGGCGACGCGCTCGGCGCCGGCGGGCGAGCCGTGTGACGTCCGGATTGCTGCCCGTCTCATGTCGCCTCCCGGAACGCTTCGATGAGCTCCGACGTCGGGACGTCGAACCGTGCGCGTGCACGGTCGCCCCGTCCGGCGGTGGTTCCCCCGACGCTGTCGGTCGCGGTCCGCATGGTCGCGGCCACGTCCCGACCGTCGGTCGCCCGGGCGGCCGCCTCGCCGTCGGTGACCACCAGTACCAGCGGTTCCGGCGCGTGGTAGTCGGCGACGAGGCGGGCGACGGTCCCGACTGGCATGCCGTCGCCGCGGGCGACGAAGAGGCCGTCGTAGCGGCCGGTCGTCGCTTCGGCGACGGCGTGGTGTGCCCGTTCGGCGTGGGTCCGCCACGCCGACAGCGCCCGTTCGCGGACGCTGTCGTGGCCCAGCGCGAGCGCGATGCCCGTGCCCGGCTCCGCGCGTGCGGCGGCGTCTAACACGTCGGCGTAGCCGCCGACCGTCTCGAAGGGGCCGCCGACGTAGGGGTGGAGCCCCCGAGCGAGCGCTGACGACGCGCGTTCGGGCGCGTCGTCGGTGACGGCCAGCGCGACCAGCGACGCGACGCGTCGGTGGTCGTCCGCGGTCGGTTCGCTCGGGAGGTCCAGCCCCGCCAGCGCGGCCCGCGCCGCGTCTTCGTCGCCCGAGAAGGGCCCCGAAAGGAGCGTCGAGTGGGCCAGTCCGTCGGCGAGGTCCGCGACGGGGACGGCGAGGCCCGGCCGGCGTTCGAGTCCCGCCCGCTCGGCGGCGTCGGCCACCGTCCCGTCCACGTCGCCGCCGGCGACCGTGCCGGCGAGCGCGAGAGTCGGGTCGGCGGTCGCCCCGAGTTCGCGGGCGATCTGGAACGCCGTGGCGGCGGGCGTCGCCGACAGCGTGTGGTCGGCGCTCGCGTGCGTCCGACCGAGCGCGACGGTCAGGTCGGCCTCGGTAGTCCGGTCGGGGTCGGCGAAGGGCGCGACGACGCTCGCCTGGAACGGCGTGTCGTCGTCGGCGAGCGCCCGTGCCAGCACGCCCGTCCCGGCCAGCGAGTCGCCGGTCGCGTCGCTGACGAGCCGAACGAACGTGGCCCGTTCCAGCGCGGCGGCGAGGTCGCTGGCGGCTGGGGCTGGCGCCTGGTCCCGACCGGTCGTCGACATTAGTCGTCGTCGAGCAGCGCGACGGCCTTGTCGTAGCTGTAGGTGAAGTCCTCGTCGAGCTCGTCACCGCGGTAGTAGTCGACGAGTCGGCGGATCTTCGACTGCGTGTTCTGCAGGGCCCGCTTGTTCTGGTGGTCGCCGGGGTTCTCGTCCATGTGGTCGCGCAGACGGACTGCACGCTCCATCAGGTTGCGGATGTCCTCGGGGACGTCGGGGTCGGCGTCGTTGTCCTCGAGAATCTCGGTGACCTTCTGGCCGGTCGCGAGTTTGACGTTCGGGACCGGGGTGCCCTGAACGCCTTCGTCGCGCAGCTTCAGGCCGATTTCACTGGGCGAGTGGCCCTGTTCGGCGAGTTCGACGACGCGCTCTTCGACGGCGTCGGCGTCGACGTCGCTCCACTCCGGGGGTTCGTCTGCCGCCGGCTTGTCCGAGTCGGACGAGCCGCGACGGCGTGTATGCATTCGTGCCATAGTTGGGTTGGAACCGCACGAACCGCTCGTCGCTGCCGGTAGCGAGGCGTATCGGCATCAGACGATGCCAAACACGGCCGCAATCCCGAGCCGTGGAATCCCACGGCGTGTCAGATTTGCGGTCGCGCTGTTCCCGTGGAACGGTCGTCGGCCCCGGAACTAAACCGTTTCCATCTCCGTACGGGCGATACGGTCCGGCTGACACACACCCGCACGGTGTCGGCTGTTCGACCGCATCGGTCGGCAGCGCCCCCGAGTTCGGCCAGCGGGCTTATTACTCAGGCTTCCGTTTCCCTGTCCAATGCCTAACCGTTCGGGTCAGGGTGACCAGCGACAGCTACGGGCACAGTCCGGACCGCTCGGATTCCTGCTCGTGTTCGCGCTGGTCATCGCGGCGACGACACTCATCGTAGCGCTGGGCGCGAGTGCGATCGGAGGGACACAGGACACACTCGACGAGGAGCGAGCCGAGAAGGCGATGACGCAACTGGACTCACAGGCCGCGCTGGTCGCGCTCGGCAACTCGGACGTCCAGCGGGTCGACCTCTCGACGGGGAGCGAAGGCACCTATGCCGTGGAGGACGGCGCCGGCCGGATGACGCTGTCCTACAAGAACCAGACGAACGGGAATACGACGACCGTCTTCTCAGAGAAGATGGGGCGCATCGTCTACGAGAGCGGGAGCGGGACGACGATAGCGTATCAGGGCGGCGGCGTCTGGCGGGCGGACGGCGGCGGGAACGCGGTGATGATATCCCCACCGGAGTTCCACTACCGCGATGCGACGCTCACGCTGCCCCTCGTCACTGTCGGTTCGTCGGGCACCGTCGGTGACCGCGCGGTCATCTCCCAGCCGAACACGACGCGGTACTTCCCGAACAGGACGAAAAAGAAGGCGTACAAGAACCCGCTGGAGAACGCCCGCGTCGAGGTGTCGGTCACGAGCGAGTACTACCGCGCGTGGGGCGAGTACTTCGAGACCCGTACCGACGGTCAGGTGGAGTACGACCACCCCAACGACAGGGTGACGCTGGCACTGGTGACGCCGCTCCAGAACACCAAGATAACGTCCGCGACGGCGAGTCTCGCCGCCAGCGGCTCCTTCGAGATCAACGGGAACGCGGGCAACTTCTGTGGCCCCGACGTGTACACGAACAGCTACAACTCCTCGGGAACGACTACCGGCTACTGTGGCCAGTCCCACGGGACAAACGGCGATATCGTCTACGGCGGCGACGTGGATATCGACGAGGGGTCCGGCGGGGCGAGCATCCGGGGTGACGTCACCTCCGGTGGGACGGTGTTCGCGGGCAAGGGCGGTCCCGACGTCCTCGGGAACATCAGCTACAGCGCCAAATGCAACAGATGCGATGACGCGATAACGAAGTCTTCGGCGTCGGAGACCCAGATAAGCGGTATCGAGAAGGCACCGGCGATAAACGGCATCGTCCAGACGCAGGTCAACGAGACTAGCTCGACGAACGACAACGGGGACGCTCCGATCAGTGGAACCACGCTCGATCCCGGTTCAGTCGAGCTGGAGGCCGGCAGCTACTACCTCACGAACATGGACGTCGCCGGCGGCGACACGGTGACACTGAACACCACCGACGGAGACATCTACGTCGGCGTCAAGGAGAACGTCGAACTCGACTCGGAGGCGAAGATAGAGGTCATCGGGAACGGGACGGCCAGCGTGTACGTCCTCGGGGCCGGTGGGAACGCGAACCAGCTGGAGATGGCGTCCGAGAGCAACATCTCGAACCCGGGCGACGACGCGCCCCAGTTCCGGATGTTCGGGCTGGACAACTTCACCGCCCAGATAGGCGACGGCAGCGGCGGAAAAAAGGGGCCAGCGAAGTACGTCGGCGTCATCTACGCGCCCCCGGGCACCGACGGGACCGGGACGGTCACGCTCAGCAAGGGCGTCGTCTACGGCGGGGTCCTCACCGGGACGACGACTATCGAGACCCTCGGCAGTATCCACTACGACGAGGCCCTGCGCACACAGAAGGTGCTCACACAGAGCGAATCCATCGTTCGGGTGACGTACATCCACGCCTCGACCAACGAAGTGCAGGTCGAAGACGGCTGAGTTAGGACTCGATGTCGACCGCGATGTCGTGGTAGACGACGTACACCTGGTCGATGTCGTTCCCCGGCTGGTACGTACACTCGATATCGTCACCTGACGACGCACAGGTGAACCCGGCTCCCTCGAAGTACGCCCTCCAGAGCTCCGTCCGCGGCGTCCCGCGGAGCCGCACGGTGACGCTGTCGACATCGTCGGCCGTGGTGTTGTACGCCACCGAGGTGGCCTGTCGTCGCCCCCGGACGAGCACCGTCGACCCGCCGAGTGCCTGACGGTCCGGCCGGTTGAGACCGACGACGGAGACGAGGACGCGCTCCTCGCTGACGACGAGCGGTGGGTCGTGGACGCGGATTCCGCCCCCGTCGGCCGTCCGGAACACCGCCCCCGCTTCGTACACCAGTTGGCGGTCCTCGGCGCCGCGGTAGATTATCGGCCGGAGCCGCCACTCGGGGCTCCGCCAGGTCCCACTACTGTCCGTGACGTTTACCAGCATCGTGACGTTCTCCCCGGTCTCCAGCTGGGCCTCGCCGAGACTTATCTCCGTAGCGCGGCTCGGTGCGTCCCGTCGATGGATGTCCGCGAGGTTATCCGCGAGCACGTCGAAGGCGCGCTCCGCGTTGTCCATCTGCTCGGCGGTGCGAGCGTCCTGGAGGGTGCTGAGCCCGCTCACCGAGATGATACCCACGGCGGACACGACGAGGCCGAACACCAGCACGTAGCTGACGACCTCGCTCACGGCGCGCTCAGACATCCTGCACCTCCAGATGTTCGTCACCGGCGTCGTAGCTGATGCGGATGGTACCCCCGCTCACGGCGCTGTCGCTGAGGTCCGTCTCCGTCGTGACGCCGACCCGAACGCTCACCTCGGGACGGGACGTGTTGAGGACGACGGACGACCGGCTCTGGTCAAGCCCGACGGTGTAGGTCGACCCAGTGACCGAGTTCGAGAACGTCTGGTTCACGGAGACGACGACCGGGCTGTCGGTGTCACCGGCCCGCACCAGGCGGTCCGCCCGCTCGATGTCCGCCGCCAGCTGCTGGCCGACGACGGTGAGTTCGTCCCTGATGACCTGGTCGCGCTGGGTCTCGACGTAGCTCCCGCCGGCGATGATGAGCCCGGTGATGAGCAGCGTGGCGATGGCCAGCGAGAGGACGTAGCCGAGCGTCGTCGAGACCGCACGCGTCTCAGACATCCGCTTCACCCGGGGCGACCCGAACGTCGGTCTCGTAGCGCATATCGGTCGTCAGATACGTATAGCGGACCGTCACGTCGTAGAGCGCGGGGCTCGACGCCGGGGCGGTGCGCAGGGGCGAGACCTCGGGACTGAGCGGCGACCGCCGGTACAGGACCATCGAGAAGTTCCCGGAGATGGCGTCCGCGTTGGCAAAGGAGATGTTGTACGACTCGGTCGTCCCGGGTGTTACCCCCGTGCCGGCGCCGAAGTGGAAGTTCCGTCCGGTCGGTGCGGTGCCGAGCGCGTCACACTCCTCGCCGTCGATAGTGCCGCCGGTGACGTCGATGTCGACGGACGCTCCCGGCCCGTCGTGAGTCACTGTACAGTCCTCGACGGCGGTGGTCGAACCGACGTCCCGGAGCGTCCGAACGTGGACGGTGTCGCCCCCCGATTCCCAAATGCGTGCGCGCCAGCTCTCCTGTACGCCCGTGGCCGGCGTCGACTGGGCCCGTATCTCGAAGGCCGAGCCGTTGTCCGTGGCCGTGATGGAGTTCGCCTCTATCTCGAACGCCCGCGTCCCGTTGGCGCCGTCGGCCCGGGAGACCAGGCCGGCCACCTGGTAGCTCTCGTCGCCGGCGTCGTCGGTGAACGTCGAGTTGTTCGACTGGTAGACGCGCACCCCCGGCGTCGACGACTGGTAGGCCACGTCGACCACGCGCCCCGACCGGGCCGACTGGCGGCCCGTCTGCTCGGAGATGTTTCTGACGCCGGCCTGAACAGCGGTGGCGAGCGCCGCGGCGGTGGCGTTGTCGTTGCGGTTCGCCGCCGCGACGCTGTCACCGACGTTCGCCTCGACCATGGCCCGCATCGAGAGCGCCCCGTTGCTCCCCGTCGTCTCTCCCCGACTCGCCAGGTTCTCCGTGAATATCGCGGAGTTGACGATGAGCGCCATCACGACGAAGATGACCGCGAGCGCGAACGCGGCCACGAGGATAATCTGCCCGCGGTCGTCCCGCCTCAGATCCGCCACGCGACCACCTCCACCTGCACCGTGTTGTACAGGTTGCCGCCGACGTCCGGCATCGGATAGGTGACGTTCTGGGCCCCGAGAGCCGTCCCGCTCGGCGTCCCGTCAGCGTCGTACAGCGGGTCGTCGTCCCGGAGTGTGACCGTGTGGGCCGCCGTGACGGCGTTGTCCGTCGGCACGCCGCTGTAGACGTACTGTCGCGTTATCGGCTCCCCGTCGTCGTTCTGGAACCGGAAGTAGACGTTGTAGGCGATGCCGTTGTCGTTGAACGCCCGCTCCAGCATGCGCCCGAAGCGGTTGTCCGGCGGCCCCGACGTGTAGAAGCGCTGGACGTCGACGCCGTGGTGGCGCGCGGAGCTGTTGTTCCAGTACAACACCGCCGGCTTCAGCGCCCCTGTCTGTGCGGCCACCGCCAGCACGCCCTGTCCGGTCGCCTGCTGCTGGTTCTCGATATGCTGGCTGGACGTGCTGGCCGATAGCGGCGTCACAGCGGTCATCTGTAGCGCGAAGATGAGACTCGACAGCATGAGCAGTCCAGCGACCGTCGCCTCCAGTGTGTGTGCTTGTGCTCGCATGTTACCACATCTCCACGAACAGCGTCACGTCCGCCCCGTCGATCGAAACCACCCGGACCGACGTGACCGACGGCTGGGTCGTCGGAACTGGGTCGCCCCGGGCGAACGTCGTATCACAGTCCCCGCTCGACGATTCTACGAGCCCCGTGTCCGTCCCGGTGCTGTCCCAGCACACGAACTCCTCTCCGCTCCCGGACGCCGTGAGGTTCCCCCGGAGACTGACGTTCACCTGCTGATAGCTCGACGCCACCCCGACCTGCGATTCGAGGCTTCCGCCCGGGAACGGACAGCCCGCCGAGTTGCCCTCGAAGAACGTCACCGTACAGTAGCTGTCCAGTGCGTAGGGCTCAGCCGGGGACGCCAACATCCCGACCGCGAGCTGGTCCGCGACTCTGTTTGACGAGACCGTTTCGTCCTGTGCACTCGCCGTGAACGGCGAGAGGATACCCGGAATGAACAGGAAGATGAACAGCAACACCGCGAGGAAGATGCTCACGCCGATAGCGAAGTCTATCGTCGTCTGTCCCCGGTCGGTTCTGCGAGCCGCTGGGGAGTCCCGCGGCTCATCGCTGTGCTGTGTGCCCATTTTTAGACCCGTTGTGACCCGCCGACTGTTTCGTAATCGACTGTCGTGGACGATATTAGCCATTGTGGCCGAACCACGCTATCGACTGTCGTCCCCGAGTCGCTTCGATGGGTTTAATAAACGCCGTCGGATACGGTTGGTTGCGAACGCGGGCTCGTAGATCAGGGGTAGATCACTCCCTTGGCATGGGAGAGGCCCCGGGTTCAAATCCCGGCGAGTCCATTTCTTCGCTCACGTCCGTTCGCTCAGTCGCGGACTCGCCAACCCTCGCGAACCCGAAGGGTTCGCTCAGTCCCGGCGATGTCATTTCTTTCCGTCGCTCCGTCAGTCCACGATTCATGTCACTCGCGAGCGACTGAACCGCGTCTGTTCGAGGCGGGACAGAGCCGTATCTGTCACGCCCCGCAAAGCGGAGGGCAGCGAACGTCCGGGCGGAGCTCCCCGTCGAGTTCAGATACCGCGATTTTCGCGCGTTCAGTCCGAGACGCGTCACCCCGCGAAGCGGAGACCAGTTTGTCCGGCGAATCGCGTGGCTCACGAGCGGTCCGTCACCGGCGACACGGTCGTCCCTACGTCGTGTCCCTCTATTAAACTTGAAGAGAAACTGCCGACAGAACCCCTCAGGACCACAATATCGGTATTATAGACCGATCTCACCGATAGTTTTTTGTGCGCGTGAGATGATTTAGGGTAAGATGGGTCAGGGCATTTGCTTATCGTCGGACGGACGCGGGGTCTCTAACGTCGTTGCGGTGATACTTCTCGTCGGGCTCACACTGGTAGGGGTCGTCGCTATTCTCGCGACAGGAGTGGTGACCATCGACGAGACGAACCAGGATGCGAACATGGAGATCGCCGAGGAGTCGATGCTCCAGATAGACAGCGCACTAGAGCAGGACAGTGGTGGCAACACGTCGGTATCGGTGCCGGACCAGTTGGAGGGGAAGGTGGCCGTCTCGAACGACCAGTCGTACCGGCTAACGCTGAACGAGAACTCCCAGTGTACGACCGGCTCACGCGACCTGAGCAGCGTCGAGTACGAGGAGAACGGGCAACGGGTGGCCTACGAGGGGGGCGGGGTGTGGCGGCTGACTGAATCGGGTGCGACGATGACGTCGCCGCCCGGGGTCGAGTACGACGAGGGGTCTCTCTCCGTCTCGTTCATCGAACTCGACGGTCGGATCACCGACTCCAGCGAGTTCACCACGAAGGCCGACACCTCGGAGCAGCGGCGACACCAGTTCCGGCTCACTCGTGGGCTGTACACCGACGGCACGTATAGCTCGCCACCGGCCGACGGCAGCCTCAACTACATCTGCCGACCCACACAGGTAGAGAACGCCACGCTGACCATCGAGAACAGCCAGTACGCACGTGCGTGGAAGGACTGGGCCGAGAGCAACTACGACAGCGATCTGGTGACTGTCAAGACGAGCGGAGACGTCGAGCCCGGAGACGACGTGACGATTCGGTATTCGCTGGGAGACGTCTCGGAGGCGGAGTACGAGGTCACCGATATCCGAGCGAGCCGGGCCTCGGGTAGCGGTCCCGTTACGGTGAACGCGACGGTCGAGAACGTCGGTGGACTGCGGGAACGGAAGGATATCGAGTTAAGGTACGGCACCTACAGCGAAACCAAGACGAAAGGAATCGGCGGAGGCGATACCAAGTACGTGACCTTCGAGATTCCAAAGAGCGAGGTGGTGACGGGGACCAACACGATGACCGTCGAAACGCCCTCTGATACAGCGAACGAGGACATCACGTTCAACAGTATCAGCGCCGTCCCCAAGGTCACGCTCCAGGCCGTCTCGGTTCCCAGCGAAGTCGCCGTCGACGCGGCGCCGAGTGGGGCCAACCTGGAGGTGATAAACACCGGCGGAATGACCGCCTTCGATACGGTCACCATGGATATCAGCGACGGGCCCGAAGTGACCTACAACGTGACGGTGGCACCGGGTTCGTCGAAGGACCAGCCCGTGGGAGCTGACCTGCCGACGGACAACACCGGCTCACACGACCTCGTGTTCAGTAGCCGTCTGGCGTCGAGCGACGTGAGCAAGACGCTCACAATCGGCGACGTCGGCTACTTCGCGCTGGAGGACGTGTCAGCGCCCTCCGACGTCCGCCGGGGCGAGACAGTCCGACTGGAGGCGACAGTCAACAACACCGGTATCAAGGAACTTCGAGGGGAGATCGACGCGAACATCACCAACCTCGATACGGGTACCGAAGTCGAGGCAATCGACCCGACGGAAACGCCGGTAACACTGAGAGGAACTGCGACGGGGCCGGACACGAAGGACATCTCGCTTTCCTACACGGCCAACACCCGAGGGAACTACAGTTACCGCCTCGAAACGCCGAACGAAACCCGAATCGGTCAGTTCTACGTCGGGATACCCCCGGGGCCGAACCTCATCGTCAGGAGTGTGAACATCACCCAGGACCCGGTCGATATGGGTAGCGAGACGACATTCGAGGTGGAAGTGGCAAACACCGGTACGGAACCGGCGGACCAGACGGTCAGGCTGAACACCTCCGACGGGAAAGTGGTCAAAGAGACGGACCTGAACGTCTCCTCGGGTGACTCGGAGGAGTTTGACTGGACAGTTACCACAGACGAATCGGTGTTTATCGACGGATTCAACGAGCTCAACGTCACTACCGAGAACGTCACGCTACCGACGTCTCTCAACGTCAAGGACCCGAGTACGTACTCGAGAAACGACGACGGCAGCGTCACGTTCACCGAGGCGGTAAACGTGACAGTGTCGATGGAGGGCGCGGAACTCGAGGCGAACACCTCCGCCGAAGGCGAGGAAGTCTTCGAGTACGGCGTGACTGTCGAGATGTCGCTGGTGATAGAGAACGAATCGGGCCGGTTCGAGAAGGTGCTGTGGGAGGACGTTCCGGAGACCGGAGCGGACGTCGGCCATCCGATCGCCGAGCGGGCGATGCAACAGGACGACGAGCCGAACTCGTATACCGAAACGCTCCGGTTCGACAACGGGACTACCTTCGCTCTGTACGCGACGAGTTACTACTGCCGTGACTGGGACGTGACGGACGTGGTGCATCCGGACCGTGGTATCGCCGGGAATCTTCGGGATACGACCGGGATAGCCTGCGATGACGCGGGCGGTGAACGGCTCCGAATCGGACAGGGAACGAATACGGAAAACGTCGTTATCAAGAAAGACGGGGAGAGCGTTCCCGCCTACGACTCCGGCTCGCCGTTACAGCTCACGCTCGACGACATGCTCGGAGACGAGAAGATAGACGACGACGGGAACCTCAATCTCGCGAACGGTGAAGCGGTGTTCCTCTACGAGCTCTCCCAGCAAGACGCCGACCCGGCCAACGCGACAGACAACACGGGCGGCGACCCGGACTACAACGACGCTATCGCGCGGTTCCAGGTCGAAGAGATAAACAAGACGGTCAAGACAGAGCCCAGCTTCGAGATTACGAACGTGGACGTGCCGGCACGGGTCGGTGCGGGCAACGACGCCGGGATGGAAGTGACCGTCCGCAACAACGGTGGACAGGCCGGAAAGACGCCCGTCGAAGTGACGATGGACGGCAAGACGTATCAGAAGACAACCGACGAACTCTCCACCAACGAGACCGACGATCTGACCTTCGTGCTGGATACGTCCTCGGGCTCGGTCGGGAAGAACTACCGGGTCACAGCCAGTGCACTCGAGACGCCGAGGGCCGAGTGGGTCGGGTTCGTGACCGTCGGCGAACCCAGCGAGCCGTTCTTCCAGGTGAGCGGACTCACCGGGCCGGCCGTGGCCGACGACGACGACTCACCGGAGGCGGCAGTCAACATTACCAACGTCGGAACCAGCGACGGCAGCCAGGAGGTCGTTCTGGAGTACAAAAACAACGACACGGCGAGTGCGACGTGGCAAGAGGAGAGCACCACGACACTCTCGATAGACCCCGGTGAGACGGTAAACACCACCCTCGCCCTGCCCGATAGCAAAGGGAACTACACATACCGCGTCAGGACGGAGAACGTCACGAGTTCGGACCTCGAGCTGTTCGTCGGCTCCTCGGACGTCTACGTGGCCGAAACGAACTCCATAAACATCGGTGCCCAGGAGTACGACGCAGGGACCCTCGTAGAGCGCAAAGGCAGTATCACGTCGCTGAACGTCGAACTGAAGAACAACGGGACCGTCGGAGACGAGCGGGACGTCCGGCTGGAGATCTCGAACGACAGCTCGACACCGGTCGACCGGACGATACGCAAACAGGTCGGTGGCGGCGACCTGCTCGGACAGGGCAGCGTCCCCGCCTACGCCGACTTCAACGCGGAGCTCGACCCCGGCTTCTACACCTACACCATCACGGTGTACGACGACACGCCGTCGGACGGGCCCGGCCACGAGGTCAGTGGGCAGCTCTACCTGCGCGCCGTATCCAGCGACATAGCCGACGCCGACAACTCCCCGATAACGATAGACTCGGGGACAGTGACTGTCGGCTAACTGGAACAGGCGTTCTTTTTGTCCGCTGCTCGGAGCAGCGGGTCCGGTGACCGGCCAGCGGTACTGTGGTCGTCTCACAGCGGGTGTACCAGCCCCCGCCCGCACTCGACGAGTGACACCTGGAGCGAAAACCGTACGCTGCCGGGGGAGACACAGTCGTCGTCAACCCATCGGAGCTGCCGGTGTCGCTCTGTGAAAAGCCCAGTCGCCTTCGACAGCACACTGGCGACCGACTGCGCCGCGGGCCTCAGTTTATCACGTTGATGCGGACCGTCGTCTGATGAACGACGACTCGCTCGATGGAGTCACACGTGTAGCTCGGACCGGAGCCCGTCCAGCCGCCGCTCGTGAGCGTCTCCCCCCACGAGTCCGGGCGCGCGGTCTCGTCGGTGTAGACGGTGACGCTGTCGGTCTCTCTGGTCGTGAGGCTCTGGTTGACGAGTTCGCTCTCCAGCGTGACGCGGCTGTCGGACGAGATACTGAACTCGCCGACGAGCCGCGTCACCGGGAGATGCGCCGTCTGGTCGCCACACCGAAGCGGTGGCCGGCGGACGACGACCGACCCGCCGTCCTGTGCACGGAACAGCGCGCCGCTCTCGTAGACCAGCTCGGTGTCGGTGTCGGTCGTCCGGACCAGCGCGCCCGTCCTGTTCTCTATCCGCGTCGGGTTCCCGCTGACGCTCCACTTGAGCAGCGAGTCGGAACGGGTGAGGCTGTGCCCCTGGAGTTTGATCGTCGTGGACCGGCGCGGGGCGCTGGCAGTTCGGTGGTCGGCGAGCGTCGAGGCGTAGTTGCGCATCGTCTCCTCGGCGACGTTCGATTCGGTGCCCGCCTGAACGTCGCCCAGCGTCCCGATGCCGGTGACCGTGACGACACCGATCATGAAGATGATGGTGGCGAACACGAGCGTGAACGAGACCACGTCGGACACGCCACGCCGTCGGCTGGTCACGCGGCTCGCACCTCCAGACAGGGCTCCGTCGCGTCGTAGACGACCTGGATCGGTCCGCCCGTGACACGGCTCTCACAGACAGCGGTCGTGTTCTTGAATCGAACCTGCGTCCGGCGGTCGCTCGCCGTCGAGTTGATGTAGATTGTCGTCCGGTCGGCGCTCGGGTCGAGGTGGATACGATACCCCTCGCCACCGACCCTGTCGGGGTACGCCGAGGAGAACGAGATCTCTTGTGAGACACCGTCGGTGTCGAACTGGTCGAGTCGGACGAGGTCACTGGCCACGCCCGACCCGACGTCTATCAGTCCCTGTCGGACCGTGTTGTCCCGTTTGGTGTCGATGTACGACGACCCGCCCAGAAGCAGGCCCGTAATCAGTATCGTCGAAATGCCGATGGTCAGCGCCTGCGTGACGGCCGGTGAGACCGCGCGTGTGTCCCCGATCATGACGTTTCGTTCACCAGGATAGTTCGTTCGTAGCTCGTGTCCGGCCCGACGTACTCGATCTCGACCGCCGGGTTGAGTACGCCGGGGGTGACAGCGGGGAACGTCCCGGAGCCGACGAACCTGAACTCGCCATCGTTACTACCGGATTTATCGAAGGTGACCGTGTACGGACCCGAGAGCGACGCGTCGTAGGTTGTGAACGTCCCGCCGCCCGAACACGTCCCTTCGGTGATGTTCACTGTTACCGGCGTGGTGCCGGTACAGCCCGGCACCTCGCTCCAGCCGGTGCCGTCGTCGACGGACACCTTGGTGGTTCCCGTACTCGGTTCCTCGTACACCCGGACGGCCCAGAACCCTGAGTCACCCGATATTCTGACCTCGTAGGCGGCCGTAGTCCCGGGGTTTTGGACGTTAGTGACAGTGAAGTTGAACTCGGTTATCCGCTCCGACCCGGTGACGAGGTCGTCGTTCCAGTTCCCGTTCGACGGGCCGGGTCTGGACAGGGTACTCCGGTCGACCTCTCGCAACGAGTCGCCGGGGCTCACCGTGGCGTTGACGTACACCCCGTCTCGCTGGGCGCTTGTCCGGGTGTAATCCCTCGAAAAGTTCCAGAGCGAGCGATTCAGCTCGTTTATGTTGCTCGTGTCCATCTCGTTCGCGAGCGCGCGGACGCCCCGCTCGACGCTGGCTTCCCGGTCGGCCGTCCTGTCGATGTCGCTCACCGTCTCCGAACTGGCCGCGCTCTCGGACACGACGAGGCTGTTCGACAGCGGGATGGCCGTCAGGAACACGATGGCGATGGCGAGCCCGCCGAGGAGCAACACCTGCCCGCGGTCGTCGGCTACCATACGACCAGTCGCACCTCCACGACGTTGTACAGCGACGACTTCTCGTCGGTGTCCTTCTGGATGTAGAACTCCGAGTCGTCCTGGATGTCGATCGGAATCGAGTTACACCGGTTCCCGTTGCGGATGTCCATCCCGTCGGTCAGCGTCACCGTCGTCGAGGCGGCAGCCGCACTCGTCGGTGGTCGCCTGTCCGACTCCTGTGAGGTCTCGGAGACGAGTCGCGTCTCCCGGCTCTCGCTCTCGTTCCAGTAGCTAAAATAGAGGTTGTACTGGTCGGCCTGACTGTCGAACGTGGTGTTGAGCATGGACTCGAAGGTCGAACGGGGTTCGGGACGGTCGCCGTCGATGGCGCGAGCCGACGAGAAACAGAGCACCGCATCGCGCAACGCTCCCGACTCCCCGGCCAGCGTCAACACGTCACTGGCCCGGTGCTTGAGTTCCTGTGTCTCGCCCCGCGTCGTGTCTTCCCAGGCGCGGGTATCGATGGCCTGCAAGCCGTACACCGTCGCTGTGACGACCAGAATGGCCGCGAGGACTCCCTCCAGCGTGTACGCCTGACCGCGGTCTACCATATCCGAACCACCACCCAGCAGACCGTCCCGCAGTCGTAGTTCGTCAGCTGGACGACTCGCGAGGACGTGACTGGCTCGGAGCGACGGTACTCGCCCCACGCCAGTCGCGACCCGTCCATCGCAGGCGTCCGGTCGCCGCTGTCGAGCGTCGTCCCGTTGACGATGCTCACGTTGACTATGGGGTCCGTCCGGCGGTCCGACTGCACGTCTGCACCGGCGGCCTCGATGAGACTGGTCAGTTCCTTCGTGGCACCGGCCGACTGTGCTCTCGAAAGATTGACGTCGATACTGCCGGGGCCGGAGTCGTATCTGAGGACGTTGCGGTCCCCCTCCGTGCTGTAGTTCTCGACGACGTACGAGGCGATACGGTCGGCCTGGGGCTGTTCGACCCCGGGCGAGGTCCCCTCGTACACCGCCAGCGCACCGCCCTGCGTGAAAAAGAAGGCACCGATAACCGTCACTAGGAGGACGCTAACGCCGATTGCGAAATCCTGAGTGGTTTGTCCCCGAATCCCCATACTTCTGCCTTCCGTTCTGACCGAACCGACTTATATCATCCGACCGCCATCCACACAACTAAAGCGATCGTCGAGAGGATGACGGCGAACTTCACGCCGGCCATCAGTTTCACTTCGCGGATATACCCGGCGATAAACGACGACAGCAACGCCTGCAGGGTGACTGCGTGGAAAAACAGCATCGACAGCGCGTCGGTGTCGATGTTGCTGCCGAACTGGCCGCCCCCGGCGGGGCTACCCCCGCCGGCGCCGCTTGCCTGCTGGGTCAGCCCCGACATCACGTCGAGGAACTGGGTCTTCAACAGCGCCATGACGCCCAGCAGCGTCAGATAGGTCATGATGATGATGACCGTCTGCATCCGGGTTCGGGACTTCCGGGAGCGGTCGATGTCGTCCTGGTTCTCGGCGGCCTGTGCCGCCGTCGACAGCACGTCCTGAATCTGGCTGGAGGCCTCCTGTGCCTCCGCGATGAGCTTCACCGTCCGGGCCATCCGCGGGACGTGGTACTTGTTGTTGAACTCCCGCAGGGCATCCTTGAGGCTGGTCCCGTAGTTCACCTTCGCGTGCATCGTCTCGAACTCGTCCGAGAGCTTACCCGCCGACGTCTCCGAGACGACCTTGATGGACTCGAGCAGCGTCATGCCGGTGTCGTTCGCCGAGGCGAGCTTCCGGAGGTTCTCCGAGAGGTTCCCGATGATGGCCTTTCGGGAGCGCTGGTTCCACTCGTAGAAGATGGCGAGCGGGATGAAGTTGATGTACATCGGTACGTACACCCAGAAGAACGTCCCCGAGACGGGGTTGGACTCCATGCCGGAGATGGTGAGCGGAGCCCATCCCAAGACGATGCTCAGGACCACGGCGAGGACGGAGAGGGGCGCCGACAGCCCCAGCACCAGCATCGGGTGGTCACGGAAGAACAGATGGGGCTTTTTTAGTATCTGGACCAGTTCGTAGGTGCCTTCACGGCCCTTGATACGGTCGAAGACGCTGTAGGACCCGGTGTAGGACTCGATGAGGCCGAGGTTGAAAACGGCGATACCCTCGTCGACGACGATCTCCTCCTCGTCGGAGTTGGGCCTGAGGTAGCCGTCCCCGACCGCGTCCTGAGTCACCGTCGAGACCAGCACCAGGAAGGCGATGCCGGTCAGCGGGATGAGTCCGTAGACGGTCCCGTAGATGAGCATCCCCTGCGCGTTGCCCATCATCGACATGATGACGAGGATGATGATGAGCAAGAGCGGGAACAGCGAGAGCGTCATGTACATCTCGCCGAACAGCTCCAGCGTCTCCAGCATCTTCTCCTGTTCCTGCTTGGTCGTCCGCATGTGCTTTTCCTTCTGGTCCTCGAGGAACGAGGTCATGTCCCCACCGGAGTTGATGATAGACAGCATGTCGGTGAGGAACTGCGAGAGCTCGTCAGAGGGGGTCTGTATCGCCTGGTTCCGAACGGCGGTCCGGTAGTCGGTGTCGAAATACTCCGTCTCGAGGACGATGGACTTGAACTCCTGTGCGACCTCGCCGTAGGTGTCGTCGGCCTCGCCCATCGCCTGCAGGATTTCGAGCTGGTTCAGGCCGCCCACGGAGAGCGCGTACATGAAGGAGATGGCGTCGGAGAGGAGGATGTTGATTTCGCGTTCACGCGCGCTGGCGCGGAAATAGGGTATCGAAACGAGCGAGCCGAAGCCGACGCCGAAGCCGATCGCCCCGAAGACGACGCCGGTGACGAGGATAATAAAGGGGAGTTTCAGCGTGTCGATGATCGAGAGCAGCATCTCGTTCTGTATCGAGATCCCGATAAAGGTCGGCGCCTCCGACCCGGAGAAGAAGATGGTCACGGCGAGAAAGCCCAGCAGGCTGCCGACGAGCCAGAGGGCGACGCCGGCGATGATACCGACGGCGAGCGCCCGCGCGAGGAACATCTCGACGTTGTCGGCCATCCGGGCCTGTGCGAGTTTGTCCTCGACGCTGTCGACGAACTCGCCTTCCTCGTCGAACAGGCGCTGGTAGGCCGGGTAGAAGGCGTCACCGAGGGTGCCGCCGCTGGCGAGGCGCTTTTGCTCTCTCGTGTCGAGACTCATCCGCTATCTGCCTCCTTGCCGGCCTTCGGGACGAACTGACCGAACTCGGTGGGTTCGTCGTCGTCGGTGTCGCCGTCGTTCTCTTCGAGGGCGTTGCCGTCCATCAGCGCGGAGACGATGTCGGGGGTGTCGCCGCTCTTGAACTTCGTGAACAGCGGTCCGGCGTTGTCGAGCACCTGTTTGGTCTCCTCGACCATCTCCGGCGGCGCGTCCGGTCGCGGCACCATCTCCTCTTTGTCCGGGTCGATGTCGATCTTGACCGACTCCATCTCCCGGAGGTCCTCCAGCGAGCGTTCCAGCTGGTCGTTCGCGATGAGCGTGAGGATGGTCTCGGGGTCATTGATAAAGGCCTGAATGGTCGCGGCGACCTCGGTGTAGGTGTTGATGCCCTGCTCGATGAGATAGGCCAGCACGACCTTCCGCTTGAACAGTTCCTCGTCGAGTTTCTCCTGTGTCCACCCGCGGTCGAACTTGATCTCTTCGAGGGTGTTCGAGTTACCCATCTGGATGTACTCGTCGGTCTCGGCGCGCCACTCGTAGACGTCCCGGACGTTTATCTCGTCGTTCTCGGCGGAGTACTCGTTTATCTCCGTGAGCGATTTGTTCCGGCGGACCTTGTTCCCGTCGACCCGGGTCTGGGTCTGGATGGAGACGAGATCGAGCGCGGTAAAGAGCGTCTTCGAGACGTTGATGGGCTCGGTGGTGAAGCGCTTGATGACCTCGCCCACCGAGTCGGCGTGGAAGGTGGTGTAGGTGGTGTGGCCGGTCGACATGACCTGGAACAGCGTCCGACCTTCCTCACCACGAATCTCACCCATGACGATGTAGTCGGGGCGTTGACGGAGCGCGGCCTCCAGCAGGTCGAACTCGTCGACGTCGCCCTTGTCGTCCTCCCCGAAGGAGGGACGGGTGATGCTCGCGACCCAGTTGCGCTGGGGGAGCTCGACCTCACGGGTGTCCTCGATGGAGACGATTTTGGAGTTCGACGGGATGAACAGGGAGACGGCGTTCAGGCTCGTCGTCTTTCCGGAGGCCGTACCGCCGGCGAAGATGAGGCTCTTGTTGTTCTCGATACAGAGCCACAGGAAGGCCATCTCGTCCAGCGAGAAGGTGTTCCAGTTGATGAGGTCGATGGGCGTGAAGGGGACGTCCTTGAACTGACGGATGGTGTAGTTGGTCCCGTGGTCCGAGACCTCCCGGCCGAGCGTCAGCTGCGCACGCGAGCCGTCCGGGAGCGTGGCGTCGATCTGTGGCTGTCGTTTGGAGATGCCCTTCCCGGAACGCTGGGCGAGTTTGACGACGAAGTCGTCGAGCTCGGTCTCGCCGTGTTCGACGTTCGAGATGATCTGCTCGTAGTCGGTGTGGTAGACGAACACCCGGGAGTTGTAGCCGTCACAGGAGATGTCCTCCACGTTGATGTCGTGTTTCACCGGGTCGATGAGCCCGTAGCCGACGAAGTCCCGTTTCAGCATGTACAGCAGCTTCTCGACCTGATACTCGCTGAGCGTCGACGGGTCGTCCGCGATAATCGCCGGTTCGGGTCGGACCGAGAGCCCGTTGAGCTGGCCCACCGCTTCGGTGGGCGTCACGTCGTCGGGGTCGAACAGGTCCTTGAGCTGGTCGAAGAAGCCGGTCCCGCCGCTCGTCGAATTGATCGGGTCGTCGTAGAGGTCGTACCGCGAGAGGAGCTGTTCGGCCTCGCGCTGGATGACCTGTGCCCGGTCGGCGTTGCTCCCCTTGACGATGACGTCGTCCTCGGAGTATTTGATGGCCGTCTTGAGCTTGCCGGAGAGAAAGCCCTTGAGGTCGCTCTCTATCGGGTTGAGATGGGGTTCGACGACGTAGTACTTCTTCTCGTTTTCCTTCCGGGACTGGAAGACGATGGCACAGGCGTAAGGCTTGTTGACCCAGTAACGCTCCAGTTCTTTGAAGTGTGTCTTCTTCGAGAACGGGACCGCCTTCTCCAGGTCGTAGCGGTTGACCACCGTGGTGTGGCCTTCCCGCGTCGAGAAGAACTCGTCTTCGTCGAGCTCCGGGTTCACGTCGACGGTGCGCTCCTCGACGAGTTCGTCGAGCTCCGAGGCGAAGTCCTCGGCCTGTGAGAGGTGGTTCTCCGCGTCCTCGGGCTCGAAGCCGAGGTGCGACCTTGGGTCGAACGGGACGACGTTGCCCTCGCCGTCCAGGGGCTGGTCGCCGTTCTCGTAGTAGAACTCCTGTTTGAAGTGCTCCCACGTGTAGGTCCCCTTGACCACGGGCGTCGTCGTCGGGTCGATATACTCGGCGAACGGCCGATTGACTGTCTTCGCGGCGCTGGCTCCCGCTTCGAGCCGGTCAGCTATCGCCTCGGGGTCGAACCCGAGATACTCGCTCCGATCGAACGGACCGCCGTCGTGTAGTTCACGCCGAAGGTCCTCCCACGTGTATGCCCCCACAGCCGCGTTTCGCTCAGGCGACGTGACCCCAGCGTCGGCCTGATCCGACCCGGATTCGTTTGTGTCCTCTATTGCCATTGTTGTTCACTTGCCTCCCTGTGTAAAAAATCTACTCGCCGACTCGGTGACGATAATCTCACCGGCCTGCACAGAGTAATGAGACACAGTATGCCCGAGTATCAACAGCTATCTTACTTAATCTTTCGCCACATTTATATCAACTGATAGCTGGTCGGTTACCAGCCGGCTCTGGGACCGATACGAGCCTTACGAGATGAACGACTCGATGCGGTTCATCGCGGTCTTGAGCTCGTCGAGTCCGGTGGCATACGAGATGCGGAGGTGGCCGTCGCCGCCCGCACCGAAGGCCGTCCCGGGGACCACGGCGACTTTCTCGGACTGGAGGAGCGCCTCGGCGAACTCGTCCGCGTCGTCCCACGGACACTCGGGGAAGGCGTAGAACGCGCCGGCGGCCGGGAAACAGGAGAGCCCCATCTCCTCGAACCGCGAGAGGACGTAGTTCCGGCGGCGGTCGTACTGGGCGGTCATCTCGTCGACCTCGTCGAGACAGCTGTCCAGCGCTTCGATGGCCGCGTGCTGGGCGGTCGTCGGCGCCGACAGCATCGTGTACTGGTGGACCCGGTTCATCGCCGTGATGGCCTGTTCCGGCCCCATCGCGTAGCCCAGTCGGAACCCGGTCATCGCGAACGCCTTCGAGAAGCCGTTGAACACGACGGTCCGTTCCCGCATCCCGGGGAGGGTGGCGATGGACGTGTGCTCGTGCTCGTAGGTGAGGTCGGCGTAGATCTCGTCGGCGAGGACGGCGAGGTCGTGTTCGCGGCAGAACGCCGCCACGTCGGCGAGTTCGTCGCCCGTCATGGTCGCCCCCGTCGGGTTGTTCGGATAGCAGTAGACGAGCGCGTCTGCCTCGGCGGCGCCCGACGCTTCGAGCGCGTCGCGGGTCAGTTTGAACTCGTCCTCGGCGCGGGTCTGTACGTCGAGCACGTCGACGCTCGCGAACGTGGCGCCGGGGACGTAGGAGATGTAACAGGGCTGGGCGACCGCGAGCGTGTCACCGGGGTCGAGCAGCGCGCGGAAGGCGAGGTCCAGCCCCTCGCTGGCGCCCGCAGTCACCAGTAGCTCCGTCTCGGGGTCGTACTGCAGGTCGTGCTCTGCGTGCTCGAACCGGGCGATGCGCTCCCGGAGCTCGCGCTTGCCCTTGTTGGCCGTGTAGGAGGTCTGGCCCCGCTCGAGCGACGTGATGGCCGCTTCACGGGCCGCCCACGGCGCGGAGAAGTCGGGCTCGCCGACCCCCAGCGAGATGATGTCGTCCATCTCCTCGGCCAGTTCGAAGAACCGACGGATACCCGACGGCGGCACGTCGTCGACCCGGTCCGCTGGCTCCAGTGTCATGGCGAGATGGAGAGCCGGTCGTCGTCGTCGTGGTCGTCGAAGTTCATCCCCTGTTCCTTGTACGACTCCATGATGTAGTGGGTGACCGTCTGGGTTATCTCGGGGATGGGTGCGACCTTGTCGCTGATGAAGTGCGAAACCTCCCGCATCGAGTCGCCCTCGACGGTGAGGTCGAAGTCGTAGTCGCCGCTGACCAGGCGCAGCGACGTCACTTCGGGGAACTTCGCGATGCGGTCGGCGATGTCGCCGTAGTTGGTCTCGCGGTCCAGCGCGACGTTGAGCTCGACGGTCGCCCGGACCCGCTCCTCGTCAGTGTCGACCGCGTCCCAGTTGATGACGGCCTGATAGCCGGTGATGACGCCGGCCTCCTCGAACTCCGCGACGATGTCCTCGACCTCGCTCTCTGTGAACTCGGTCATGTGAGCGAGGTCCTCGGTGGTGTAGCGGGCGTTCTCCCCAAGCAGGTCCAGAATCTCGCGTCGGCTGCTCATACAGAGTGGGCGGTACTCACTCTCAAAAGCCTTGCTCAACGATGGAAGACCGTGACAGTGTGTGGAGCCGTGGACGACGCGAGATTTAATTGGGAGCAGTCCGACGGATGGAGTAATGTTCGAGGACGCGACTGACGAGGCCGAGACCGGTTGGGGCCACGTCGCCTCACACGACGACGCGCCGGCCGTCATCGACACCCTCCTGCGGCTGGACCCGGACCGAACCTACACCAAGACCGAGCTGAGCGACGAGGCCGGCGTCGCGCTGAAGTCGCTGTATCTGGACGGGACGCTCGACCATCTCGTCGAGATGGGCTTTCTGGAGAAACACGCGGACGAGGGCGAGGAGGTGCTGTTCAGCGTCGACTCCGGGACCGCCGTCTTCGAGGCCGCCGCCGCGTTCGACGACGCCATCGCGGCCCGGCTCGACGACTACAGTAGCAACTGAAAATCAGTGCACGCCCGACCCCACGGCGACAGTGCGGTCGGTGTGTAAATCGTTTCAGTCGTTACTGTAGCCCGGCGGCGACCGGACGGCCGAATCCGCGCGTTCTTTATCTCGGCGGTCGAACCGCCGCCAACAGTGGCTCAAGCCGACCAGTCCCGGCTCGTCGTCGGTCTCGTCGGCGGCTCCCACCTCGTCAACCACGCCTACTTCATGCTGTTGCCGCCGATTTTCGGCCCGTTGCGGGCCGACCTCGGTCTGACAAGCGCCCAGCTGGGTATCGCGCTGGGGACCGTCGGCGTCGTCGTCACCGCGTTGCAGTTGCCCTTCGGCTCGCTGTCCGACTCGCGGGGGCGAACGCCGGTGCTGGCCGTCTCGCTCACCTTCGGCGCGCTGGGAGCGCTCCTGACGGCGACCGCGGGGAGCTACGCGTGGCTGCTCGCGGCGAGTGTCGTCACCGGCGTCGGTATCGCCGGCCACCACCCCGCTCACTACCCGCTCATCGGTGCGGCGACGACCCCCAATACGAGGGGGCGGGCCTACAGCGTCCACGGGTTCACCGGGGCGCTGGGCTTCGCTGCGCCGCCGGCCATCGTCGCGACGGCCGCGACGCTGGGCGTGGACTGGCGACTGGCCATCGGTTCTATCGCTGCCGTCGGGGCCCTCTACGGCGTGGCCTGTCTGCTCGCGTTCGACCGGTACGTCGACGAGCGCATCACGCATCCGACGGGCTCGGACGACACCACCGCACAGGGGCCGGCCACCGACGGCTCGCTCGTGGCCCGCGCCCGGCGGGAACTCCGCGGCCTGCTGTCCTCGCCGCCTATCGTCGCGCTCACCGTCCTCTGGTTTCTCACGTCGGCGGCCGGATGGGGGATAAAACAGTACACCGCGACGCTGCTCTCGACGGGCTACCCCGTGCCCGACGCCACCGCGAACTTCGCCGTCTCGGCGATGCTCACGGTCGGCGCGGTGGTCATCTTCGGCGGCGGCTGGCTCACCGACCGGTACGCCCCGGGACCGGTGCTGGTCGGCGGCTACGCCGCGCTGGTAGTCGTCGCGGGCCTGCTCGCGCTCGGGACGCTTCCGGTGGTTGGGGCGCTCGCACTCGTGCTCGTTCTCTCGGCGACCGTCGACGGCAGCCGGCCCGCCAGAGCGGCGCTCGCCGACGCGCTCTCCAGTGACGACGCGGCAGGCAAGAACTTCGGGCTCCTGACCATCGGTATCTCCGGAGGCGCCGCGGTGGCGCCGCCGGTGCTCTCGGTCGTCGTCGCCCGAGCCGGCGTGGCCGCCGCCTTCTGGGCTATCGCCGCCCTCGGTGTCACCGCCATCGGGCTCACGGCCGTCGTCCTGTCGGTCAGCCGGACGGGCATCCCACGCGTTCAGCCCGGCGACTGACGGGCGTGGGTCCGGCTGGCCGCCGTCCCCGGGCTTTTACTGCCCGGCCGCGTAGATGGGCCACTATGGTCTCACTCGACTCCGAATCCGACGTGCTCCAGCGCGGTGACGCCGCGCCGCCGTTCGAACTCGCCGGTGCGGACGGCGAGCAGTACAGCCTCGAGTCGTTCACCGACGCGGAGGCGCTGCTGGTCGTGTTCACGTGCAACCACTGCCCGTACGCGAAGGCCAAGATTCCGGAGCTGAACCGGCTCGCCGAGGCGTACGACGACCTCGCCGTCGTGGGAATCAACGCCAACGACCCCGAGGAGTACCCCGACGACTCCTTCGAGCGGATGCGGGAACTCGTCGCCGACGGCACCGTCGACTACGACGCCTATCTCTTCGACCAGGGCCAGTCGGTCGCGGCGGCCTACGGGGCGCGCTGTACGCCCGACCCGTTCCTCTTTCGCAACGACGACGACACCTTCCGCCTCGCGTACCACGGTCGCCTCGACGACGCGCCGAACCCGGACGACGAACCCAGCGAACGGGAGATGGCCGCCCACGTCGAGACGCTGCTCGCCGGCGAGGAGATAACCGCCGCGGAGAAGCCCTCCCGCGGCTGTTCGATAAAGTGGCGCGAGGGGTCGGAGCCGGAGTACTGGGACCTCTGAGCGTCCGGGGTATCTCCGTGCCGACAAGACCTGTCTCCCAGTAGAACACTACGCACGTTGTAATTCACCGTGCAGGTTTATGTTTCACCGTGTCGTCTATAATCATGTACTATGAAGAAACTTATCAACGACCCGGACGACGTGGTCGACGAGATGCTCGACGGGATGGTCGCTGCGTACCCCGACCAGGTCCGTCGGCTTCCTGACACGAAAGTGCTGGTACGCGCTGACGCGCCGGTCGATGGGAAGGTCGGTATCGTGAGCGGGGGCGGGAGCGGCCACGAACCAACCCACGCGGGCTATCTCGGTGCGGGAATGCTCGACGGTGCCGCGGCCGGCGAGGTGTTCACCTCGCCGACCGCCGACGAACTGGAAGAGCTGGTCGCCGCCGCCGACAGCGGCGAGGGCGTCCTCATGGTCATCAAGAACTACGAGGGCGACGTGATGAACTTCGAGACGGCCGGCGAGATGGTGGAGATGGAGGGGACCGACGTGGCCGAGGTCGTCGTGGACGACGACGTGGCCGTCGAGGACTCGCTGTACACCTCCGGCCGCCGCGGGGTCTGTGGCACCATCCTCGTCCACAAGGCCGCCGGGGCGAAAGCCGCCGAGGGCGCGGACCTGGCGGAAGTACAGCGCGTGGCCCAGAAGGTCGTCGACAACGTGGGGACGATGGGGATGGCCCTCACGTCGTGTGTCACCCCCGAGAAGGGCGAGCCGACCTTCGACCTGCCCGAGGACGAGATCGAGCTCGGCATCGGTATCCACGGCGAGCCGGGCGTCGAGCGGACCGACGTGATGTCGGCCGACGAGATAACCGAGGAGCTGACGGGAGCCGTTCTGGACGACCTCGACCTCGACGAGGGACAGGAGGTGCTGACCATCGTCAACGGGATGGGCGGCACGCCACAGATGGAGCTGTTCGTCGTCAACCGCAAGCTCCAAGAGCTGCTGGGCGAACACGGCCTCGAGACGTGGGACGCCTGGGTCGGCGACTACATGACGTCGCTCGACATGGAGGGCTGTTCCATAACCGTCTGTGCCGTCGATGACGAGCTGAAGGAACTGCTCGGCGCGTCGGCCGAGACGCCGGCACTGACGGTGAAATGAGCGACCAGGGTGAGGCGGTCGTCGCCGCGGTCGCGGCGGTCGCGGACCGGCTAGAGGCGGAGCGGAGCTATCTCACCGACCTGGACTCGGCTATCGGCGACGCCGACCACGGCGGAAACATGGCCCGCGGGTGGGCCGCCGCCGCCGAGGCCGTCGCCGACATGGCGGACCCCGAGCCCGGCGACGTGGTGAAGACGGCCGGCAAGACGCTGCTGTCGGAGGTCGGCGGCGCGTCGGGGCCGCTGTACGGCGGCTCGCTCGTCTTCGCCAGTCCCGAGCTCGCGGACGGTCTCACGGCCGAGACGGCCGTCGCCTTCGCGGAGACCTATCTGGAGAAAGTCCAGGACCGCGGCGACGCCCGCATCGGCGACAAGACGATGGTGGACGCGCTGGTACCGGCGGTCCACACGTTCAAGAAATCCGTCGAGGTCGACGAGATGACGCCTGTCGAGGGGCTGTCGAAGGCCGTCGCCGCCGCCGAGCGCGGCGTCGATTTCACTGTTCCGATACGGGCCTCGAAGGGCCGGGCCTCGTATCTGGGCTGGCGTTCTGTGGGGCATCAGGACCCCGGTGCGACCAGTACGCTGTACATCATGGAGGAGCTTCTCGGTGTCGCACGGGAGCGCCTCGACGTGACCGAACCGCTCCCCGACGACGCCGAGTCACCGACCGTTCCCGACGGGGAGGTCACCGAGGACTGATGGTCGGACTCGTCGTCGTCTCTCACAGCGCAACGGCCGCCGAAGGTATCGCCGAGGTCGCGGGTGAGATGGGCGGGGACACGCGTATCGAACCGGTCGGCGGGGACGGGCAGGGCGGTTTCGGAACCGTCGCCGACGGTATCGAGGACGCGCTGGACGAGGCCGACAGCGGGGACGGCGTGGTGGTCCTCGTCGACCTCGGGAGCGCCGTGATGAACGCGGAAGTTGCTATCGAGACGAGCGACGTCAAGGCGGTCATCGCCGACGCGCCGGTGCTCGAAGGCGCTGTCAACGCCGCCGTGGCCGCGACGAGCTCGAAAGCGACTGTCGAATCGGTCCGGGAACAGGCCGAAGCGGCCCGGGGCGTCGAGAAGCTGTAGGGTCACTCGGGCGTCGAAAGCACCGCTTCGATGGCGTCGAGGGCCGCCTCGGCGTCGTCACCGGTGGCGACGAGGCGCACGGTGTCGCCGTGTTTCGCGCCGAGTCCCGTCACCGCGAGCATACTGTTTGCGGGCACCAGTTTCTCGCCGTCGGCCAGTCCGATCTCGACCGTCGCGTCGTACTCGGTGACCGTCTGGACGAACTGTGAGGCGGGGCGTGCGTGCAGCCCGGCCTCCGGGACGATATCGACTAGTCGCTCCATACACACCAGACGCGCCGTACGACCATTACTATACTGGAGTCTCCAAACGGTTTAGTGACCACGCGCTCTCTGGCCGGCCGTGAGTCGCCCTCTCGGTTACCTGTCGGTCGCGCTGTCGGTGGCCTGTGCGTTCGGGTACCTCGTCGTCCAGCGGATCAGGGTCGACGCGCTCCTCCCCGGGGTAGGCCCCGGAGTGACCCTCTTTCTGGCCGACGCACTCGCCCTCGCCGCCATCGGCTTCGCCACGTACGGTTCGTACCGACTCGTCCTCGTCGCCTTCGACCGCCACACCCCCGACAAGCGCCGTCAGCACGACGCGCGAAACGTCTTCCGCCTGACCTTCGGCGTGGCCGGGACCATAGCGGTCCTCGGTGTCATCACCCAGCAGTGGGTCGGGCTGCTGTTCTCCCTGGGGGTGGTCGGGTTCGCCGTCACCTTCGCGCTCCAGCAGCCGCTGTTCTCGCTCATCGGCTGGCTGTACATCATGGTCAAGCGCCCCTACCAGGTGGGCGACCGGGTCGAGATCGAGGATTCGAAAGGCGACGTGGTCGAGGTCTCCTTTCTGGTGACGACGCTGTGGGAGATAAACGGCGGGCTGGTGTCCTCGAACCAGCCCTCCGGTCGCATCATCACGCTGCCAAACAGCGTCGTCCTCTCCTCGCACGTGATGAACTACACCCGCGAGGACTTCCCGTTCGTCTGGAACGAGCTGTCGATACAGGTGGCCTACGAGACCGACTTCGAGTTCGCGACCGAGCGGATGCGGACGGTGGCCGACGAGTACATCGGCGACGAGATGGCCGCCCGTATCGGCCGGTACCGGAAACGCCTCTCGGAGACGCCGGTCGAACTGGAAGTGCAGGACCGCCCGTCGGTCAACGTCGTCCAGCAGGAGTCGTGGGTCGAGTTCCGCCTGCGGTACCTCGTCCACCCGCGGCGCGGCCAGCGGGTGCGAAACGAGCTGTACAAGCGGATTCTCGACGCGTTCAACGAGGAGCCCGAGCGGGTGAAGTTCCCGGTGAGCCGGAATCGGTGACAGCCTTTACCGTCGGGGCGGGCTCAACACCGGTATGGACGAGACGCCGCTCCCGGCCGTCACCGAGCAGTTCGCACGCGCCCTCGCCCCCGAGCCCGACGCCATCGTCGCGGAGATGGACGAACGAGCCGACCGCGAGGGGTTTCCCACCGTCGGCCCGGCCGTCGGCGCGTGGCTCCGCATGCTCGCCCGACTGACCGACGCCGACCGCGTCTTCGAGTTCGGGTCGGGCTTTGGCTACTCGGCGTACTGGATGGCGCCGGCAGTTCCCGAGGACGGTGAAATCGTCCTCACCGAAATCGACGCCGACGAACTCGATTCGGCCCGGGAGTACTTCGAGCGCGGCGGCTACGCCGACCGCGCCGCCTTCGAGCACGGCGACGCGCTCGACGTCGTCGAGCGCTACGACGGCCCCTTCGGCGTGGTGTTGGTCGACAACGAGAAACAGCGCTACGTCGAGGCGTTCGAGGCCGTCCGGGAGAAGGTGCCCGTCGGCGGCGTGGTGGCTGCCGACAACGCCGTCGAGGCCGAGCCGCTCGACTTCGGCGACATCCGGGCGTTGCTCGCCGGTGAGCGGGTCGCGGCCAGCGACGCGAGCCGCGGTATCGCCGACTATCTGGAGCGGGTCCGGGACGACCCCGACTTCGAGACCGGGCTGTTGCCGCTGGGTGAAGGCGTCGCGGTCAGCGTCCGCGTCGCCTGATAGGGACGTCACAGAGCACGTACGAGCGCCGTGCCCGGCGGTCCGACAGAAGAATCATTTCCGTTCGCGGCCCTAGTCACCATATGTCGACTGACGACACAGACAGTACGGGCGACATTTTCGGGATAGACGGGGCTGTCATCGACCGGACAGCAGACCGCGCCGGCGTGGAGCCGGACCGACTGGCCGGCGCACTGGAGGTGTTACACGCCGACCTCATCGGTCGCCACTCGAATCTCGAACGCACGACCGAGTACGTGACCGTCGACGGGGTGCGGGCCTACCGGGTCGCGTCGTCGGTCTGGGAGGAGTTCCTCGAAGCGTTCGACTTCGACGCCGACCTCGCCGGGGCACTGCGGGCCGCCCACACCGAGCAGGCACGCCTCCTGTTCGCGAAGTCCGTCACCGGTGACGACCACTTCGGCGCCGACGAGGCCGGAGTGGTCGTCAGCATCGACACCGCCGAGCAGTTCTGATACTGGCGGCTGTGCGTTCGGACAGCTATTCGCCACGCGAACTCCGTCAGTGTGTTACAGCCGGCAGTACGGCGCCCATTCTCGTCTGCGAAAATGGGGGTGTATAGCTTATGTGGCAGGCCTCGCAACCTCCGGGCAACTAATCATGAGTTTGATGATAGACATCAGGAAGCTCGGGCTGTTCAACAAGATGGCCAAGGAGGGCGGCAACACCGTCGCCAACCATCTGAGCCAGATGACCGGGATGGAGACGGAGATGGAGATCACGAAGATAAACTTCATCGACATCCCCGACATCAAGACGCACATCGGCGACGAGAAGCAGATCGGCATCAGTATCGAGATGGTCGAGAAACCCCACGGCTATATCCTCTTTCTGTTCAACGCCCGGAGCGCCAAGGACCTCGCTCACGGCATGATCGGCGACATGGGCGAGACCAGCGACGCGGGCGGGTTCACCGACATGGAGCGGTCCGCCATCCAGGAGATCGGGAACATCATGACCAGCGGCTTCATCGACGGCTGGGCCAACGTCCTCGATACGACCATCGACATCTCGACGCCGAACTTTACCTTCGGCCCCGGCTCGGGGATGGTCGACCAGCTCGTGGGCGGCCGGGACAACGACATGGCGCTGATGTTCGACTCGCGGGTCCACGCGCTGGACTCGGACATCAACGTGAAGGTGTACACGTTCCCCGAACTGGAGGAACTGGTCGGGCTCATGCAGGAAATCGAGGTCTGAGACGGACTGGAACAACGCGTTGTCCGTCACTATTAATTTACGGACTTTCTTGTGGTATGGGCTCTATTCACACGTATGCCAGGTGGTTCTCCCCAGACACTCCGGCCGTTCCTGTGGCGCGCGCGCCAGCTGTACGCTGAGACGGAGGTCGTCTCGCGAACGCACGAGGGTATCGTCAGGTACGACTACGACACCTACGGCGACCGCGTCGCGCAACTCGCCAACGCGCTCACAGCGGCGGGCTACGGCGCCCCCGACTCGGCACCACAGGACTCCCCCGCGCGTATCGGGACGTTCTGCTGGAATCACCATCGCCACTTCGAGACGTACTTCGGCGTCCCGGGAGCGGGCGCGCAACTGCACACCATCAATCCGCTGTTGCCCGACGAGCACATCCAGTACATCGTCGAGAACGCGGCCGACCGGACGCTCTTTGTCGACCAGTCGCTGCTGCCGAAACTCGAAGGCGCAGTCGCCGACGACCCCGACCCCTTCGAGACGGTCGAGCGGTACGTGGTGATGGGCGAGTCGGTCCCCGAGACCGAGCTCGACGCCGTCGCCTACGAGTCGTTCATCGGCGACCAGCCGACGACCTACGACTGGCCCGAACTTTCCGAGGACCGGCCCGCCGGGCTCTGTTACACCTCCGGGACGACCGGGCGGCCCAAAGGCGTCGAGTACACCCAGCAGATGCTGTGGTCGCACACGATGGGCATCCAGTCACCGCAGGGAATCCCGCTCGCGGACGACGACGTGATGATGCCTATCGTCCCGATGTTCCACGTCAACGCGTGGGGGCTCCCCTTCTCGGCGACCGCCGGGGGCGCGAAACACGTCTATCCCGGTCCCAAACCGTCGCCCGAAGACCTCGCCGGCCTCATCGAGGACGAGGGCGTCACCGTCACCGCCGGCGTCCCGACCGTCTGGCTCGGGCTGATGGAGTACGTCGAGGAGCACGACGTCGACCTCTCGTCGCTCGACCGACTGGTGGTCGGCGGCAGCGCCGCGCCCGAGGCGATGATACGCTTTTTCGACGACAGAGGGGTCGACCTCGTCCACGCCTGGGGGATGACCGAGACCGCCCCCGTCGGCACGGTGTCGCATCTCAAACACGGTCTCGCGGAGGAGGACTACGAGACCCAGCTCTCGAAGCGCCGCAAACAGGGGCTCGTGGTTCCGGGACTCGAGTTCAGGGTCGTCGACGACGACGGCGAGCGGGTCCCCCACGACGGGGAGTCGTTCGGCGAACTCCACGTTCGCGGGCCGTGGGTCACCACGGAGTACTTCGCGCGGCCGGAGGCCACCGAAGCGGAGTTCGCGGACGGCTACCTCAAGACCGGCGACGTGGTGACGGTCGACCCCGACGGCTACATCGACATCGTCGACCGCGCCAAGGACGTCATCAAGAGCGGCGGCGAGTGGATATCCTCACAGGAGCTGGAGAACGAACTGCTGAGCCACGAGGCCGTCGCCGAGGCCGCGGTCATCGGCGTCCCCCACGAGCGCTGGCAGGAACGCCCGCTCGCGCTGGTCGTCCCCAGCGAGGACGGCGCCGAGTCGCTGTCGGACGTGCTGCGTGACCACATCCGGGAGAAGTACCCGGACTGGTGGGTCCCGGACACCGTCGTCACCATCGACGAGATACCCAAGACAGCGACGGGGAAGTTCGACAAGAAGGTGCTTCGCGACGAGTACGCGGACGAGTCGCTGGTCAGGGGACGCGTCCCCGACGACGCGGCGCCGGAGTAGTCGTTCCGCGCCCGACTTGCGATGCCATCACCGGTCGACACGAGCCGGAAACAACTCTGTTGAGGTTTCCTCCCGTTTCACGAGGTATTTGGTGACACCACACATGGGTAGGAGTATGGAGCTACTTTCGGAGTATCCGGTGCCCGAACACGCCCGACCAGTCAAAGCCGAGGCCCGCGAGTTCGCCCAGGAACACATCGCGCCCGTCGCCGCAGATTACTACGAGTCGGGAGAGTACCCATGGGAGGTGCTCGAAGCGGGGATGGACGCCGGGCTCGTCGCCGGTGACATCAGCGAGGAGCTCGGCGGGCAGGGGTACGACCTGGAGCAGATGCTCGCTATCGCGGAGGAGTTCTATCGGGCCGACGCCGGCATCGCGCTGACGCTGCAGCTGGCGAGTTTCGGCGCGGAGATAATCGAGGACCACGGCAGCGAGGCCCAGCAAGAGGAGTTCCTCCGGCCGGTCGCCGAGCACGACCAGATAACCGGGCTCGCCGTCTCCGAACCAGAGACCGGCAGCGACCTCGCGGGGATGACCACCAGCGCCGAGAAGGACGGCGACGAGTGGGTCCTCAACGGCGAGAAGTACTGGGTGGGCAACGCCGTCGAGGCCGACTGGCTCACGCTCTACGCGAAGACGGGCGACGACCCGAACAACCGCTACGGCAACTACTCGATGTTCATCGTCCCGACGGACGCGCCCGGGTATCACGCCGAACACATCCCGGAGAAGATGGGCTTTCGCGCGTCCAAACAGGGCCACATCGTCCTGGAGGACTGTCGCATCCCCGAGGACCACCTCGTCGGCGTCGAGGGCGCCGGCTTCTACATGCTCGCGGAGTTCTTCAACCACGGGCGGGTCGTCGTCGCCGGCCACGGGGTCGGTCTCGCCGCCGCCGCCATCGAGGAGGCGTGGGAGTTCGTCCACGACCGGGAGGCCTTCGGCCGGACCGTCGACGAGTTCCAGGCCGTCCAGCACAAGCTCGCGGACATGCAACTGCAGTTCCAGTCGGCCCGCTCGCTCTCCTGGGACGCCGCCGCGCGCGTCGCCAATCAGGAGAACGCCGGCTACTGGGCGGCGCTGGCCAAGACCGCCGCGACCGAGGCCGCCACGGAGTGTTCCCAGATGGGCATGCAACTCCACGGCGGCCGGTCGGTCCTGCTGGAGAACCGCATCTCGCGGGTGTTCCGCGACGCCCGGATTCCGGTCATCTACGAGGGCGCCAACGACATCCAGCGGAATCTCATCTACCGGCAGACGCCGGAGTAGTCACTCCGTCAGTACGACATCGACGTCTGCGATATCCCGCACCGGCCCGCGGTCGAAGTCGTTCCTGTTGTGTGTGACGAACGTCCCACCGGCTTCCTGCGCCGTCGCCAGGTTCAGCAGGTCGACGGGGTCGAGGGTTACGCCCTGTGACTGCAGCTTCTCGTCGAGATACGCGGTGTCGATTGTGAACGGGAGGATTCTGTCGAAGCTGGACCGGAGGTGCTGGATTACCGTCCGGTTCGAGTTCCGGAGCTTCACCAGTACGTCCCTGTCGAGGACAATCATCTACCGGCGGTTCTCCAGCGAGTCGTTCAATCGGTCACGGGCGTCGTCCATCCGCTCGACTTCGCTCTCGTCGACGGACGGCAGCGACTGTGCGATGGCTTCGACGTCTTTCTCGGTCCGGCTGAGCCTGTCCAACAGGTCGTTGAAGCTCTCGTCGTCCCGTTTCAGGTCCGGAGCCGTTCTTTCACTTCGTCGCTGACGCGTATCGTGCTCATGTGTATACGATGTGTACAGGACGGCGTAGTAGTTTCGGCGAACCACAACTAGTTCGGACCCACCCTTTTCTTTTCAGCCGTCCAAGGTCCGGTATGGAAGACGTAGGACTCACTTTCCTCGACCGCGGCCGCGTGATGGCCGACCGGAGCTTCGTCGTCGACGGCACGAGCGTCGCGACGGCCTCGAACCGCGAGCCCGACCACGAGTACGAGGAGTACGTGGTCTGGAACCTCGTCATCGAGACGCCCGAGCGGACGATACTGTGGGACACCGGCTCGCATCCGGAGGCCGGCGACGGCTACTGGCCCGAGCCGCTGTACGAGGCCTTCGCCCACGTCGACGCCGCCGACCATACCCTGGAGGGCGACCTCTCCGAGGCGGGCTACGCGCTGGAAGACATCGACGCGGTCGTGATGAGTCACCTGCATCTGGACCACGCCGGGGGGCTGTACAACTTCGCGGGCACCGACGTGCCCGTCTACGTTCACCGGGAGGAACTCCCCTACGCCTACTACAGCGCCAAGACCGCCGAGGGCTCTATCGCCTATCTCGCCAGCGACTTCGACCACGAGCTGAACTGGGAGGTCGTCCACGGCGATAGCTACCACCTCGCCGACGGCGTCGAGTTGCTCCACCTCCCGGGCCACACACCCGGGCTGCTGGGCGCGCTCGTCGAGCGGCCGGGCGACCCGCTGCTGGTCGTCGGCGACGAGGCGTACGTGGCGGCCAACTACGAGGGCCAGTCCATGGCCACGAGCCTGCTGTGGAACAACGCGGCCTGGCGGGAGAGTCTGGCGCGCTGTCGGGATATCCAGCGCGAGACCGGGGCCGAAATCCTGCTGGGCCACGACCTGTCGGTGTTCGAGCGGCGGCGTTAGCCCACTGGCCGCAACGTCAGCGTCTCGCCGTCGCGGGTCCGGACGAGCCAGCGCTCCGCGTCCCGCTCGCGGACCCTCCAGAGGCCGAACTGCAGGTGTAGTTCGAGTTCGACGGCGTTGACGCGCTGGCCTGTCTCCTCGATGCGGTAGGCCGTGGCGTCCATAGCGAGCTACTGTTCGAGCATCCCGTAGCGCCCTTCGAGGTGGTCGACGATGTAGTCGACCGTCGACGCGTCGTAGGTCCAGAAGCCGTAGAACCGGCGGGGCTCGCGCTCCTCGGCCAGCAGGGCGCACTTCTGTGTGGTCCCGTCGCCGCCGCTCGTCTCGTCGTCGAAGACGACGAACCAGGAGTTCGCGATCTCGTCAGCGCGGTCGAGGTGGAGCTGGAACGCGCTCTGTTGGGGCGGGTCGACGTCGGGGACGGCGTAGGCGTGGACCGCCACGGGCGAATCGCCCAGCCGCTCGTAGAGGTCCAGCTCCCCGCGGAGCGTCGAGAGGGTCTGGAAGCCGGCATAGAGCGAGCCGCGGCCGACCCGCCACGCGCGGTCCTCTATCTCGCGGGAGGCCGAGACCATCCGCCCGATGGACCAGGAGGTAAACAGCGTCTCGTCCAGATGGTCGAGGACCGTTCGTCGCGCGCCGTCGGAGAGATGGCGGTCCCGGCCCGCCAGCGTCTCGTAGAAGGAGTCGAGATCCGTCGCCGTGTAGACGCCGTCCCCGTCCGAGAGCGTGAGGAACTCGCCGGGGCGGCCGCTAGCGGTCGTCTCGGAGACGACGCGGACGTTCCGGTCCGCGAACCGCTCGCGCAGTTCGTCGGTGTCCGCCTGCCCGGCGTTGAACACGGTTAGCGTCTGCTCGTGGTCTTCAACGCCGGCGATGAGTTCACTGAGCGACATTCTCACGCCACCGTTCGGCTGGGACGGCATTAGCCCTTCCGACGGGGTGCAACCCCGGCCTGCCTCGGGGCCGGGAGTGTGGCCAAACGTGTGAACTACCGACGGGTTTTCGATGTTCCTGAGAAAATATCGACTGACAAATCTATCTCTGTTCCCACATGATAGGAATTTTATATCCGGCGCGAATTACTCAGTGAATCGATTCCGGAAAATTGGGTGCCCTCGTCCGAATAATAACGATTAATGGGCCTTGATATAGTGGAAAATCTTTAGTCGTGGCCCCCCAACCTTCCGGTACGGCACCAGAGCTGGGGCCGAGGATTTCACAATGACAGACAACGAACTAATCTGGCGAATCGCTGGCGGTTCCGGTGACGGGATCGACTCGACGAGTCAGAACTTCGCGAAGGCCCTGATGCGTTCGGGACTTCACGTTTTCACACATCGTCACTACCCGTCGCGCATCCGTGGCGGCCACACGTACGTCGAAGTACGTGCCAAAGACGAACAGGTACAGTCACGCGGCGACGGCTACAACTTCCTGCTCGCCCTGGGTGACTCCTTCGCCCGGAACCCACAGGACGAGGCCTACTACGGCAAGGAAGAGCTGAAGCCGCTGTACGAGAACTTCGACGACCTCCGCGAGGGCGGCGTCCTCCTGTACGACGAGGGCCTCCTCGACGAGGAAGACGTCGACGAGATCGAACTCGAAGAACACGCCGAAGAGAACGGCTGGCACGTCGTTCCGATGGATCTGCGCGGTATCGCGAAGGAACACGGCCGGGAGATCATGCGCAACACGGCCGGTATCGGTGCGACCGCCGCTATCCTCGATATCGGTACCGAGGAGTTCGAGGAGCTCATCGAGCAGAACATGTCCGGCGACATGCAGGAGGCGAACCTCAACGTCCTGCAGGACGCCTACGAGGCCGCCTCGGAGCTGGACATCGACCACGACATCGACGTCCCCTCGGGCTCGCACGACGAGGAACAGGTCATCCTCTCGGGCTCTAACGCTATCTCCTACGGTGCGCTCGACGAGGGCTGTCGGTTCATCTCGGGCTACCCGATGACCCCGTGGACCGACGTCTTCACTATCATGTCCCAGCACCTCCCTGAGTTCGGCGGTATCTCGGAGCAGGTCGAGGACGAGATCGCCGCGGCGGCGCTCGCGCTCGGTGCGTCCCACATGGGCGTCAAATCCATGTCCGGGTCCTCCGGCGGTGGCTTCGCGCTGATGTCCGAGCCGCTCGGCCTCGCGGAGATGACGGAGACGCCGATCGTGCTGGTCGAAGCGATGCGTGCCGGTCCATCGACCGGGATGCCGACCAAGCCCGAACAGGCCGACCTCGAACACGTCCTGTACACCTCACAGGGCGACTCCGCCCGCGTCGTGTTCGCGCCGGCGAACATCCGCGAGTGTTACACGCAGACCCGCGCCGCGTTCCGGATCGCCTACGAGTACCAGATTCCGGCCATCGTCGTCTACGACCAGAAGATTCAGGGCGAGCTCCGGAACATGCCCGCGAGTCACTTCGACGAACAGGCCAACTCCGACCCAGGGTCGGTGCTGACCGAGGAGGAAATCGCGGAGGCTGCCCACCATTCGTCGGGCAAGTTCCAGCGCTTCCTCCACGAGCCCGAAGACGGCTCGAACGTGAGCCCCCGTTCCGTCCCCGGCCAGAAGGACGGACGGTACCTCGCGACCGGTAACGAGCACAACCCATCCGGGCACATCAGCGAGGACCCCGAGAACCGCATCGCGCAGATGGAGCGTCGGCTGAACAAGCTCGACGACATCCGCGCGGACCTCGACGAGAACGCCTCCCACCAGACCTACTACGGCCCCGAGGACGCCGAACACGGCGTTCTCGTCTGGGGCAGCCAGCAGGACACGGCCTTCGAGGCCGTCGACCGACTCAACGAGAACGGTCACTCCGTGAAGGCGCTGGGCGTCTCCGACATGATGCCCTACCCCGTCGAGGAGGTCTCCGAGTGGCTCGACTCCGTCGACCAGGTGCTGGTCGTCGAGATGAACGCCACGGCCCAGTTCCGCGGGCTCACCCAGAAGGAGATCGGCAAGTACGGCGACAAGATGTCGAGCCTGCTGAAGTACAACGGCAACCCCTTCGAGCCCGCCGAGATCGTCGACGGGTTCGAGTCCAGTATCAACGGCGAGGAGCTCGCCGCGACCAACATGAAGTACCTGCCAGCGGCAGGTGACTAACTATGAGTGCATTCAGTGCAATCGGAGACGACCGCGAGATAGACCGAGACGAGTTCACGCCCGGCATCGAGCCACAGGCCACGTGGTGTCCCGGCTGTGGTGACTTCGGTGTCCTCAAGGCGCTGAAACAGGCCATGCCCGAGGTCGGCCGTAACCCCGACGAGGTCGCCCTGTTTACGGGTATCGGCTGTTCCGGGAAGCTCAACAGCTACTTCAACAGCTACGGCTTCCACACCATCCACGGCCGCTCGCTGCCCGTCGCCCGGGCCGCGAAGCTGGCCAACCCCGACGTCGAAGTCATCGCCGCCGGCGGCGACGGCGACGGCTACGGTATCGGTGGGAACCACCTCATCCACACCGCTCGTGAGAACCACGATATGACGTATATCGTGTTCAACAACGAGATCTTCGGCCTCACCAAGGGCCAGACCTCGCCGACCTCGCCGAAGGGTCACAAGTCGAAGACCCAGCCCCACGGCTCGGCGAAGTCGCCGATTCGACCGCTCAGCCAGTCGCTCAACGCCGGCGCGACGTACATCGCCCGCACCGCGGCTGTCAACCCGAACCAGGCGAAGGAGATAATCGCCGAGGCCATCGAGCACGACGGCTTCGCGCATATCGACTTCCTGACGCAGTGTCCGACCTGGAACAAGGACGCGAAACACTACGTCCCGTACACGGACGTCCAGCAGTCCGACGAGTTCGACTTCGACCTCTCGGACCGCGCGGAAGCCGCCGAGATGATGCGAAAGACCGAAGAGCGCCTCTACGAGGGCGAGGTGCTCACCGGTCGGATGTACGTCGAGGACGAGCGCCCCTCCTACGGGGCCGAGAAGCGCGCCATCGGCGAGATGCCCGAAGAGCCGCTCGCGGAGCGGTACTTCGACGAGGACGCGGAGTGGGAGCGGACCTACGACAACCTCCTCGAACACCACAAGTAAGCCGTCCGTCTCGGGTCTGCCGGCCGCATCGACGGACCCGAAACCCGGTTACTGATTCGGAACATATTTTTTCACCCACGGTAAATAATCGTTCATGAGTGTCGAGTCTACGGAGCGTCGTATCCTGTCCGTCCTCGAAGAGGACGCGCAGGCATCATACGCCGAGATAGCGGACCGGGCCGAAGTCTCGAAACCCACCGTCCGCAAGTACATCAAGAAACTCGAAGAGGAGGGGGTCATCGTCGGCTACTCCGCCGACATCGACCCCAAGAAGCTCTCGGGGCAGTCGATAGCCATGGTCGGTATCGACGTGGCCAGCGAGCGCTACGTCGAGGCGACCCGCCGGCTCTCGGACATCGACGCCGTCGAATCGCTGTACACCTCCAGTGGCGACCACATGCTGATGGCCGAGGTGCGCGCGACCGACGGGAACTCGCTGGCCGCCGTCATCGAAGACGAGATCCTCGAACTCGACGGCGTGACCGCGGCGCACCCGTCGTTCCTGCAGGAACGACTGAAATAACGGGTTTTTAGACGCTCCGGAGCGGAGGGGGCCTATGCCGTCTCGGTTGGTTGTGGGCGCCGGTTCGACTGCGAGAGCGATACTCGACGGGATCAGCGGCGACCACGACCGGCTCCACGTGCTGACTGCGGACGAACACCGGGCCGAAACGCTTCGCGAGGACGGGATCTCGGTCACCGTCACGGAGACGTACCGGGACGCGATGGCCGACCTCGCCGTCGAACCGGCGACGGTCGTCGTCGCGACCGCCGAGCCAGCGGCGAACGTGACCGCCGCCGAGGTGGCGAGCGCCGCCTTCCCCGACGCCTATCTCCTGTGTTACGCCGGCTACGACGCCACGGAAGCCCAGCTGCTACGGCTCAGGGCCGTCGCCGACCGGCTGATAGAGCCGGAGGCGGTCGTCAGGGACCACCTCTCACAGTCTATCGGGTCGGCGGGGACGCGGACCCGCCAGCTCCAGCAGGTGTTGCGGGACATCGACGACCACCTCGCGGTCGTCACCCACGACAACCCCGACCCGGACGCCATCGCGAGCGCGGTGGCACTGGGCGAGCTCGCCGCCAGAGCCGGCTGTGAGGTGTCGCTGTGTTACTACGGGGATATCTCCCATCAGGAGAACCGGGCGTTCGTGAACCTGCTGGAGTACGACCTCGTCAACCTCGACCCCGAAGACGACGACGCACTCGACGCCTACGACGGGTTCGCGCTGGTCGACCACTCCCGGCCGGGCGTCAACGACCAGCTGCCCGAGGAGCTTCCCATCGACATCGTCATCGACCACCACCCGCCCCGGCTCCCCGTGGAGGCGCGCTACGTCGACCTGCGCAGCGGCGTCGGCGCGACGAGTACCCTGCTCGTGGACTACTTCCGGCGACTCGACATCGAGGTGCCCGAATCCATCGCGACCGGGCTCCTCTTCGGTATCCGCGTCGACACCAAGGACTTCCGCCGGGAGGTGTCACCGGAGGACTTCGAGGCCGCCGCCGAGCTCGTCTCGCGTGCGGACATGGGCGCCCTCCAGCGCATCGAGGACCCGAGCGTCAGCGGCGAGACCCTGGCGGTCGTCGGCCGGGCCATCACCAACCGCAGGGAGGAGGGGTCGGTGTTGCTCTCCTGTGTCGGCCAGCTGTCGGACCGCGACGCCCTCGCTCAGGCCGCCGACCAGCTACTGGACCTGGAGGGGATTCACGCGACGATGGTGTACGGCGTCCTCGACGGGACCATCTACATCTCGGCGCGGGCCCGCGGCGCCGATATCGACCTCGGCGAGGCGCTGCGGGACGCCTTCGGGCAGATCGGGTCCGCCGGCGGCCACGCCGACATGGCCGGCGCACAGATAACGCTCGGCGTGCTCGACTCCGTGGACGACCGCGAGGAGTCACTCCACAGCATCGTCAGCTCGGTCGTCAACGACCGCTTCCTCGACGTCGTCCAGTCCCGCTCGCACCGGCTCCTCGGCCGGATGAACGGCCGCACAGAGTACGCGACGGACGGCTACAGCGAGCTGACGGGTCCGGGGTCGGACGAGCACGACACGGCGTAGCCGAGTCTTTTTCCCGGTCGCTTCGCAAGTAGCGGTGATGGCAGACTCGAATCGGCCGACGGTCGGGGACTATATGACACGGGACGTGGCGACCGTCGAACTGGACGACACCGTCACCGAGGTGGCAAAGCGTATCGCCGAGAGCGACGATTTCAGCGGCTTCCCCGTCACCGACGGGCGCCGAGTCGAGGGGTTCGTCAGCGCCCGTGACCTCCTGCTCGCCGCGGGCCACGAACCCATGTTCCGGGTGATGAGCGAGGATATCATCGTCGCCCACCCCGACATGGCAGTGCAGGACGCCGCCCGCGTCATCCTCCGGTCGGGCATCCAGAAGCTCCCGGTCGTCGACGACGCGGGGAACCTCGTGGGCATCATCTCCAACGCCGACGTCATCCGCTCACAGATCGAGCGGGCGACCCCCGACAAGGTCGAGAAGCTCTCGCGGACGCTGGCGAACATCCACGACATCGCCACCCACGACGACCGCCGGATGGTCGACCTGAGCGCGCTCACGCCGACCCAGGAGACGGTGTACGCCGACGAGCTGGAGGGCCGGGTGTACGAACTCGAACGCGGGCTGGCCGAGCCGCTGGTCGTCATCGACAACGGCGGCAAGCTCTATCTGGCCGACGGCCACCACCGGGTGAAGGCGGCCGAACGACTCGATATCAGAGGGATGGAGGCGAACGTCATCGTCCTCGACGAGACCGTCGAGCTCGGCATGGCCAAGACGGCCCGCGAGGCCGACCTCGAACGCATCGGCGACATCGAGGTCGTCGACTACGCCCGCCACCCGCTGGTGCAGACGACCGAGCGCCTGCAGGACGAGGGGTAGGGCGGTCCCTCGCCGCCTCACTTCAGTCCGGCTTCGCCGCTGTTCCGCGGGTCGCGTCGCTCCCCGCTCCACTTCGAGGTCGCTCACTTCGTTCGCGACCTCGCTTCCCAGAACCTTCTTGCGAACCGATACCGTACCACATGGCATGTACGACGACGAGGAGCTCCGGGCGATACGCGAGGCCAAAGCCGACTGGGAGGCCGACACCCTCGACCCCGCGTTGTCCGCTCACGGGGAACGGCGCGACCGCTTCGCGACCGTCTCCAACCTCGACGTCGACCGCCTCTACACGCCGCTTGACATCGCCGACACGGACTACGAGACAGACCTGGGCTTCCCGGGCGAGGCGCCCTACACGCGCGGCGTCTACCCCACGATGTACCGCGGACGCCAGTGGACGATGCGCCAGTTCGCCGGCTTCGGGACCGCCGAGGAGACCAACGAGCGCTTTCACTACCTCATCGACGAGGGACAGACCGGGCTCTCGACGGCCTTCGACATGCCGACTCTGATGGGGCTCGATTCGGACGACGCGATGGCCGACGGCGAAGTGGGCAAAGAGGGCGTCGCCGTCGACACGCTGGCCGACATGGAGCGCCTCTTCGACGGTATCGACCTCGCCGACGTCTCGACCTCGTTCACCATCAACCCCAGCGCGCCGGTCGTCTACGCGATGTATCTCGCGCTGGCCGACCGCAGAGGCGTCCCCCGTGAGCAGCTGCGGGGGACCCTCCAGAACGACATGTTCAAGGAGTTCATCGCACAGAAAGAGTGGGTCGTCGGTCCGGAGCCGTCCCTGAAGCTCGTCACCGACGTCATCGAGTTCGCCAGCCGGGAGACGCCCGGATTCAAGCCCGTCTCGGTGTCTGGTTATCACATCCGTGAGGCGGGCGCGACCGCCGTCGAGGAACTGGCCTTTACCCTCGCCGACGGCTTCGCCTACGTGGAAGCCTGTCTGGACAGGGGGCTCGACGTGGACGACTTCGCCCCGCAGCTCTCCTTCTTTTTCAATGCCCACAACGCCATCTTCGAGGAGGTCGCGAAGTACCGGGCGGCCCGTCGTATCTACGCGCGGGTGATGGCCGAGTGGTACGGCGCCGAGGCCGAGGCGAGCAGACAGCTGAAGTTTCACACACAGACGGCCGGCCAGTCACTGACGGCCCAGCAGCCGCTGAACAACGTCGTCCGCGTCACCATACAGGCCCTCGCGGGCGTGCTGGGCGGGACCCAGAGCCTCCACACAAACAGCTTCGACGAGGCGCTGGCACTGCCCTCCGAAGCGGCCGTCAGGGTGGCGCTGCGGACCCAGCAGATTATCGCCGAGGAGTCGGGCGCGGCCGACATCGTCGACCCCCTCGGCGGGAGCTTCGCCGTCGAGGCGCTCACCGACGAGCTGGAGTCGAAGGCGATGGACCACATCGAGCATATCCGCGCGGAACTGGGCGACGGGTCCATGCGAGACGGCGTTCTCGCCGGCATCGAACAGGGCTACTTCCAGCGGGCGATACAGGACTCGGCCTACGAGTACCAGCAGCGCGTCGAGCGCGACGAGGCGGTTGTCGTCGGCGTCAACGCGTACACGGTCGAAGAGGAGCGAGACCCGGAGGTCCTCTCGGTGGACGAAGCGGTCCAGGAACGGCAGCGCGAGCGGCTGGCGGCGGTCAGAGACGAGCGCGACGAGAACGCGGTAGCGACAGCCCTCGACGGCGTCCGTGACCGCGTCGATAACGGGGAAAACGTGATGCCGGCCGTCGTCGACGCGGTGAAGGCCGACGCGACGATGGGGGAGATAATGGCCGTCTTCGAGACCGAGTACGGCGCCTATCGCGAGACGTAGCTACTGGCCGGCCGGGCCGTCGCTCCGCCGCGAGACGTAGACGACCAGCCCCAGGAACACGCCCAGCCCGACGCCGACCGTCACCATCCCGTACAGCGCCACACCGAAGGGGGTCGGCGGCAGGGCGATGACGCCGAACAGCGCGGGCTGGAGGTCGGTGGGTCGGATCGTCCCGAGGACGAAGCCCATCACGCCGGCCAGCGCCACGATGACGACGTATATCTGGACGACGACTTTCTCGCCGGCGGTCTCTCCGACCGGTTCGCTCATACGCCGGGTTGGAGAGCCATACGATTAGCCTTTTTCACTTCCGGCCCCAAGCCGTGGTATGTCACAGAAGGAACTGCTGTTTATCGTCCTCTCCGGCATCGCGCTGATGATGTTTCTGACCGCTATCGTTCTGGTCTCCGGTGCGAGCTGAGTCCCCGAACGCTTATTTTCGCGGTGTGTCTCTGTGAATCCGGACTGAGTTCAGATGACAGCAGCCCCGCTCGACCTCCCCGACAGCGTCCAGCTGGCCCTCTTTACGCTGGGTTCGCTGGTGACCGCCATCGCTGCCTACCGGACGGCGACGACCGGCGATCCGACGGCGCTGTTGCTGGCGGCCTCGGGACTCGGTACGCTGCTCGTGCTCACGACGGATTACGAGAAGCTCGAAAAATAATGCGCCGGGAACGGTCCTCAGTCGTCGCTCTGCGTACCGCCGTCGGTCAGCGCCGACTGTTCTTCGTCCTCGCCGCCGTCGGTGACGGCCGTCTCCAGCTTGCGGTCGAACCACTCGAACTCGCGGTCGAGCATGTCGTCGCGCTCTAGGTTCCACGGGTCGCCGTCCTCGACTATCGGCCCTTCGAGCCAGGACTGGACGAGGTTCCAGACGAAGATGAGCTGGCCGACGAGCAGGATAAAGGCTCCCGCAGTGGCGAGCAGGTGGAACGTACTGACCTGTGCCAGCGGCGCGATGGCGCCGTCGAACTGGTAGGTCGCGTAGCGGCGCGGCATCCCCAGATACCCCAGCGCCAGCATCGCGAAGAAGGTGAGATTGGTCCCGATCATCGAGAGCCAGAAGTGGGCCTTCCCGAGCGTGCGCTGGTACATCCGACCGGTGAAGATGGGGAACCAGTAGTAGATGCCCGCAAACACCGCGAAGCCGATGGCCCCCATCACGATGTAGTGGAAGTGGCCGACGACGTAGTAGGTGTCGTGGAGCACGAGGTCGACGGGGATGGCGGCGAGGAAGACGCCGGTGACCCCCCCGATGATGAAGTTCGAGACGAAGCCGATACAGAACAGCATCGGGCTCGTCAGGCGCAGACGGCCGTTCCACATCGTCGTGATCCAGTTGAACGTCTTGACGGCGCTGGGTATCGCGATAGCCAGCGAGACCGCCATGAACGAGGCCCGTAGCCGCGGGTCCATGCCCGTCGAGAACATGTGGTGGGCCCAGACGCCAAAGGAGAGGACCCCGATAGCCAGCGTGGAGTAGACGACGAACTTGAAGCCAAACAGCTTCCGGCCGGAGAACTTCGGCAGGATGAGACTGACGAGTCCCATCGGCGGGAGGACGAGGATGTACACCTCGGGGTGGCCGAAGAACCAGAACAGGTGTTGCCACAGCAGCGGGCCGCCGCCCTCGACGGCGAAGAACGTCGTGGCGAGGTTCCGGTCCAGCAGCAACATGACGATAGCGCTGCCAAGCAGCGGGAACGCGAAGAGGATGAGCGCCGACTGGGTGAGGATGGTCCACGAGAAGATGTCGAGGTTCGCCCAGCTGACGTCCTCACCGCGTTCGGTGAAGATAGTCGCGATGAAGTTGATGGCACCCATCGTCGCTGCGACCCCCGAGAGGTGGAGCCCGAGCAGCATCAGGTCGACGCCGGGGTTAGCCTGCTCGACCGACAGCGGCGTGTACATCGTCCACGCGGTCTGTGCCGGCTCAATCATGTTCTCCGTGACCGGTGCGAGGAAGAAGCCGGCCCAGATGAGCAGCGCCGCGGGCGGGAGCAGCCAGAACGCGATGGCGTTGATGCGCGGGAACGCCATGTCGTCGGCCCCGATGAGCAGCGGGATGAAGTAGTTCGCGAACGCGGCGATGATGGGCGTCCCGAAGAGGAACAGCATCGTGATGCCGTGACTCGTCAGGATCGAGTTGTACGCACTCGTCCCCAGTATCGCCCCGCCAGGGGTGATGAGCTGGACCCGGATGAGCATCGCCATGATACCGCCGACGGCGAAGGCGATGATACCGTACAGCCCGTACAGCAGCCCGATATCCTTGTGGTCGACAGTGGTCAGCCAGCGGATGATACCGGCGGGTTTCTCCCGATTGAGGACAGCGGCGTCCTCACCTGTTGCGGTACCACCTCCGGCCAGCGGCGTGTACGACCGCCAGTTCTCGATGCGCGTGAGTAACGCGATGATGCCGACGAGGAGGACGGCCATCAACCCCGTCAGCACTAGATCTCCTACAGCCATAGACGCACGTCAGGACTGAGTGATAATGAAAGGGGCGGTTCCGGCGGGCCGGCAGACGATTCAGGCCTCGGGGAGTTCGTCGTCGTCGGACGCCAGTTCTGCGCCGTCATCGTCGTCGCTGGACTCCACGCCGTCGTCGAGGGTCCCAGTCGCCGAATTCGGTTCCTCTATCGCGGAATGGTCCGTCGCTTCCTCCGCGCCCTCGATGGCCCGGCCGGCGTAGTACGTGAGGACGGCCAGCAGGAGGAACATCGAGATCATCAGCGCGAACTGGAGGGTCGTAAACACCGTGTCGACACCGAACGCAGGAACGACCGCGAACGCGCCGATGAAAAAGAGGATGATACCGAGCGGGATGACGTTGACAGTGAGATCGAGCAGCGTGTCCTTTTCGAACCCGAACAGTGGCATATATCAGGGCTTTCGGAGCGGGGCGGTAAATAGGCTGTTGGTTTGATTCAGACCTTCGTCTGCTCCATCACGGAGCCGACCCCGCCCATCGCCACCATCACGACGCCGGCGACGGCGACGGCGACGAGGCGGGTAAACAGCGCCCCCTCGCCGATGTTGGCGACGGTGATATCCGCCATCGGGAGATACCAGACAGCGAGTCCAGCCGCGAGCGCGGCGAGCACGGCGCCGACGCTCGTCAGCGTCGGCCACGGGCGCGTCACGTAGCCCGATTCCGTGAGAATTCCCGCTATGGACCCGCCAAAGAGGATGAGACCGAAGACGGCCACCGGAAAGAGGCCGATGAAGACGCCGATCTCCGAGAGGGCAAGTCCCAGCGCGACGAACACCGGCCACGGACTCGCTGTCCGGTACTGGTCGCTCAGTCCGGGTTGCTCTTCCATACCCGTTGTTGGGAGTCGGGCGGCATATGCCCATCGGAGTTTGCCCGCGTTCGGTCGGGGCCACAGAGGGCACAAACTATTTGTCTGCGATACGGCTTGGTGAAGGTAATGAGTACGCGTACGGTAGAGCTAGTATCCGAGTGGGACACGGTGCCCTTTGGCGGCGGCTACGAGGGGCTCCACACCCTCTCAGACCAGGGTTTCTCCGGGGCCGTCACCGCCGGGCCGACACAGCTGTTCATGCTGAACGGCACGGTCGTCGGCATCCTCGACGGCGATATCGAGGCGTTCGAGGACGCGGCGGGCACGGCGCGGGCGGCGCCCCACGACGCGCTCCCGCTGCTCGTCGTGATGCAGGACCGGGCCGACACCCCACGGGCACAGTACTACACACAGGACACACCGATATCCGAGGTCGACCGGACGCTGGAGGACGGCAACTTCACCGGATTCGTCGAGCTCTCGGAGAACGTGCTCTCGGGTGACTACTACCTCGTCTACCACCAGGGTCGGTCGATGAGCGTCGCGTGGGTCGGGAGTTCCCAGCGGCTCATCACCGACGAGGACGCCTTCGAGCAGGCCGACGACGAGGTCGGTATCTACCAGGTCATGCCGGCCGCAATCGAGCCGGTCGAACTGCCCGAGCTCCCCGAGCCCGACGACGAGCCGGTGGCTACCGCCGCGACGGAACAGGACGAGTCAAGCGGCGGTGTCGACGACGACGAGGAACCGTCGACGACGAGCGAGGAGCCACAGTCGACCGCCGTTTCGGAGCCGTCCCCGACGACCGACGATGGGGCGGCCGGGGGCTCCGGGCGGAGCGAACCGACCGACCGGACGGACGCCGACGACGCGGACGCGACCCCCTCGGCGACCGCGGACACGGGCGCCGCTGGCCCGCCCGGGTCCAAAGCGGCCGGCGCGAGCCATGGGTCTGCCGTCGAGGAACAGCAGCGGGAGGAGCCACGAGACAGCGCGGAGCCGGAGGAGAGCGGGACAGCGGAGCCCCGCCGTGACTCGGAGACCGCCCGAGCGGAGAGCGAGCCGGCGACCCGGGAGCCGGCCGACCCCGAACCGGAACCGACCCCGAGTGAGGCCGAGACGGCACAGCCGTCCGAGCCCCGGTCGGCGCCGGTCGATCCGACCGCACGGGAGTCTGACGAGACCGACGAGTCCGAACCGGTACCGTCGGGAGAGACAGGGACTGCCGCCACAGCGGCTGACAGTGACGCCGCGGGCGCGCTCGAAACCCGGTCGATCCCGTCGCTCGACCCCGACCGGTCGAGTTCGACACCGGACGAGCCGGTCACCCAGACGACGGTGACGGAGCCCAAGTCGGCGCCCTCGTCGACGGCATCGACGACGACGCCGTCGCCGCCGGAACAGAGCCAGCAGGCGTCCGCCCGGACGACCGAGCCCGAACCGACCGACAGCGAGCGCGACGCCGCGCCGACCGCCGAGCTGGAGGCGCGAGTCGAGGAGCGCGAGTCCGAAATCGCGGCGCTGGAGTCCGAGATAGACGCTCTCTCGACCGAGAACGAGGAGCTCGCCGCCGAGCGCGACCAGTTGCTGACCGACCTCGAGGAGGCCCGGGCCGAGATACAGCGACTGGAGGATGAACTGGAGGCCGCCGGCGGTACCGCGACCGGCGGGCTCCAGCTGTCGGCCGCCGAGGCCATCGACGGGACGAATCTCTTCGTGCGCTACCACTCGAAGGGCGAGGCGACGCTGGCGAAAGCACAGGACGGGAGCGCAAACCGCGCGGCCGTCGACGAGAACCTCCGGCTGGAGTATCACACCCAGTTCGACGGCGACGAGGCCGTCGTCGACGGCGAGGCGTTCGAGGCCTTCCTCCGCGACAGCATCCAGTACCGGTTCGTCGACTGGCTCGTCGGGGACCTGCTGTACGAGATACGCGACACCGGCCACGAGAGCGCGATGGACGTGCTGTACGACGCGCTGCCCGACATCGACCGCGCGGAGCTAAACGGTAAAGTGTCGGTCACCTACACCGAGGACGGACAGGAACACCGTTCACAGGAGACCTTCGACGTGGTCGTTCGCGACCGCATGGGGAACCCCTTAGTCGTCGCGAACATCAACGACTCCCGACAGCCGGCGACCGACGGCCAGATGACCGACATCGTCCGCAACGCCGAGCGTGTCGGGAACGCCTCGGACTCGCTTTCGGGGGCCTTCCTGGTCACGAGCAGTTTCTTCGAGCCGGAGGCCTTGGAGACCGCGAAGGAGGCGACCTCCAGCGGCCTGTTCAGCCGCGACAAGCGCAAGAGCTTCGTCAACCTCTCGCGGAAAGGCGGCTACCACCTGTGCCTGCTCGAAGCGCGAAACAAGGAGTTCCACCTCGCGGTGCCCGAACTGTAGAAAGAGACCGCTTAGCTCTCTATCTCTGCCGCGTCGTCGATTTTCATTCCTTCGAGCTTGTCGATGATCTCGTCGATCTTCTCGTCTAGATCGTCGACGAACTCGCCGGTCTGTTCTGTGGTAATAGCGCCCTGGCTGGAGGGCTCGATGAGGTTCTCCTCTTCGAGAACGCGAAGGGAGTAGCGAACCTTGTGGTGGGGGTAGCCCGTCTCGTTGGACATCTTCACGATACCGATAGGCTCATTCTCTATTACCATGCGAAGCACCTGCAGGTGGCGCTCCAGCATGTCGACTTCCTTCTCAAGCCTGTCTATCATGGCAATTGTTAACTTGTGTTGGGTGGGTTTAAAAGTTACCCTCACACACCCGACCTTGCCGGTTTCACCGTACTGCGGGGGGCCTATTAAACCCGTCGTAACGTTTCACATGGGGTATGTTGTCGTACCGGCGTTCGCCTGCAGACAGTGACTGTTGGGGGCCGTTTCGGGGACTGCCGACCGCAGTCGGGGGGTACTACCGAACGCTACGGCGACCACTGTGAGACCGTAATCTGTTTATCATGGTGGACGGAACGTCCGGGCGATGACCGTAACCATCGTCGGCTCACAGCTCGGCGACGAGGGCAAGGGCGGCATCGTCGACCTGTACGGCGACGACGTGGACGTCGTCGCTCGCTATCAGGGCGGCGACAACGCCGGCCACACCGTCGTCCACGAGGGCGAGACCTACAAGCTCTCCCTCGTCCCGAGCGGAGCCATCCGCGGCAAGGTCGGCGTGCTCGGCAACGGCTGCGTCGTCAACCCGCGAACACTGTTCGACGAGCTAGACACGCTACAGGAGCGCGGTCTGGAGCCGGACGTGCGTATCGCCAAGCGCGCGCATATCATCTTCCCGTTCCACCGCGTACTGGACGGTATCGAGGAGCAAGTAAAGAGCGAGTCCGACAGCGAGGTCGGCACCACGGGTCGAGGTATCGGACCGACGTACGAGGACAAGGCCGGCCGGCGCGGTATTCGCGCCGGTGACCTGCTGGACGACGACGTGCTCCGGGAGCGACTGGAGTACATCGTCCCGCAGAAGCGGGCCGTCGTCGAGGACGTCTACGGCGTCGACGTGGCGGACCTCGAAGATCCCGACGCACTCGACGTGGACGCGCTCTTCGAGGAGTTCCGCGAGTACGGCGAACGCTTCGAGACCGAGGGGATGACGGTCAACGCCAGCGTCTTCCTCACCGAGGCCATGGCCGAGGGTCAGAACGTGATGCTGGAGGGTGCGCAAGGCACCACCATCGATATCGACCACGGGAACTACCCATACGTCACGTCCTCGAACCCGACCGCGGGCGGCGCCACCACGGGGACGGGCCTCAGCCCCGGCGTCGTCGGCGGCGGCGAGGTAATCGGTATCGTCAAGGCCTACCTCACCCGCGTCGGCAGCGGTCCGCTGCCCACGGAGCTGGGCGGTGTCGTCGGTGACACGCCGGGCTACGAGGAGCAGGGCGAGGGCGAGAACGAGGAACTGGCCACCGACATCCGCGAGGAGGGCGGCGAGTACGGCACTGTCACCGGCCGACCCCGTCGGGTCGCCTGGCTCGACATGCCGATGCTCCGCCACGCCGCGCGTGTCTCCGGGTTCACCGGGCTCGCTATCAACCACCTCGACGTGCTCGCGGGCCTGGACGAGGTCGAGGTCGGTCACTCGTACACGCTCGACGGCGAGGAGCTGCTGACGCTGCCGGCCACCACCGAGGAATGGGGCCGCTGTACGGCCAACTACCGGAGCTTCGACGGCTGGCCCGAGGTCGACTGGGCCGAGGTCGCGAGCGACGGGTACCAGGCCCTCCCCGAGAGCGCGCGTGCGTACATAGAGTATATCGAGACCGAACTCGACACGCCGGCCTACGCCATCGGCGTCGGCCCCGGCCGCGGCGAGACCATCGTCCGCGAGCGTCCCTTCTAGGGCTCCGGCAGACAGTATCCTTTTATTCCCACCGGCCCGACGCTCGGGTATGAAAGAGGACCTGATGGACATCATCTGCTGTCCGCTGGACAAACACGACCTCGACCTCGATGTCTCCGAGCGCGACGGCGAAGAGATTCTCGCGGGCACGCTCGTCTGTACCGAATGCGGCGAGCAGTTCCCCATCGAGGACGGCATTCCGAACCTCCTCCCGCCGGACATGCGGGAAGAGGCCCCCGCGTAGCGCCTGAACCTTTTTCTTTCGTCGCTGCCGACATGCTAGGGTGCCAGACGCCCTGACTGTCCATGTTAACCGCGGGGAGCTCCACGGGCTAGCGGTCCCCGACAGCTTCGAGACGAGCGAGAGCTTCGACGTGGTGCTGGTCAACCACGGCGAATCGACACACGTCCACATCCACCTCGACGACGCGCTCTCCGAACAGGCGGCCGTGGAGGCGCCGAACCACCACGTCGAGGGCGGGGACGAGCGGCGCGTCCGGGTGACCCGAACCGCCGACGGGACCGCTCGCGGCAATCTGAAGCTCGTCACCGCCTACGGGGCGACGACGCGTCTGGTCGACGTGCAACTCACCGAACCGGTCTACACCGACGAACCGGTCGAGGTGGGTGAAGAACTGACGAAGCCACAGCCGCGACCGGACCCCGGCGGGTCGTCACTGCTCGCAGACCGCCGGGTGCCGCTCGTGGCCGCGCTTCTCTTGGTCGTGTTCCTCGCCGCGGTCGCCGGTGCAGTCGCCCGGAATCCCCTCGTCGCCGTCGCCGTCGTGGTGCTCGCGGCCGCCGGGCTCGTCGCCGCTGTCGCCGTGGGACGGGGCGACTAGCCGTCGCCGGGGCACCGGTAGTGCCGAGCGAAACGAATCACCGACTAACCGTACCGCTGTCGCGTGGTCGGAGAGGCATCGCTTTTCACTGGCTACTGTGCGCAGACGCGGACTGACCCGCGAGACGCTCCCCGTCGTACCACTCCGTGTGGTTTTTATTTTACCGCTTTAGACGGTAAAATAGTGTCTGAAGCCCTGCCTATCCATGTCAATTCCGAGGGGCTCCATAGCCTCGGTGTGCCCGACAGCTACGAGACGAGCGAGAGCTTCGACGTGGTGCTGCTCAACTACGGCGGGGCGACACACGTCACGCTGCAGCTTGACGACGCGCTCTCGGACCAGCTGGCCGTCGAGGCCCCGAACCACCACGTCGCCGGTGGGACCGAGCGCCGCGTCACCGTCGCGCGGACTGGGTCGGACGCCGCACACGGGAATCTGAGGGTGATTACGGACCACGGGGCGAACACCCGTCTCGTCGAGGTCCGCCTGACCGAACCTGTCGAGACCGAGACGACTGTCGAGGCAACCGGGCCCGACACCGAAAGAGCGGTCCAGATGGCCCGGCAGTTATCGGGAACTCCCGAGCGGCCCGAATCATCCGACTCGGGTCAGGTCAGTTCGACCGAGAGAGACGACGAGCAGACCTGGACACTCGAACTGAATCAGGGAGACGACGGGGCGGCCGGGACAGCCGAGGGAACCGGGTCGTCGGACAGCGAACCCGCCGTCGAAGGGGAGCAACCCCGTCGCGGGAGTAGTGACGCGGAGCGGGGAGACAGCGAGTCGATGCCCGAACAGGGAGACGGAGAGTCGGTGCCGGAACGGGACGCATCGGGCGGACTCCGACCGGCGGAACGGCGTGCCCTCGCGGTCGGCGCCGTGGTCCTGTCGGTGCTGGGCCTCACCACGGGCGTCGTGACCGAGGACCGCAGCGCGATGCTGGTCGTCGTCGCACTCGGGGCGGGCGGCGTCGTCGCCGCGATGGCGGTCAACCGCGCCGTTTAGTCGTCGGTCTCGACGCCGGCGAGGTTGCCCTCCTCGTCGAACAGCTTCGCCCGGAGAAAGCGGGCGCGGTAGCGGTTCGCCCCGTCGTAGACGTCGGCTTCGCGGATGTCCTCGCTCTCGCCGTCCGCGACGGCGTCGACGATGGCCTCTATCTGCTCTTTCTCGCTCGGCGTCAGCTCGAACTCGTAGGTCCGGGTCTGTTCGCCTTCGAGTTTCGTCCACTGGCGCGCGGCCGCGATGACGAGCGAACACGGTTCCCGGCAGGGGAACTCGCCGTCGCCGCCCGCGACGTCCAGCTCGGTCTCCTCGTCGTACTGCCACTCGCGGCGTTTCAGACACTGGGAGTCGTCACAGCAGGCCTCGGCGACCCAGTTGACGTGTTCGTACCCCTCGCCGCGGTCCCACGTCCGGACGACGCCGTAGATACCGGTCTGGCGCTCGACAGTCTCGTGCCAGTGGGTGATATCAAGCGCGCCCTCGCGCTCGCGGTGCCAGTTCTGGACCGTCGCCGGGTAGAAGGCGTGGACGGCCTCGACGAGGTCGGCGGGACCGAGCGCCGGGAACTGCCACCCCGTCCGGAGCGACGGCGCGGTCTTGAGCGGCCGGTAGTCACCGTCGTCGTCGCGTTTTGCGAGCTCGCGGGCGTCGAGGGGGTCCTCGTGAGCCGTCAGGTCCGACGCGGGCGTCTCGGCGTCGTCGACGTGCCGGAGGCCGTAGCGACGCCCCGCCGTGCCATCGAGCGAGACGGTGACGCGAAGCTGGCCCCACTCGGTCGCGAGCCCGTCGTCGAGGGCGTCGTACCGCTCCGGAACCGCGTGCTCGGCGCTCCCTTCGAGCCACCTGAGGAAGTCCCACCGGGCGTCGGTCTGCGGGGCGACCGCGTGCCAGAAGTACCAGTTCCCCACGTAAGGCGACGCGGCCGCGGCCTCGCGGAGGCCGGCCTCGTCGAGCCCCGTCTCCGCGCGGTCGGGCGTCTCGAACGTGTAGCCGTCCGTCCCCGCTCCGACACGGAGGCCGTCGAAATCGATGCCGTCCGGCGCAGTGGCCACCAGCGCGTCCACCGGGTCCTCGTCCATACCGGACCACGGGACTCCCGAGAAAAAAGCTAGCTGATTCGGTCGGCTGTTGCCGCCGCCAAGGGATGTCAGTCCCCGGTCGCGCTCGCGCCGTCCGTCTCGCCGCGGACCTGCTCGATGGCCGCGCTCACGTCCGCGCCGGCGTCGGCCGCCCGCTCCAGCACCACGTCGGCCATCAGCGGCTCGGTCCCGACGGCGCCCGCATACCAGATTCGGTGGCCCTCGACAGTCTCGGGGACGCCCCAGCCGTCGCGGTAGTCCTCGCACAGCCCCATGTCCTCGGGAATGTCCTCCTGGGTGTGGTAGCCGTCGGCGATGAACTGCGGGACGACGACCACGTCCTCGCTCTCGAAGAACTCCGTCACGTCGTCGACCTCCGGGTCCTCGTCCATGAACAGCGCCTTTACCTCGTCGAAGCGGTCCATCCCGGCGATGCGGTCGGCGTGGTACTCGATGGCCTTCGCGGAGTTCTCGTTGCGCTCGGTGCCGTGACCGACGACGGCGAGGCCGAACCCCTCACCCACGTCGGGGTCGTCGGTGACCGACTTCGCGCGCTGGACGATGACGTCGCTCATCGAGTCGTGGGTGCCCACGGGACCACAGTAGTGGACCGTCTGGCCCGTGTCCTCGGCGGTCAGCGTGGCGTGGCTCGCGCTCGTTCCGTCCGAGTCCCACAGTTCGGGGTCCCACTCGTCCAGGCGGAACTCCCGCGGGATGACCTGCTCGGTGAAGTACCCCTCGGAGATGAAAAGCGGGACCAGATACACCTCGTCGGCGTCGACCGTTCTGAGCACCTCGCGGAAGTGGGGCTCCTCCTTCCAGAAGGACTCCCGTACCTCGCCGAACGCGCCGGTCGCGCGGATGGTGTCCGCGTGGGTAAAGGTCGGCGTGCTCGACTCGGCGTTCAGATGCGAGCCGTGGGCCGCGATGACGAGCGCTTGCTCCATGCGGGACCCTTGGAACGAATCGCTCTTAGGGGCTTCGCTGGCGACATCGGCTACGCTTTTGTGTCTCCGACGCCCGCGTTCTCCCATATGTCACTCGCCGCTGCCACCCGCGACGCCGTCCGCGAGCGCCCCTTCCTCTACGACGCGCTCCGGGCCGGCGTCGTCAACTACACCGCCGCCGCCCGACAGCTCGGCGTCGAGGGGGACACGGACGCCGTCGCCACCGCCCTGCGCCGGTTCGCCGAGGAACTGCCCGACGGGCCGGCCCACGACAGCGAGGCGCGCGTCTCGATGCGGAGCGGGCTGGGCCGGAGCGGCGACGGCGACGCGCTTCTCTCGGTCGGTGACGCCCGCTTTACCGACGGGACGGGGTCGCTCACCGGCGTCGTCGCGAGCGGCGACCTCTCACCAGCGGCGCTGGGCGACGTGCTCGGTCGGCTGCGAGCGGCGGACATCGCCGTCGAAGCGGCCGGCGTCGGCGACGGGACGCTGGTGGTCGTCGTCAAGCGGCGAGGCGGTCCGGACGCCGTGCGCGTCGTCGAGGGCACCGTCGGTCGGTAGCTCGCTACCCAGCCGGCGAGGGGGACGTTCTGCCCGGCAACAGCCGCGAGCACACGAGTCAGACGAATCGTTCCGACGCTTTGAAGCGGCCCGATAGAGAGAACACAGGTAATGACGCTGCGCGTGACGAACACGTTAACCGGCGAGACGGAGCCGTTCGAGCCACGCGACCCCGATTCGGTGTTGCTGTACTACTGCGGGCTGACCACGTCGGACCCGCCCCATCTGGGCCACGCCCGAGGGTGGGTCCACGTCGACGTCATGTGTCGCTGGCTCGACTGGCTGGGCTACGACGTGCGTCACGTCGAGAACTTCACCGACGTCAACGAGAAGATCGTCGCCCGCGTCGGCGAGGACGGCGAGAGCGAGGCCGACGTCGCGGCCCACTACGTCCAGGAAGTCATCACGGACATGCGGTCGCTGAACCTGTCTCGTGCGGAAGTGTACCCGCGCGTCTCCGAACACGTCCCCGAAATCGTCGCACTGGTCGAGCGTCTCGTCGAGGGCGGACACGCCTACGAGACCAACGGCTCGGTCTACTTCGACGTGACCAGCTTCGACGACTACGGCAAGCTCTCGAACCAGACCGTCGACGACATCGAGGCCCAGGGCACCGACGCCGAGAGCGAGAAGCGCCACCCCGCGGACTTCGCGCTCTGGAAGGCCGGGGGCGTCGCCCCCGAGGATATCGCCGACCATCAGCACCCGGAGGCCGCGCCCGCCGAGGAGGCCTGCGAGACGGCCCAGACCTGGGACTCGCCGTGGGGCGAGGGCCGGCCCGGCTGGCACATCGAGTGTTCGGCGATGTCGATGGCCCACCTCGACGAGACCATCGATATCCACGTCGGCGGACAGGACCTCGTCTTCCCTCACCACGAGAACGAGGTGGCCCAGAGCGAGGCCGCCACCGGGCAGCGCTTCGCCGACTACTGGCTCCACGTCCGCCTGCTGGAGACGAAAGGCGAGAAGATGTCCTCCTCGCTGGGGAACTTCTTCACCGTCTCCGAGGCCGTCGCCGAGTTCGGCGCGGACGTGCTCAGAACGTTCCTGCTGTCGACGGCGTACACCTCGCGGGCCACGTTCAGCGAGGAGACCATCGGCGAGGCCGAGGAACGCTGGGACCGCCTCCAGCGGGGCTACGAGCGGGCGGTGGCGGCCTGCGACGACGTCGACGCCTACGCCACGACGACCCACGACGAGCTCCGGGACGCGGTCGCGGCCGCCCGCGAGGGGTTCGAGACGGCGATGAACGACGACTTCAACACCCGTGAGGCGATGACCGCGCTGCTTGACCTCACCGGGACCCTCAACGCGTACGTCGACGACCACGAGGCGTACGACTACGTGGCGCTCCGGCGGGCCGTCGAGACCTTCGAGGAGTTCGGCGGCGGTGTCCTCGGTCTCACCTTCGGCGAGAGCGGCGACGGGGGCGACGTGGCGCTCGCGGGCGAACTCGTCGAACTCGTCTTGCAGGCCCGGGAAGACGAGCGGGCCGCGGGCAACTACGAGCGCGCCGACGAGCTCCGCGACGAGCTCGAAGCGATGGGCGTCGAGGTACAGGACACCGACGAGGGACCGACCTACCGGCTATCGGGCTCCGACTGAGGCGGGCCGGTCGGCCCGCAACCGGCCTTCGACCGCCGAGAGGCCACGAAACTTATCACGGCGGGCTCGCCTGTCGTCCGTATGCGACGCTCACTCCTGACAGCGGTCGTTGCGATGCTCGTCGTCGCCTCGGGCTGTATCGGTCTCGTCACCGGCGAGACCGTCGAGTTCGAGGCCAGTAACGCGACGGTCGAGGAGAGCACGCTCGAATCGACGGGCTACGAGGAGAACAGCGCCACCGAGCGGTCGAGTACCCGGAACGTGACCTTCGTCGGGCAGGAGCGGAGTATCCGCGTTGTAAACAAAGTGACGCGGTACGGGAAGAACGGCACGGTCGAGCCGACCACGGGGACCGAGAGCCCGGCGGCCACAGTACAGAACGGGACGGTCGCGTCCGGGCCCGCCCGGTTCGTCCTCCTGTCCTCGCCGGGGGCGAACGTAGCCGGCCGGACGCTCAATCCGGCTGCGAGCTGGTCTAACGAGCGGGTACTCGAAGAGGTGGCCGACCAGACCGGCCAGATAGGTGACCTCGAAAAGCGGGGCAACCGGACCGCCGAGTCGCTCGGCGAGTCGCGTAACGTCAGCGAGTTCACCGGGACGACGTCGATGGTCGGGCGGGACGTCGAGGTGCGGGTCCACGTGACCAGCTTCGAACACGAGGGCGACGCCGTCATCGCCGTCGCGGTCCACCCGGAACGGATGGACGAGGAAGCGACCGTCGACGAGATGCTCGGCGGCATCGAACACGGCGGGAACTGACGACTCGCGGCGCGGGGGCAGTTCTCCGGCCCGCTCACACCAGCGCGTAGATCATCAACAGACAGAAGTATATCACGACCAGCGCGCCCAGCGCCCGGAGGCGGAAGCTTCCCAGTTCGGACTCCTCGGCCTCGTGGGCCGCCCGGAACGCCGTGACCTCCTCGTCGTCGAGCCGCTCGGGGTGGTCGAGGCCGCGGTGGAGCGCGAGCCACTCCTCGCGGGCGAACGGGCGACCGCAGTAGCGACACTCGTAGGCCGGTGCGCCGTCGGGCACGTCGTAGGCGTCGTCGGTCATAGGTACGGGAGCGGCACCTCCGGTCGGGAGACGACCCACAGGCTCGTCATCGTGTAGAACACCATCACGGCGATGAAGGGGTACTGCGAGCGGACCGCCTGCAGCCGGGACGGGAACACGTCGTACGCGGCGGCGTGGGCCACCCAGATGGCCACCAGGTGGCCGACGACGACGGCGGCGATGCCGACGCCACCGAACCACCCCGGCGGGTCGTAGATGGGGACCGCGCCGGGGTCCGAGAGGGGCGACAGCAGCGCGACCCACAGCGCCGGGGCGAGCACGAGGAAGTAGCCCAGATAGTGTGCGAAGTGATAGCCCGCGGCGATGGCCAGCAGCGGCGGCGCGAACCGCTGTGCGAGGGCGTCCGGTTCGAGGTAGGTCTCCGCGCTCTGGCGGCCCAGCCGGACGGCGAACCGGTAGGCCCCGAGAAAGAGCAGAAAGCCCGCGGCGAGCGCGAGCGGGTACAGCAGCTGGGGCGGGAGCCCCGCGTCGACCAGCGGTCCCGTCAGGTCGCGCCAGGCCGGCGTCGTCACGAGGCCGTCGAAGGTGGTCCCCCACAGGAGGGCGACGACGAAGGCCACTTCGTCGCGGCCGTCGACCAGCCGCGGCGTCGAGAGGTCCATCCCGGGCAGCCGAAGGCGGAGCCCTCGGTCGTCGTAGCCGATTGGTGCGACCCGCCCGTAGTAGCGAAAGACCCGTTCGACCGGGTCGGCCTCCCGGAACCATGTCTCGCGGTCGAACACGACCGCACCGGCGAGCGTGAAGACGCTGTAGCCCAGTACGGCCGTCGCCAGCAGCCGCGGGTCGTCGGCCAGCGGGCTCACCACTTCGAGCCATATCAGCGCCAGCAGACCGACCACGCTGGGCCAGGCGCCCACGTGGTCCGGATAGGGTCTCCCGAGCGACGGGAGGGCCATCGCGACGGTGTCGAGCGGGTTGAGCACGCGCCAGCTGTTGCCGACGAGATACGTCGTCATCGCCAGCCCCGCCCACCAGCCGACCCACACCAGCAGGATGGCGAGGTTCGTCTGCGGGGTCGTCGGGCCGACGAAGCCGATTACCAGGACGGTCACGAAACCCGCAAGGCCGATGGCGCGGCCGGCGAACTCCGGAAGCCGCGAGTCGCTCGCGACGAGTGGCCGCCCCCAGTCGTGGAGACTGGCGATGAACGAGCGGTCGGTGACGAAGGAAGCGAGCAGGAACGAGGCTCCGACGGCGGCTCCCCCGGTCGAGAGAAACAGCCACGTCGGAATCGTCAGCGATTCGCGGCCGCCCCCGGCGAGGCTCCCGCCGTGGGCCGTCGCGGTCCCGACGGCGAGGAGCGCACAGAGCGTTCCCACCACTCCCCCGGCGACGCGGCGTCGGCGCGCTGTCATCAGCGGGCGTAGGTGCCTCGTCCCCGTGTAGCTTCCGACATCGGAGCGGCCAAAGCAAGGGACGCTCCACACGCCGGTCCGCTCTGGTATCGCCACCTCCTCCGCGCCAATGGGATGGGCTTTTAGTAATCCGCCCGTAAGGAGCCGATATGAGCACATCGGATGAACACGAGGGAGGCCACGAGCACCACCTCCCGGCGACGGAGGACTGGCCACACGGCTTCGGCGAGGCGAGCTGGTGGCCCTTCATCACGGCCGTCGGTGGGTCGGGCATCTACGTCGGGGCGGCGCTGTTGGTCCTCTCGATGGGCGAGAGCGCACTGGTGAGCACCACCATCGGTGCCGGCGTCACGGTCGGCAGCATCGGCCTGTTTCTGGCCGGCATCTACGGGTGGCTGTATCACGCGTTCGTCTCCGACTTCTGGGAGCGGGGTACCGACCACCACTCCGGTCGGACGCTGAAGTTCGCGATGTTGCTGTTCCTGGGGTCCGAGGTCGCGACCTTCGGGGCCGGCTTCGTCTACTACTTCTTCGTCCGTGGCACCGACGTCTGGCTCGCGGCCGACATCCCGGAGGTGTGGGGCTCACTCGTTCTGGTCAACACGATCATCCTCATCATCAGCTCGGTGACGCTGCATTTCAGCCACGTCGCCCTGCGTAACGGCAACCGCTCGGGCTTCCTGAAACTCATGGCCGTGACGCTGCTCCTCGGAATCGTCTTCATCGGCGGCCAAGTGTACGAGTACTACGAGTTCATCGTCCACAAGGGCTTCACCATCACCGGTGGTATCTACGGCTCGGCGTTCTACGGCCTGACCGGCCTGCACGGCCTCCACGTCACGATGGGCGCCGTCCTGCTGGGCATCGTCTTCCTGCGGGGCTACTACGGGCAGTACTCCGCCGAGCGCCACACCTCCGTCTCGACGGCCTCGATGTACTGGCACTTCGTCGACGTGGTGTGGGTGTTCCTCGTCGTCGTCCTCTACGTCGGCGCGAACCTGGTCTAAGGCTTAAGCGCCGCCGCGACTTCTACGGACTATGGAGCAGCTAGACGTCAGCGACGGCTTCGACGTCCACGACTACCGCCACGGGCTGAAGCTGCTGAAACAGGACCGGGGGACGATGACCCTCGAAAACCGCGAAGGGTTTGGCTGTCCGGCCTGTGGCGACCCCTTCGAGCGGCTGTTGGTCACCGAGCACCGAACAGGCAGTTTCGGGGAGCCGGGCACGTCGTTCTGTCTCGCCCGAACCGACGAGCGCCTGCTGGTGCTTACACACTAACCCCGGCCGAGCGCGGCGTTCGACCGCTCGGCTGCGAAATTAACGGCCCAGTTTTATAATAATCAATAGTTGATATTTCCCTATGCGAGCAGCGAGACTCCACGAGTACACGGACGACATGGAAGCGGGGCTCTCGATAGACGAGGTCGACGCGCCGGCGGTGACAGACAGCGACGACGTCATCGTCGAAGTCGAAGGCGCGGGCTGGTGTCAGACGGACAACCACATCATCGAGGGGATGTGGGAGCCATATGTCCCACAGCCGCTGCCGATGACGCTCGGCCACGAGAACGCCGGCACCGTCGTCGCGGTCGGCGACGAGGTCCAGTTGGTCTCCGAAGGCGACAAGGTCGTCTGCCACCCCGTCCAGACCTGTGGCACCTGTCGGCCGTGCCGGCAGGGCGAGACGATGTACTGCGAGAACGACGCCTTCAACGGGCTGACGACCGACGGGGGCTTTGCCGACCAACTCCACACGAGCGAGCGGTCGGTCGTCCCGCTGCCCGACGGCATCGACCCGGCGGACATCGCGCCCCACGCCGATGCCGGCATCACGGCGTACCACGCCGCGAAGAAGGCCGTTCGCGAGCTCGACCCCGGTGACGCCGCCGTCGTCGTCGGCGTCGGCGGGCTGGGCCACATCGGCCTGCAGTGTCTCGACGCGATGAGCGCCGCCGACATCGTCGCCGTCGATATCAAGGCGTCGGCGCGTGACCTCGCCAGCGATCTGGGCGCCCACTACACTATCGACCCCACGAGCGAGGACGTGGCCGACGAAATCGAGGGTATCACCGACGGCGTCGGCGCGGCACAGGTACTGGATTTCGTCGGCGCCGACGAGACCACCGCGCTCGCGCCGGAGGTCGTCGCCGCTGGCGGCGACCACCACATCATCGGCTACGGCGGCCACATCCACGAGCCCGCCCAGGCGCTCGTCAACGGCGAGTTCGCGTATCAGGGGAACATCGTCGGCCGCTACGCCGAGCTTCAGGAACTGGTCGCGCTCGTCGAGCGCGGCGCGGTCGAACTCGAGACCACCCGCTACGACCTCGAAGCGATAAACGACGTGGCGGTGAAACTCGAACATCGCGAAATCGACGGGCGCGCGGTCATCACGCCCTGACACGCCGACTGTCGGCGCGGAAGGAACTGTTTTCACTGCCGACCGAGTTCCGGTGTGTATGAACGTCGGTCCTCTGTCGTGGCTGGCGGTGCTCCAGCTGAGCACCGAGTTCGGCGTCGACGTCCCCGGCTACGTGGGGCTGACCGGCACCGCTGTCGGCGCCTTCCTGTCGACGCTCGTCGTCGGGGCGATTCTGGTCGCCGTCGCCCCGGCGTACACCGAGCGGAAGATAGCCACACTGCTGGAGGAGCCCGTCGGGTCGTTCATCTACGGCTTCGTCTCGCTCGGCTTGCTCGTGCTCGTGATATTCGTGCTGGTGCTCACTATCGTCGGTATCGTCGTCGCCCTGCCACTGGTGCTCGTCGCCTACGTCGTCTGGGTCGTCGGGGCGTCCATCGCCTACCTCGCTATCGGGGCGCGGCTGGTCGGCCGCGAAGACGGCTGGACGAAGCCGCTGTTCGCCGGCGCGGCTATCAACGGCGTCCTCACGCTGACCGGTATCGGCGGTCTCGTCACGTTCGCCATCGGCGCCGCCGGCTTCGGCGCCGTGCTCCGGGACTACCTGTAGTGGCACTCTCTCGGTAGCCACCTGCGGAGCGCTCGTCTGGTGCAGTCGGTGGAGGACGGTCGGACACGGATATCGTACCGTCGAGCCGTACTCTGTCGCTGCCACAATCAGGACCTGCGGTTTCCGTCTCGCTCGCTGGCCTTTTATTCGGCAATAATAATCATGCATAGATTACATTAATTTATGTTTTGAAAGGTTAGTATGGATTGCGTTCCACTTGGTCGTGTCGCCGACACACAGTTATCTGAGAGCGATCGAACGAATCGACTGGTCTCCGGAAACCGGGATTCCGTCGCGACCAGTCTATCGGTGCCAGCGGGAGGGGGACAGCTATGAAAGTCCGCGCCGTCGTCCTCTCGGCGCTGATGGTTTTCTCCGTGTTCGCGGCGCCCGGCATCGGCGCGACACAGGCGGGCAACACGGACGCGACACAGGCGGGCAACACAGACCTGACAGCGGCAGGGAACACGAACGCAGCGCCCACCGCGAATCCGGACACCGTGACCGCCGGCGGGAACACCACGACCGTCATACAGACCGATACGCTCCTCGCAAACGACACGGACCCCGACGGCGATACGCTCATCGTCACCGGGGCGGTGAGTCAGCCGTCGGAGGGGACGCTCACGTTCACCGGTGACGCCTTCGAGTACACCGCCGGCGAAGGATTCTTCGGAAATGACACCTTCGTCTACGAGGTCGAGGACGGCTCGGGCGCGACGGACATCGCCACGGTGACCGTCGACGTTCAGTCCGTGTCGAACGTCACCGACGTCAATGTCAGTGATCTCTCCGGGTCCGGAACCGACGACGACCCCTACGTCATCACCAACGCCTCCGAGCTGCAGTCGATGGAGGACGACACGAGTGCCTCGTACGTCCTCGGGAACGACGTCGACGCATCGGAGACCGCCAAGTGGAACGCCCGGAAAGGGTTCGACCCAGTGGGTACCGCCAGTTCGGACTCGAAATTTTCCGGGACCTTCGACGGTGAGGGACACACCATCAGCGGCCTCACGATAGACAGGCCGGGGGAAGATGACGTCGGCCTGTTCGCGAGTAGCAGCGGTACGGTCAGAAATCTGCGTATCGTGGCGGCCGATATCACCGGCGAGGATAACGTGGGCGGTATCGTCGGGGCCGTCGAGTTGGGGGACCTGGCCAACCTGTCCACTAGCGGCTCCATCGACGGGGACACATTCGTCGGAGGCGTCGCGGGCGATGTGGCAGATAGGGAGGCCAGTGTGCGCCACATCTCGTCGTCGGCCACGGTCAACGGTACCGAGAGTGTTGGCGGCCTCGTCGGAGAGAACAGAGCACCGCTACGGAATTCGACTTCTAGCGCCACCGTTCGTGGGACTGAACGGGTCGGTGGAATCGTCGGTTACGACGGCGGGGTCAGATACGACACGACTGACCTCCGCAATGTCTCGTCCACTGCGACAGTTTCCGGTGACGAGACCGTCGGCGGAGTCGCCGGCGAGACCGAATACGGCAAGGTGATCAACAGCACTAGCGAGGCCACGGTAACCGGCGATACGCAGGTGGGCGGACTCGTCGGAACCGCGTCTAGACTCTTCGGCAGCGTCAGAGGGTCCTCGTCGAGCGGGTCTGTCAATGGGAGCAACAACGTTGGGGGGCTTGTCGGGCTCTACCGCGCACCCATCGTTGACTCCCGGTCGACTGCGACAGTCACCGGGAGCGAGAACGTCGGTGGCCTCGTCGGAGCCTCCAGTACGAACCGATACTACGCGAGACCCTCCGTCGAGAACTCTTCGGCTAGCGCCACCGTAACTGGGTCGACTAACGTCGGTGGACTGGCCGGCACTACCGGTTCCGAGCTACGGAACGTCTCCGCCGACGGCACTGTCCGTGGCAACACGTCAGTCGGCGGTCTGGTTGGCTCCCTCGGCGGCGACGCCCGATATGCGACGGCAAACGCGACCGTAACCGGAACGCAGTCCGTCGGTGGCCTCGTCGGTACCATCGGGTCGTCCAGTGCCCGGGTGGTAGATGCGTACGCCACCGGGAGCGTCACTGGGAGCCGTCAGGTCGGTGGCCTCGTCGGAACTATCGATGACAACGCCACTGACGTACTCAACCGGACCTACGCAGTCGCGAACGTTTCGGGCGATTCCGAGACCGGGGGACTCGTCGGCGCTGTTGGCAGTACCGGAACAGTGTACTCGTACTGGGACACGCAGGCGACCGGACAGGCAGACTCAGCCGCAGGCACCGGCCTGACGACGGCTCAGATGACCGGGACGGCCGCCCCGACGAACATGACGGGCTTCGACTTCGTCGTCACCTGGGAGACCCGGCCCGACGGCTATCCCGTGCTCTCGCCGGGCACGCGGAATCCGAACACGGCACCGACTGCGCGTGACGACACCCTGAGCACCACCGAGAACACGCCGCTGACCATCGACGGGGCGACGCTGCTCGCGAACGACGACGACCCCGACGGCAACAGGCTCTCGGTCGTCGGCTCCATCGGTGAGCCAGCGAACGGAACGCTCACGTTCGACAACGGGAGCTTCGAGTACGCGCCCGACGACGGGTTCACCGGCGAAGACAGCTTCGTCTACGAGATGCAGGACTCCTTCGGCGCGACGGACACCGCGACGGTGACCATCACCGTCGGCAAAGAGGCGGACAACAGTGCTCCGACGGCCAGCGACGATAGCGTGAACACGACCGAGAACGCGACCCTGGCCATCGACACCGCGGAGTTGCTGGCCAACGACACCGACCCCGACGGCGACACGCTCACCGTGACGGGTGTGTCGAGCCAGCCCGCCAACGGTACTGCCTCGCTGGACAACGGCACCGTCGAGTACACGCCCGCTGCGGGCTTTACCGGCGAGGACAGCTTCGACTACCGAATCGAAGACGGTGCTGGCGCAGCTGACACCGCGACGGTGTTCATCACCGTCGAACCGAGCGAGCCCGAGGGGCCGGTGCTCTCGGTCGGGGACGCGACGGTCACGGCCAACGACACCGCGACAGTGAACGTGAGCCTCTCTGCCGTGCCGGACGGACTGAGCGGCTTCAACGTCAGCGTCACCGCCGGGGACGCGAACGTCACGAGCATCGAGGGGGCCGCGGTCGACCCGACGTTCACGCTCAGCGCGGTGACGCTGGATAGCGCCGCCAGCGCGACGCTCGTCGGGACTGACGTGAACAAGAGCGTCGACCCCGGCGACGCGAACGTCACACTCGGCTCCGTCACCATCGACGGCGTGGGCGCGGGCACGACCGACCTGTCGCTCACGGTCGACCAGATAGACGACGATTCGGGTGACCTGATCACCCCGGTCACCGAGGGCGGGTCGGTCACCGTCGAGCGCTGTGGGCCGGTGCGACCGTCGCTGCCCGCACCGACCGACCCCGACGGCGACGGCGACTACGAGGACCTCAACGGCAACGGACGACTGGACTTCCAGGACGTCGTTCTCCTGTTCGACGAGCAGGATAGCCTCTCTGCGACCTGCTATGACTTCAACGAAAACGGTCGAACGGACTACGACGACGTGCGTGCGCTGTTCGACAGCATCTGAGATGACGGCGACGACAACGCGGTCCATCGGCCTGTTCGCCCTCGTCTCCGTAGTCGTCGTTGCGGCCTCGGCAGGTGGGGCCATCACGCAGCGGAGCGACGCGGACCCGACGGTGACCGTCGCGGACGCAACGGTCGAGGCGGGCGACGCCGCCACCGTCGCTATCGAACTGTCCAGCGCGCCGTCCGGGCTCACCGGGTACGAGCTCGAATTCGGGCTCGGCTCCGGCTCCGTCGGGAACGTCACCGGCGCGACCTACCCCGGCGCCTTCGAGCTGACTGAACCGCCGAACGTGAGCGCCGACAAAGCCTCCGTCGTGCTGGAGGCGGCCAACGTACAGGGCGCACCCGGTCGGAACGCGACGGACGTCACGCTCGCGACGGTAACGCTGGCGGGAACGACACCGGGGAACACGTCGCTGAGCGTCTCCGTCGTCGAGATGGACGACGCGGACGGCCAGCGGGTCCGGCCGTCAGTCGACAGCGGCACTCTCAGCGTCGAGTCAACGACCGACGGTGGCGGTACATCCGGTGGCGGCGCCGGCGGCGGTTCCGGTGGCGGCGCCGGCGGCGGTTCCGGTGGTGACGCGGGCGAAGATGCCGATGACGCCGGCGAGGATGCTGCTGACGCCGACGACGGTGCCGCGGCGTCGACCGGCGGAGACGGTAACAGTCCGGACGGAACGCCAACGACGACGGAACGGCCGTCCACGGAGCCGACCACGACGGAGGCCTCGACAGTGACTCCCGAAGAGACGGCGCGCTCACCGGAGGAGAGTGAGACGGTCACGGCGACGGCGCCGACCGAGGAAACGCCCACCGACGTGAGGACGGCGAACGGAACGGCGACGACTACCGGCGGTACTGGCTCCGGATTCGGAGCGGGCGTCGCTGTCCTCGGTCTGGTCGTGGCGGTACTGTCCCTGTTCCGCCGGCGGGGCTAGCCGCACTGCCGCCGGCTCGGTCGCAGCGTCGCTCCGTGCCGGGACGGTCAAACGCCCACGTGGTTGCGTCGCTCCTCACTTTCGTTCGTCACAGAAAAGCCGGTGGAGGGATTTGAACCCTCGGCCTAATCCTTACGAAGGATTCGCTCTGCCAGTCTGAGCTACACCGGCACGTTGGCACACTCGACCAAGCACTCGTTGCGACAGCACGTCCACAGTGTGCCACTCGACAATACAGGATAGTGCCGATAACCGCAATAAGGATTGCGAATCAAGGCCGCCGTCAGGCCGATTTCGTGCCGACGACGGTGACCGGGACGGGCGATTCGAGTAGGACCTGCTGGGAGACGCTTCCGAAGATGACCTTTCCGGTGGGCGAGCGCTTGCGCGACCCCATGACGATGTGGTCTGCCTCGTGCTCTTCGGCGATGTCGAGGATGCCGTCGGCGGGCGGGAGTCGTCCCTCCGCGAGCGTCACCGCGTAGCCGCGGTCTTCGAGGTAGTCACGCGCCAGCTGGACCGTCTCGACCTGCTCGATGCCGTCCGCGTCGTCGGGGTCTTTCACGTCGTCCGGCGGGAGCGCGTGGGTGACGATGACCTCGATGTTCTCCGCGGACGTCGGCAGCTCCTCGACGAAGGCGGCCTGCCCGCGGGCACGGTCCGGGTCTGTATCGACGGGGACGAGTATCCGGTACATAGTAGTTCGAGGGACCGAGCGGTCCCGTTGATTCGAGATTCACCGGCGGCCACCGTAACTTTTGTCACTCCAGTGGGCTCAGCGGCGCAACCGGGCGTCGATAACGACGTTGTGTTCGCCCGGAGCGTAGGACCGCACGGTCCGGCGGGTCTCGACGGTGACGTTGTATTCAGGTTCGGCCGCCTCGCGTATCGCCCGCTCCCCGGGCCCGAACGGGTCGGTGTCGGGCTGGATGTCGTAGTAGTGAAGCGTACAGTCGTCACCGGCCAGTTCGACCGCGGTGTCGAGGAACTCGCCGGCGCTGTGCGGGAGGTTCATCACGACGCGGTCGGCCCAGCCGGCGTACTCCGCGGCGACCTCGCGAACGTCGCCACAGACGGCCGTGACCCTGTCGGCGACGCCGTTGCGCTCTGCGTTCCGTCGGAGGTACTCGATGGCCCGTTCGTTGATGTCGGTCCCGACGCAGGTGGCGCCCTGCCGGGCGAACGGGACGACGAACGGACCGACACCGGCGAACATATCGAACGCCCGCTCGCCCGCCGTGACCTGCTCGACGACCCGGTGGCGTTCGGTCGCCAGCCGGGGCGAGAAGTACACCTCGGCGAGGTCGAGCTCGAACGCACAGCCGTACTCCCGGTGGACGACCTCGGTGGTGTCACCCGCCAGGATTTCCCAGTCCCGGACCCGCTCGGTCCCCTTGATTTTGGAGGCGCGGTTGAGCACGCCCTCGACCGGGAGGTCCGAGGCCACGATGGCGTCGGCGACCCGCTGGGCCCGGTCGGGGTCGTCCTCGTCGACGATGACGAGGTCGCCCAGCCGCTCGTAACTCGGCTCGAAGCCAAGCCGGTCGGCCGGCATCGTCTGGCCCTCCCGGACCGGCGCGTCGAAGCCGACGACCTCGAAGGTGTCCGGCACCGCCGAGGGGTCTGTCACCGGGACGTACAGCGCGCCGTCCTCGACAGTGATATCGTAGCCGTCGTCGACGAGGTCCGCCTCGGCCAGCCGCCGGCGAGTCGCCTCGCCTTCCTCGCGGGAGACGCGAACGCAGGGGACGCTCATACCCACTCTCCCCGGCCGTCGGCGGTAAGCCTGACGCTTCGCGCCCTTTATCCCCCGCGGTGTCCGAGACGGCGTATGCTCACTTTCGTCGGCCTCGGCCTCTACGACGAGCGCTCGGTCACACTCGCGGGACGCGACGCCATCCGGGACGCCGACCGCGTCTTCGCGGAGTTCTACACCAGCCGGCTCGTCGGGACCGACCTCGACTCGCTCGAATCGTTCCACGACACCGACATCGAGGTCCGCGACCGCGCCGGTATCGAACAGGACCCCGAGCCCGTCCTCGAAGCCGCCGAGTCGGCCGACGTCGCGTTCCTGACCGCCGGCGATACGATGGTCTCGACGACGCACACGGACCTCCGTCTGCGTGCCGAGAAACGTGGCATCGAGACGCGAATCGTCCACGGCACCACCGCACAGACCGCCGCGGGCTCGCTGACCGGGCTCCAGAACTACCGCTTCGGGAAGGCGACGACGCTCCCCTTCGAGAAGGCTCACGGCGGCGACGGCGTCCCCGACAGCGTCGTCGCGACCATCGAGGACAACCGCACACGCGACCTCCACACGCTCGTCTATCTCGATATCAAGGTCGACGACCCGCACTGGTCGGACAGCGACGACACGTACATGACGGCCGACAGGGCCGCATCTCTCCTCAGCGCGGCGTTTCCCGACCTGCTCGCCGTCGTCGTCGCCCGAGCCGGCAGTCCCGACCCGCTGGTCGTCGCCGACACGCTCGAAAACCTCGCGGACCGGACCTTCGGCGGCCCGCTCCACCTGCTGGTGATTCCCGGTGACCGGCACATGATAGAGGAGGAAGCCCTGCAGGCGATTGCCACCGACGACTAGTCGTCACTCGGGGCCGCCGCCTCGTCGGACTCCCCGCCGGAGTCAAACGCCGCCGCGAGGTCGTACTCGGTCCCCGTCACCAGAAAGAGCAGGTCCTCGACTAGGACGGTGATCTCGGGCAGTTCACGCACGAGCAGATAGGTGATACCGACCAGCACGACGACCGACCCCGTCTGTGCGAGGATGCGGTCCGCGACGTAGTACGACACCATCTGTGGGTCCTCCAGCCCGAACACCGTCATCACCAGTTCCGGGAATATCTGCATCCGCTGGTGCCCGAAGGAGACGGCGATGAACACGTTCCGGAACAGGTTCAACACGTAGATGACCGACACCGTCATCGCCAGGGCCCGGAGCCGGCGCCGCCACGGCGCCGACACGGCCAGGATACCGCCCGCGAAGATAGCGATGCTCCCCATGCCGGTACAGGCGAGCAAGATGTTGTACGTTATCGGCTTCGAGTTCCCCTCGAACCAGAACGTGCTCTCGTAGGGGTACTGCTTTTCGGTTATCTGGACGCCGTCGTAGGTGAACCCCTCCACCACGAGCGGGTCGAACCCGAGAAGCGACATCAGAAACGCCGTCTGGTCGGTGACCAACTCGACCATGGCCTGTCGCAGCGGGCCGATAGTGATGAACGGCACGTACACCAGCCCCATCAGGCCGACCGCGCGGGTCAGCACGAACAGCGAGTCACGGCCCTGATACAGCTGGTAGCCGGCGTACACCGACAGCGGAACGGCCGCGAAACTCCCGACCCCTTCGATGAGGCTCTTCTGTGTCAGCGCGAAATGCGGGACGAGGACCAGCCAGAACGCGCCGAACACCACCCACCCCCCGGCCGCGATACGGCGTGCAAACTCCCTGTCGTACCGCTGGACCAGTGCACTGCCCAGAAACGCCGCCAGCACGAGCCACATCAGGGGCCCCGACCACACGAGCGGGTCAAACGAGAGCCCGCCGACGTCGATGGTGGACTGGAGTACGGGGAGACTCATTGGCCCTATCTTTGCCAATCCGGCCTAAATGCTTTGTCGTTGGGCGAGCGTGGGCGCCCCGTGCACACAGCCGCCGCTACCGGACGAGTACGCAAAAAAATGCGAAAGTCAGGACGGGGCGGTCCCGTTAGTTGTCGCGTCGAACTGCGAGGAGCGCAGCCGCGACGAGCGCGATCAGAGCCAGTGCAGCGGTGAAGCCGGGACCACTGCCGCCAGTGGTCGTCTCTTCAGCCGTGCCGGCTCCGCCCGACTCGGTCGTGGTGACCATCGACTCAGTCGTGGTCGTCTCGGTCTCGGTCTCGGTCTCCGTTTCCGTCTCGGTTTCCGTTTCCGTGTCCGTGTTGTTACCCGGCGTCACTTCGGGCTGGGTGCTCTCGGTGAGCCGCCCGTCGAAGGAGTCGGACTCGATGTTGTCGACTCGGGCTTCAGCGGTGAACTCAGATCCGGCCTGGTTCTCGCTGAAGTCCGCGACTGCCGTGTAGCTACCGTCCTGCTGGACGATTGCGTTCGGGTACTTGACGAACGGGTCGCCGCTGGTATCGCTGTCGAGAACGACCTCGACTTCGGTACCAGGTGCGAGGTTCGTGGTGCCGCTGACTTCCTGACCCGCCGCGGCTTCGAGGATGATCTCGTCGTCCGCGTTCGTGTCAAGTTCCAGCTCTGCCTCGTCGACGGCGAACGTCGAGTTGACGGACTGGGTGTCGTCGGCGATGTCGTTGCCATCGTCGTTACCGAAGACAGTGAAGTTCGCCTTGTACTCGTCACCGTCCTCGTAGTCCTCAAACTCCGAGGCGTTGGTGATGGCTTCGCCGTCGATGACGACGTAGTGCGAGTCACCCTCGGCGTCGTAGACGACGTCGAAGTTGCTCGTGCCGATCTCGCTGATGTCGACGATCTCGCCGTCGGTGTTCAGCGAACCGGTCTGTCGCTCGAAGGAGAGGTTGAACAGTCGACCCTCAGCCGAGGTGTCGTTGTAGAGCTGCGTCTCGTCACCCGCAAGGGCGCCCTCGAGACCGGAGGCGGAGACCTGCACGACGACCGTGTCGCCCTGCGCGATGGTGTCCGCTCGGGTCAGGTTGTTCGCAGTGGCGTACTCGGAGATGCCGGCTGCGTCAGTGCCCTGAAGCTCGTCGAGTTCGCCTTCGGGGGCGGTCCAGATGTCGAGGCTCTCGGTCGTCCGTGGGGACAGGTCGAGAGTCGCTCGCGAGACGTCACCGCTGATCTGGCCGTTGCCGTCGTACTCGTCAGCGATGACGAACATGTTGTAGTCACCGTTCTCGAGGACGTCGGAACCGACCGGGACGTTGCTTCCGTTGAAGTTGCCGGCCTGGTTGACGTTGTCGACCGTCGTGTCGTCGTCACCGGCAGTCAGCACCGTTTCGTTGCTGGCTGCGGTGAAGCTGTTGAATTCGACGTACGCGACGCCGTCCTCGTCGTCGTCGACGACTTCAGCGGTGACCGAGTAACCGCTGTTGGACTGCTCACCGACCTGCAGGGTTGCAGTGTCAGTGTTCTGCATCTCGACGGTGATGTTGACGATGTCACCGACCTGGTTCGTGTAGACGTTGTCCGAGAATTCAGCGGACGCGTCGCCCGTGTCCGTGACCTCGATGTCGTCTGCGTCAGATGCGCCGGTGTCCGTCACGTTCGCCTCGAACGTGTAGGTGCCGGCGTCGATGTCCGTGAAGTTCAGCTCGAAGGTCTGCTGACCGTTGACTGTCACGGTGTCTTCGTCGTCGTATTCGGCGGTCGTGTTAGCGTCACCGAAGATTTCGTTGAGGTCCTCGACGTCCAGGTCGCCCTGGGCGGAGATGTTGACAGCGTAGCTGGTTCGGAGGTTGGAGTCGATCTCGTAATCGACCGTCGCGGAGGACCCGTCGTTACCGGTCGACGCGTCGTCGAACTCGGCGGTCAGGTCCTGCGTGATGACCTCGAAGTCAGCGTCGAGCGTGTTCGATTCGTTGGGCGACTCCGGCGTCTGTGCGGCACCGTTGTTGATCGGGATGACGTCGCCGTCATCGTTGACGATGACGAAGTCGCCGTCCGAGAGTTCGTCGCTGAGCTCGAACTCGATGACACCGTCGGAGCCGGCGTTCACTCGCTGTCGGAGCGTGCCGGGCAGGTTGTCATCATTGAGCTCGCGGACTCGGTACTGGCTGTTGGAGTCCAGACCCGTCACGTAGACGTCCTGGCCGGTGTAAACCGTGTCACCGGAGTTCAGCGGGGCGCCCTCGACGTCGACGGTTTCGATCGTAACATCGGACGAAACCGTTGCGGAGCTACCGTCGTTGCTGTCGCTGAGAGTCGCGGTGACGGGAGCGGTCGTCTCCGAGCTCACAGTCGGGAACTGGACAGTGACCTGCCCGGAGACGAACAGCGTCTCGTTCGTCTGGGCCGAGCTGTCAGGCTGGATCTGGAACGTGAGCTGGTTGTCCGTTCCGCCGTTGGCGTCCGAGAAGCTCGGGCCGCTGCTCAGCGAGATTTCGTTGCCGTCGCCGTCCATGACGTTGACGGAGTTCGTACCGTCAGTGTCGAAGGAGGCGGAGGCAGGCAGCGTGACAGTGATGTCGTCGCCGCCGCCGTCAGGGGTCACGTCGGTGAACGTGATGTTATAGTCGTGCGTTACCGTAGCACCCGACTGTACGGTGTCGGGCGAAAGGGTCTCGAAACTCGAGTTACCGGAAACTGCAGCGGCACTCCCGGAGAGCGCGACGGTCCCGGCGAACACCGAGAAGACCATCAGCGCTGTCAGGAACAGGCTGCGGAGTTTTTCTGAGTTGCTTGTCATAGTTGTTGGTTGCTATCGGGCGGCGTCAGCCGTTTTCCACGTGGTCGGAACGCGGTCACCGCGACCCCGCATAGACCGAACCGGTGTACTCACTTCTGGCGCCATGGGTAGGGGTACGGGTGTAACCAACGCCGGACATTATAAATGTTTTGTGGTCAGGCGTGCGGGATGACATATTTTGTCATGCCCGATATCAGGAGATAGAGTGCGTTCTGGGACGGTATAAGGCCTTTGTGTCATCTGTCATAACTCTGTCATCGTATCGTCTGACGCCATGGGTTCAAGTACCAAGCCCGTCCCTGTTCGGCCTCGTTCGATTGGGTAACACTGCAGCTAGGGTCCCGGGTGTCTACGCGATACCCGTGTGTTGGCTAGCAGTCCGGTGCAGGGAACCGCAGGCTGGCGGCAGTTAGGTAACGGTCTCCCGCAGCGTGAGAGTCAGAACGGTCTCGCGACAGAGCCATGCGTCTTCCGGGTCGCTGTCGTCGGTGGGATATCCCGTGACCGAGACTGCCCCGGAATTTCAGTCAGTTCGGTCGCTCGGCTACCCACGTTCGCCGTCGCGTCGAAAATCGCACGCCCGCTACTGCTCGCAGCTATCGCCGTCGTCGAACAGCGTCGCTCGCGTTTCGAGGCCCCAGACGAGGGTCCGGACCGCGCTACTCCCGCACAATCTCGACTTCGTGCCCGTCGGGGTCCTTGGTGAAGGCGTAGCGGTCATCACAGCTCTCGGGGTCGCGGTAGTCCTCCGCGTTGCGGGTCATGAGCGTCTCCCACGTGTCGTGGAGGTCGTCGGTGCTGACCGCGACGTGGCCCCAGGCATCGCCCAGCTCGTAGCTGCGGCCGTCGTAGTTGTACGTCAGTTCGACCGACATCGCCTCGTCGGCGGCGTCGCGGGGCTTGAGGAAGTACAGCGCGAAAGAGGAGTGTTCCGACCGTCGGAACATCTCGTAGTCGAGTTTCCGGGTGTACCAGCCGATGGCCGCGTCGGCATCCTCGACCCGCAACATGGTGTGGTCGAGGCTCCACTTCGCGCCGTGGTCGCGCTCGACGATCTCGATTTCGTGGCCGTCGGGGTCCGTGACGAACGCGTAGGAACCGCCACAGGAGTCGGGGTCGCGGTAGTCCTCGACGCCGGCGTCCATCAGTTCCTCGTAGGCGTCGTAGACGTCCTCGACCCGGACGGCGATGTGTCCCCACGCGTCGCCCTCCGTGTACGTGCGCCCGTCGTGGTTGTACGTGAGTTCGAGCAGGGCGCCCTCCTCGTGGACGTCCTCGGGGCCAAGGAAGACGTTCGTGAAGGTGTCGGCCTCCCAGCGGCTCTTCTCCTCGTAGTCGAGGTAGTCCTGATACCAGTCCAGAGACGCTTCGAGGTCTTCGACACGCATCATCGTGTGGTCGAGTGTCAGCATGGTCGAAACGTGGGTCGGACGGGCGAAAAGCGTACCGCACTGTCGTGTCACTCACCCGTCGTCTGCAGGGCCACGGGCGAGCAGCGGCCAGTAGTACCACCAGACGACAGCGAGTATGACGACCGTTCCGACGGGGAGCGCGACGTATCCCAGCCGTCTGTTGAACCCGAAAAAGACCCCGACCTGTGAGAGGGCCGCTCCGACCAGTGCCAGCGCCGTGATGCGGGCGTCCTCGCGCCAGACGACACCCGAGAGCGCGCTCGCGAGCGCGACGAGATACAGCAGGACGCCGGTGCGCCAGGCCTCGATGAACGACGGCAGACCGGCCGTAAAGCGGACGAAGAAGTCGTATACCGAGACGAACTGGAGCGGGTCCGTGTTCACGAGCCCGATCGGGAGTACCAGCGTGAGTTCGCTGCCGATAATCAGCACCGTCCAGGGGAGCACCCCCAGCAGTGCGACGGCGCCGAGACGACGGCGCGGGTCAGCGACCATACCGAAGTGGAGCGCTACAGACAGAAGAACGCGCTGGAAGACAGTGGAAACCAGAAATCGCACTCGCGCCCGCGCGTGCAGTGAAATATCCACGGCCAAAGATACGCGACACGCTCTCGTCGGTTACCGACGGGCGATGATACGCAGCACGTCCTCGTCGGCCAGTTCGTGGTCCCGACCGACCTGCTGTTCGTCGTGTTTGGCGCTCGGTCCGGTGACACGCGCGAAACGGAACCGGTCGTCGAAGCTCCCGCCGAGCTTCTCGCAGGCGTCGTCGACGGTGTCGCCCTCGCGGAGAATCAGCGGCTCCTCGCGGTCGACGCCCCGACCGGGCTTGTCCATGTAGATGCGGATGAGCCCGAGTTTCTCCCAGATCTCCTCCGTCAGACCGTCGAGTCCCTTCTCCTTTTCGGCGCTGATGAAGATGGCCTCGTCGGGGTCGATGTCTCGCGCTTCGAGTTCGGCCTCCACGGTGGGGAGGTAGTCCGGTTCGATGAGGTCGGCCTTGTTGACCGCCACGAGCGAGGGGACGTACTCGCGGTTGTCCATCACGCCGTCGATGAGACGGTCGAGGTCGACCTGCTCGCCGATGGTCACGTCCGCGTTGACGTAGCCGTGTTCGCGCAGCACGCTCTTGACCGTCTCCTCGTCCAGGTCGAGGTCGACGGAGCTGTTGACCGACAGGCCGTCCTTGGCCTTCTTCCGGATCGTCACGCGCGGGGGTTCGGTGTCGAGGCGGATCTTGTTCTTGTACAGTTCCTCGCTCAGGCGGTCGTACTGGTCGATGTCGAACACGGAGACCATGAACACGATGAGGTCTGCGGTCCGGACGACCGACAGCACCTCCTGACCGCCGCCGCGCCCGCCGGCCGCCCCCTCGATGAGCCCCGGCACGTCGAGAATCTGGATGTTCGCCCCCTTGTGTTTGAGCATCCCGGGGTAGACGTCGAGCGTCGTGAACTCGTAGGCCCCGGTCTCGGACTCGGCGTTGGTCAGGGCGTTCAACAGCGTGGACTTCCCGACGCTGGGAAAGCCCACCAGCGCGACAGTGGCGTCGCCGTGTTTCTCGACGCCGTAGCCGCCGCCCCCGCCCGAGCCGGACTGCTGTTCTAACTTCTCCTTTTTCTCCGCGAGCTTCGACTTCAACCGGCCGATATGCGCTTCTGTAGACTTGTTGTAGGGCGTACTGGCGATTTCGTCTTCGAGTTCCTGAATCTCGTCTTCGAGCCCCATTGTGTGTACGTCGGCCGCGCACACCGAATAAGGCTTTCTTCCCTCGCCGAGCACACGGCGGGCCGACCGACCCCGATCGGGTACCCAACGCGCTGAACACTCAGAGATTTCGACACACCTATAGGACGCCCGGTATCAGCAATCAATAATGGTGAACGCGGATCGGTTCCGTGACAGCACGCAGATTCTGTTACCCGTGGGTGCGCTCAACGGGATCCGCGAGGAGCTGGAGCGGCGCTTTACCGTCACCGTCCGCCACGAGGACGAACAGGTCCGCATCATCGGTTCGCCCGTCGAGATAAAGGACGCCGGCGACTTCCTCGCGATGAACGGCGTCACCTTCGCCTGAACCTTTTTCGCCGTCGGGTTCGCGCCGATGGCGCGAACCGCTCCTCGAAAAACGTTCGCGAAAAAGGCCGAGCGCTCACTCCGTTCGTGCTCGGTGAAACCGCTCGCCACGAGCGAGCGGTATGCTCTCGCCTACAGCACTGCCGTTCTCCCCTTCAGACCGTGTGTCGCCCTCACGCGGCGCCCCCCGAAACGCAATCCTTTAAACCGCCGAGAGGGATTGCTCGTACATGGCTGGAACTATCGAAGTGCTCGTCCCCGGCGGGCAGGCCAACCCTGGCCCGCCCCTCGGTCCCGAGCTGGGTCCGACACCCGTGGACGTGCAGGCAGTCGTGCAGCAGATCAACGACGAGACCGGCGCCTTCGACGGGACGGAAGTCCCCGTCACCGTCGATTACGACGACGACGGGAGCTTCACCATCGAGGTCGGTGTCCCGCCGACGGCCGAACTCGTCAAGGACGAGGCCGGCTTCGACACCGGCAGCGGCGAGCCCCACGAGGAGTTCGTGGCGAACCTCACCGTCGACCAGGTCATGCAGATCGCCGAGCAAAAGCAGTCCGACCTGCTCGCCTACGACCTGAAAAACGCCGCCAAGGAAGTCGTCGGCACCTGCACCTCGCTCGGTGTCACCATCGAGGGCAACGACCCACGCGAGTTCAAGAAGCGCATCGACGAGGGCGAGTACGACGACGAGTTCGCCGCGGAAGCCGCTGCGTAGTGGCTGCCGAGGGACCCACTCGAAAACGAGCGGTCCGAGTTTTCGGCGAGGTCGCGGCCGAGGCCTCGGCGTAGCCGGCCGAACTGACCCGCTCTCTGCGGTCTTCTCCGAATTCTCACGCCAGCGACAGCGGTCGCTATCCCCGCGGCAGGCGCTGTCGACTGGCGGTTCGACGGGTTTAAGTTCCCGATAAGCTTTGTCCACAACGAGACAGGCATCCGCCTGTTTCACTGACCCGTAGAAGCCGTTTGGCGTACTACGGAGGTGAACAATGGCAGACCAGGAAATTGAGAACGCAGTCTCTCGCGCACTCGAAGAGGCACCTGAGCGGAACTTCCGCGAAACGGTCGACCTCGCCGTGAACCTGCGCGATTTAGACCTTAACGACCCGTCGAACCGCGTCGACGAGTCCGTCGTTCTTCCGTCCGGCACCGGACAGGAGACCACCATTGTGGTCTTCGCCGAGGGCGAGACAGCCCTTCGTGCCGAGGAAGTCGCAGACGACGTACTCGACCAGAACGAACTCGAGGAGCTCGGTGGCGACGACGACGCCGCCAAGGACCTCGCCGATGACACCGACTTCTTCATCGCGGAGAAGGGCCTCATGCAGGACATCGGTCGCTATCTGGGGACCGTACTCGGTCCACGCGGGAAGATGCCGGAACCGCTCGACCCCGACGACGACGTCGTCGAGGTCATCAACCGAATGAAAAACACCGTGCAGCTCCGCAGCGGCGAGCGTCGGACCTTCCACACGCGCGTGGGCGCCGAGGACATGTCCGCCGAGGACATCTCGGACAACATCGACGTCATCGTCCGCCGACTGCACGCCGACCTCGAGAAGGGGCCGCTCAACGTCGACACCATCTACGTGAAGACGACGATGGGCCCCGCCGTGGAGGTGGCCTGATATGAGCGCCGAAGGCGAACGCAAGACAGAGACCATCCCGGAGTGGAAACAGGTTGAGGTCGACGACATCGTCGAGATGATCGAGTCCTACGACAGCGTCGGCGTCGTCAACATCGCCGGGATTCCGTCCCGACAGCTCCAGGACATGCGCCGTGACCTGCACGGCTCCGCGGAGCTTCGCGTCTCCCGGAACACGCTGCTTGTCCGAGCGCTCGAAGAAGTCGACAGTGGCCTCGAAGACCTGACCGAGCACGTCGCCGGACAGGTCGGCCTCATCGGGACCAACAGCAACCCGTTCTCGCTCTATCAAGAGCTCGAAGCGTCGAAGACGCCCGCGCCCATCGGCGCCGGTGAGATCGCCCCGAACGACATCGTCGTTCCCGCGGGCGACACCGGCGTCGACCCCGGGCCCTTCGTCGGCGAGCTCCAGAGCATCGGTGCGGACGCTCGCATTCAGGAAGGCTCGATTCAGGTCCTCTCGGACTCCACCGTGCTTTCGGCCGGTGAGGAGGTCTCACAGGAACTCGCGAACGTCCTCAACGAGCTCGGCATCGAACCCAAGGAGGTCGGTCTCGACCTCCGCGGGGTCTTCTCCGACGGCGTGCTGTTCGCCCCGGAAGAGCTCGAAATCGATATCGAGGAGTACGAGGCGGACATCAGCGCGGCCGCGAGCGGGGCGTTCAACCTCTCGGTCAACGCCGGGTACCCGACCGCCGAGACCGTCCCGACGATGCTGCAGTCCGCGAGCGGCGACGCGAAGAGCCTCGCGCTCAACGCCGCTATCGAGGACCCGGAGGTCGTTCCGGACCTCATCAGCAAGGCCGACGGACAGCTCCGTGCGCTGGCTGCCGCTATCGACGATCCGGACGCGCTGCCCGAGGAACTCCAGGACGTGGAGCCGGCGGCAGCAGAGGAACAGGCTGACGAACAGACCGAGGACACCGCATCCGAGGACGACGCCGACGACGCCGAGGCCGACGACGAGGCCGAGGACGACGATGACGACGAAGACGCCGGCGACGCGCTCGGGGCGATGTTCTAACACCACAACACCACAGACCAATGGAATACGTTTACGCTGCACTCATCCTGAACGAATCGGGCGAAGAAATCAACGAAGAGAACCTCACCGACGTGCTCGAATCCGCCGGAGTCAACGTCGAGGAGTCCCGTGTCAAGGCCCTCGTCGCCGCACTCGAAGACGTCGACATCGAGGAGGCCGTCGAGCAGGCCGCCGCCGCACCCGTCCCCGCCAGTGGCGGTGCCGCCGCACCCGCCGAGGGTGGCGACGACGAGCCGGACCACGACGAGCCGTCCGAGGAAGAGGTCGCCGAAGCGGAAGAGGACGATGACGACGACGACGAGGCAGACGGCGAGGGCCTCGGCGAGCTCTTCGGCTAATCCGGCCGACTCCAACCAGATCTTTTTTGACGCAACCCGAAAGCGGCGGCGCTGTCCGCGCCGGAGCGACCTATCGAGTGAGCCGCCGCACTGAGGTTCATATGCGGTGGCGCGGCCAGTGCCGGCCATGCTCCCCGTCAGATTCGCCGCCGACCCGGTCGGGCTCGTAGCGCTGCTCGCGGCCGTCGGCGGCGGTATCGGCCTGGGGACCGTCAGCGGGCTCGTTCCCGGGCTGCACGCCAACACCCTCGCGCTCTTGCTGGCGTCGACGGCGGGGTCGGTGCCCGGCCCGCGGCTCTACGTCGGGGCGGCGATGCTGGCTGCCGGCGTGACCCACACCTTTCTGGACGTGGTGCCGGCGCTGGCACTGGGCGTCCCCGACCCGGCGATGGCGGCGGGGGCCTTACCGAGCCATCGCCTGGTCATCGAGGGGCGGGGCCGCGAAGCCCTCCGGCTCTCGGCGCTGGGCAGCACCGGCGCCGTGGCCCTCGCGGTCCCGCTTTCCCTTCCCGTGACCTACGCCATGGTCCGTGTCTATCCGCTCGTCACGGCGAACCTGCCGCTGGTGCTCGGCGCTATCGCCGCCCTGCTCGTCCTCTCGGAGCCGGGCTGGGACCGACGGCTGGGCGCGGTTGCCGCGCTCGCTGCGAGCGGCGGTCTGGGCCTCGCCGTCCTCGATGTCCCGGTCTCCGGTGTGCTCCCCGTCGCCGACGTGCTGGTCCCGCTGTTCTCGGGACTGTTCGGCGCGCCGGTGTTGCTCGCCGCCATCGAGGGCGAGGGCGTCCCCCCGCAGGCGGACGCGGCGGTGACGACGCCCGGACGCACCGTCGCCGCGCTCGCGACCGTCGGAACGTGCTGTGGCGCCGTCGTGGGGTATCTCCCCGGTGTATCGAGCGCTATCGCCGCGACGCTGGCGCTGGGTCTGACGGCCGACAGCGGGCCGCGGGCGTTCGTCGTGACGACGAGCGGCGTCAACACGGCGACGGCCGTCTTCGCGCTGTTCGCGCTGGTCACCATCGGCGACCCCCGAACCGGCGTCCTCGTCGCGCTCGACCGGGCCGGCGTCCCGGTCGTCCTCCCCGTCCTGCTGGCCGCGGTGGCTCTCGCCGCGGTCGTCGCTGCCGTTCTGGTACCGGTACTGGGTGACCGGTACCTCCGGACCGTCGGCCGACTGGACCCCGCCGGGCTCTCGGTAGCGGTCCTCGTCGGACTGGTCGGCCTCGCGGCGGTGTTCGCCGGGCCACTCGGCGTCGGGGTGTTCGCCGCGGCGACGGTCGTGGGTCACCTCCCGCCGACGGTCGGCTGTCGCCGGGCGACGCTGATGGGAGTCCTGCTCGTCCCGCTCGCCCTATAGGTAGTCACGACGGCGGAAATGGACCAGCATGAGCGCCGCCATGGCGACCATCCCCAGCATGGCCGCCGGGTAGCCGTACCGCCAGCCCAGCTCCGGCATGTTGTACGGGCCCCCGGCGAAGTTCATCCCGTAGATACCCGCGACGAAGGTCAGCGGGATGAAGATGGTGGCGACGACGGTGAGCACTTTCATCACCTCGTTGGTGGACTGGGAGACGGTGTTGAGATAGATGTCCCGGGCCCCGGAGACGAGGTCGCGGTAGGTCTCGGTCAGGTCGGCAATCTGGACGAGGTGGTCGTAGATGTCCCGGAAGTACTTCTCCGTCTGTGGCTGGACCTCTCTCGGGTCCCCGCGGGCGAGGACGCCGACGGCCTCGCGAGCGGGCCACACCTGCTTGCGGAAGGAGAGCAGGTCCCGGCGGACGTCGTTTATCTTCTCGATGGTCTCGCTGTCGGTCGACACCGTCACCTCCTCCTCTATCTCCTCGATGTCGGTCTCTATCTCGTCGAGCAGGTCGAAGTACGCGTCGACGATGACGTCGACGGCGCGGCAGGCGGTGAAATCGGGTCCCCGCTGGAGCAGGCGCTCGTCGCCCCGTTCGGCGGCGTCCATCACGCGCTGAATCGGCCCGGGCTCGCTGAACCCCAGTGTGACCACCCAGTCCCGGCCGATGAAGATGCCCACGGGGCTAGTCGCCACCTCCTTCTCGAAGGTGGTCTCGCCCGGCGTGAGGCGTATCGCCTTCAGCAACACGAAGGTGTAGGTCTGGAACTCCTCGGTCTTGGCCCGCACGTCGCCACGCAGATCCTCGATAGCGAGCGGGTGGAGGTCGAAGGCCGACTGGACGGCGGTCACCTCCGCCTCGGTCGCGTCGGCGACGTGCACCCACGTCGTCCCGATCGCCTGTCGGGCAGCGCTGAGGTCGTCGTAGGCGACGGCGGACTCCCCGGCGTAGACGAGCGCCGAGATCACGCTGTGGCCTCCGAGTGTGGCGACCGACCCACGGCGAGCAACGTCACGCCGACCATCACCGCCGTCAGTGAGAGGGCGCGGCCGGGGTACGGGACGGCGACGCCCGCGAGGTAGGCGGCCACGCCGCCGACGGTGAACAACAGCCCGGAGCCGAAAACGGTGTTCATGCGCTGGCAATCAGCGTCACGGAGTAAAAACGTACGCCCGCCCACCGGCCGCTGACGGCGCGTCGGTTACCGAGAAGCGACACGTTGATGGGTGCGAGTGTCGGACTGTTCCGGTATGGACCTGCGCGTCATCGACAAGTCGGACACGGAACTCGCTATCGAGATTGCGGGCGAGGACCACACGTTCATGAACGTCATCAAGGGGGCGCTGCTGGAGACCGACGGTGTCACCGCGGCGACCTACGACGTGAACCCGGAGCAGTCCGGTGGCCAGACCGACCCGGTGTTGACCATCAAGACGGCGGAGAACGTGGACGCGCTCGACGCCCTCGAAGACGGGACCGACCGCGTCATCGAGAAGGCGGACAGCCTCACCGAGGCGTTCGAGGCGGCCGCGTAATCAACAGTAGCCGACGGTCACGTGGAAATCTCCCTGGGGGTCGGCGTGGATATCGACGCCGATGGCCGACAGACCCCGTTTCTCGACGATAGAGCCACCGACCGACCGGTCAGAGCCCTCCACGAACACGAACGCGAGCGCGGAGCCGTACGGGTCGGCGCTCGGTCCCCCGTCAGCGGTTACGTTCGTGTTCGGATTCGGACCCGCAAACTCCTGGTGGAGCAGCGCGACCTCCGACGAGTCTCCACAGGCGGGGTCGAAAGGGTCGAGTTCCGACCGCGTGGGCGGGTCGGCCTCGCCGTACCTGCTCTCGACCACCCGCTTGTTGTAGTACGTCGCCATCGTGGCCACGGTCTCGCCGTATTCGAGTGAGCTCGCACCCTCGTCTGCGCGCCTCGCGTTGATGGTCGCAACGAACGACGCCTCCATGTCGGCGAGAGAGACACCGCTGGCCGTCTCGTTCTCACCGGGGGCGTCCGGCGGGCTCGGCGGGCCTCCGAGGCCCGGGAGGTCGACGACACCGACCACCCCCAGCCCGAGGACGAGCGCGAGGACACCCGCGACAGCGAACCCAGCGGCGTGCCGCCGGTCGAGGATGTCCAGCCAGCCGGTCTCGCCCACCTCTTCGAGGTCGCTGTAGTCCGCCTCGCGCTGCTCCAGAGTCGCGTTTCCACAGCGGCTACACGGCGGTGAGTGTTTCTGGTGTTCCCGGCCACACTCGGTGCAGGCCCAGACGACCTGAGTCGCGTCGCCGGTGCTGTCCGGCCCCATCTGCACCACTGCCTTCTCGAAGCGCCCGTGGCCGCAGTTGTCACACGGCGGGTCGTTCTCCGCGTGTGGTTTCCCACACCACTTGCACCGCCAGTCCATGCGTTAATTGTAGACGAAACCTGATAAAAATATTCGGGGTACGGCCCGATAGATGGAGTCTCGGTGGAGTCAGCAGACGACGTAGGTGACGAATACGGTGTCGTCGGGCGCGACGTGGACGTCGACCCCGATACTCTCGCCGCTCCGGAAGGCGTTGCCCCGCTCGACGTAGCTATCGACCAGTTCGGTCGCCAGCGCCCCCTCGCTCTCGAAGTCGGTCACCGACTGGCCGGTCCGCTCGGGGGCGACCCGGTAGCTGACGACGCTCGGCCGGTCACACTGGAGCGGGAAGCGAGAGAACGCCGCTCTGTCGGGCCCGTCGCCATCGCCCGCGGCACTTGCCACGGTCGCCTTGTTGTAGTAGGCCGCGGCCTCGTCGGCCGTGGCGTTCCGGGTCAGGGTCCCGGCGCCCTCGTTCGCCCGGCGGTCGTTCAGCTCCGTGACGTAGGCGCTCTCGACGTCGGCCAGTGACAGGTCGCCCACGGTGTCGGCGCTCCCGGGCGCGTCGGGGACCGCCGGCGGCCCGCTCGCCCCGCCCAGCGTCGGGAGCGAGATAACACCGACCACCGACAGCAAGAGGACACCGAGCAACACGGCGACGGCGGCGTAGCCGGCGACGTATTTCGGTTCGATGACATCCAGCCACCGGGTCCCGATTTCGTCCAGCGGGTCCGTCTCCGGCGGCCCCTCGCGCAGTTCGAGGTCCGCCCCGCCACACCGCTTGCACGGGGGCGAGTTCCGCTGGTGGGAGCGCCCGCAGTCCTGACAGACCCAGACGGTCCCGCCGGGGACGACCTCGTGGTTGACCTGCGTGACTGCCTTCTCGAAGGTCCCGTGGCCGCAGTTGTCACAGGGCGGGTCGTTCTCCTCGTGTGGTTTCTCACACCACTCACACCGCCATTCCATTACCTACGCTAGGTGACCGAGCTACAAATGAGTCGCGGCATGGGCGAGCGAAACGACGGCGCTGTGTCACGGAGACGGGGCCGCCGGGGCACGTATTTGTTACGCCCCGCCCGCGCCGAGAGTGACCCATGCGTTTATCGTATCACGCGTCCTGAATGATATAGATGAGAGCTACGACTATGGAACACGGACCTACCGCCAGCGAAGCCGTAATAACTGCGGTGGCGAGACGGATGGGGGTCGACCCACTCGACATGGAGACGCCGCTGTACGACGCGATCGACCCCGACGAGCTGAACGCCCTCCTCGGCGGCGCCGGCCGGACCGGCCGCTCGCCGGTCGAAGTCACGTTCCAGTACTACGAGTACACCGTTACCGTTGACTCGAACGGGTCGGTCACGCTGACGGAGTGACCGGGCTTACAGTCGAACTGGAATCCCCTGTTCGTCCAGATACTGTTTCGTCTCCGCGATAGAGTACTCGCCAAAGTGGAAGATAGAGGCCGCTAGCCCGGCGTCCGCGCCGGCGTCGACGAACACCTCGGCCATGTCCTCGGGGCCGCCACAGCCCGACGACGCGATGACGGGCGTCGACACCGTCTCACAGACCGTCTTCATCAGCGGGATGTCGTAGCCGTCCTTGGTGCCGTCGGCGTCGATGGAGTTGACGAATATCTCGCCCGCGCCCCGGCGCTCGGCCTCCGTGGCCCACTCGACGGCGTCGAGGCCGGTCCCCTCCCGGCCGCCTTTGACCGTGCACTCGAACCAGCAGGACTCCCCGTCGACTTCGACGTACTGCTCGCCCTGCCCGTCGAAGCGCCGCTGTGCGTCCAGCGAGATGACGATACACTGACTGCCGAAGGCGGCCGCGCCCGCCTCGATGAGGTCCGGGTTCGCGATGGCCCCGGAGTTTATCGAGACCTTGTCCGCGCCGGCACGGAGCGTCTCCTTGATGTCTTCGCGGGTGCGGATGCCGCCGCCGACGGTCAGCGGGATGAACACCTCGTCAGCGACCTCGGAGACGGTTTCGAGCATCGTCTCGCGGCCCTCGGCAGAGGCGGTGATATCCAGGAAGACGAACTCGTCCGCGCCCGACTCGTTGTAGGCCTTGGCCATCTCGACGGGGTCGCCCGTGTACTCGAGATCCTCGAAGTTCACGCCGGTGTAGACGGCCGCGTCCCCGTTCTCGTCGACGTCGACGTCGATACAGGGGATAATTCGCTTGGTGAGAGTCATTGCCTCTGGGTTCGCTACACGGCCGTTTCATCGTTTCGACTGACGCAACTACCCCATGGCGTTGGTGATAGCTCCGACTTCCTCCCCCTCGAAGGCGGTGTAGTAGAGCCGAATCTCGTGTATCTCGCCGTCGAGGTACTGGATGTCCGCGTTCGGCGCGTCGGCGCCGACGACCAGGTTCCCCATCTCGACGTCGCTGTCGTAGGTCCCCTCCGCGACCGTCTCGCCGTCGACGAACAGCTCGTAGGTCGACCCGTCGAAGGTGCCGACGACGACCTGGCGCTCCCCGGTCGGGTAGCGCGTCCCGGTGTTGACTATGTCGCCGTCTTCGTTGTTCACCGCGTAATCGACGGTGTAGTCCGTGCCGTCGGTGTCGGTTTCGAGGTACCACTCGTTCCCGCCGCCGTAGTGTTCGACGAGCTGGCTCGTCCCGCCGACCGACCGCTGCGTAAAGGCCACGGCGACGGTGAACTCCTCGACGTCGGTCTCCGCTTCGAGGCCGGTCACGTCGACGTAGTCGTTCCGGCCGTCGAAGCTGAGCGAGTCGCTTGTCCACTGGGGGCCCGACCCGCCATCGTAGTCACTGAGAGTGCCGTTGTTTCCGTTACCGGACCGGTCGACCAGCGTGTCGCCGCTGCCTGCCTCGAACGTGTAGTAGGCGACGAAATCACCGACCTCCGAGCGGTCGTCGACGGTCCGGTCGACCAGCACCGACCGCTCGCCGTCCCGTGAGACCACCGTGATGCGGTCGCCCGGCGCGGTCGGGAGCAACACCGACTGGCCGGCGCTGTCAGGGTCGAACGTCGCCACGTCACGCCCGTTTAGCTGGACGGTCACGCCGGTACTGATGGCCTGTGGCGTCATCCGTAACCCGGCCGGCGTCTGTTCGTAGGTGAAATCCGCGTTCGCCGTCGGCGCGCCGATACCGTCGAGAAACGCGAGCGCGCCGACGGCCACGACGCCGCCAACGACCACCGCGACCCCGACCAGCAGCAACACCCCGACGACCGTCGACGCCCCCCGCGAATCCTCCACCATACCATGATATATCAATACGCGCTTCTAACCGTTTCGGTGGTTTCCGTTCGCGATTCGACGCGGCGGCGCGAATCCGACAGTTACAGGTGGCCCCTGACAGAGTGTTCCGGTATGGCAGACGACCACCACGGCGAAGACCGGCCCGACTACGACCCCGACCACGTCGACCTGCCCGCGAAGGCCCCACCGCTCCGGTCGACGGCACCACAGAGCGATTTCACCATGGGACAGGTCTCACGGGGCGCAGTCATCGCGCTCGTCGGGCTGGCGCTGACGTTCGGTGTCGCGCTGGCGCTGGTGTAGTTTCTCGTCACCTCGGCGCCCTCCATACGGCACCACTTCGGACCGTCACCGCCCACACTGTACCTCCGACGTGAATACGAACTGCGTAGACGGTTCCCCGGCGTGCGAGGGAGGTGTCGTCGATACACACCCACGGAAAAAGTGCGCTGGGCCGCCGTTCAGGCCAGCTCGTCGTCGATAGTGTCGCGCAGGTCGGCTATCTCTCCGGCGTGATACTGCAGCGTGTCTTCGTTGACCGTAATCGAGAGGTGGTTCGAGCCGTCGGCCTCGCCCAGTTCCGTCACGGGGGCGACGCCGTCGAAGGCCTCCCGGACGGCGGCCGGGTCGGTCGTCTCGAAGACGACGCGACCGGGCTGTTCGCCAAAGAGGAGCCGCTTTCGGGTGCCCCGGTCGACCGTCTCCAGCGAGACGTCGGCGCCGGCGTCCTCGTGGATCATCTCCGCGAGCGTCACCGCCAGGCCGCCGTGGCTCACGTCGTGGGAGGCGAGGACGTGGTCCTCGTCGGCCACCTCGGCGATGGTCTGTACGAGCCCGGTCGGGTCCGCGGGCAGTTCGGGGAAGGCGTCGGTCCCGCCAAAGAGCGCGGTGTACTCGGAGCCGCCCAGCCGCGGGTCGGCTTCGCCCTCCAGCCCGAGATCACCGACGACGACGAGGCTCCCCTCGCCCGATAACTCCATCGAGGGGGCGTCGTACCCCTCCTTGACGCCGACCAGCGCGAGCGTCGGTGTCGGCGGGATTGGCCCCGTCGCCGAGTCGTTGTACAGCGAGACGTTGCCACCGACCACCGGCACGTCGAGCTCGCTGCACATGTCGGCGAGCCCGTCGACGATGCCCTTGAAGCCGCCGTAGACGTCGGGCTTCTCGGGGTTGCCGCCGTTCAGGCAGTCGACGGCGGCGTGGGGGACGGCGCCCTTCGCGGCGACGTTCGTGGCGTTTTCCAGCGCGACCGCGCGGGCGCCCTCGTAGGGCGCGGCGTCGGTCCAGTTGGGGTCCGCGCCGGCCGAGAAGGCCAGCCCGGTGCCCGACTCCCGAATCGCGAGCAGGGCGGCGTCGTCGCCCGGCAACACGCTCGTCCGGACCTGCACCTCGTGGTCGTACTGGCGGTACACCCACCGCTTGGAGGCGGTGTTCGGGCTGGCGACGATGCGCTCGAACGCTTCGGCGAGGTCCATCGTCGGCAGGTCCCGCTCCTGGACCGGCGGGGCCTCGCTCGGCAGGTCGTTCATCGGGGCCCCGTCGCCGAGGAACTCGGCCCCGACGTCGACGACCGTCTCGCCCTCGAACGTACAGACGTAGTTCGTGCCGGCCTCGGTGAGTTCGCCGATGACCGAGCAGCCGAGCTCGTAGCGCGCCGCGAGTTCGGCGACGCGGTCGACGTTCTCGGGGGCGACCTCGTACACCATGCGCTCCTGGCTCTCGGCCAGCAGGTACTCCAACGCCGTCATGTTGGGTTCGCGCTCGTGGACGCGGTCGAGTTCGATTCGCGCGCCCAGCCCGCCCTTCGCGACCAGTTCGGAGGAGGCCCCACCGAGCCCGGCCGCCCCGAGGTCGCGAGCCGACTCTATCAACTCCTCGTCCAGCAGCGCCTCGTTACACTCGATGAGCAGCTTCTCGGCGTACGGGTCACCGACCTGGACCGCCGGGCGGTCCTCGGTCTCGGCGTCCTCCGCGAGGTCCTCGCTGGCGAAGGAGGCCCCGCCAAGCCCGTCCCGGCCCGTCGAGTTCCCGACGAGGACGAGCTTGTTACCCGGCTCCTGGGCCTCGGCGGTGACGGTCCGTTCGGGCTTCAGCAGGCCGATACAGGAGACGTTCACCAGCGGGTTGCCCTCGTAGTCCTCGTGGAAGGCGACCGAGCCGGCCACGGTGGGAACACCGATGCAGTTGCCGTAGTGGGAGATACCCTCGACGACGCCCTCGAAGAGGTACTGCGAGTGTTCGCGCTCGAACTCGCCGAAGTACAGCGAGTCCGCGAGCGCGATGGGATAGGCGCCCATCGAGAGCGTATCCCGGACGATGCCGCCGACGCCGGTGGCCGCGCCGTCGAACGGGTCGACGTAGGACGGGTGGTTGTGGGACTCGACGCCCATCGTGATGTACATCTCGTCGCCGTCGTAGGTCGGCAGGGAGACGACTGCGGCGTCGTCACCGGGGCCGATGACGACCTGGTCGCCCTCGGAGTCGAAGGCCGTCAGGAGCGGTCGCGAGGAGCGGTAGGCACAGTGCTCGCTCCAGAGGTTCTCGAAGAGCGCGGCCTCTGCTCGCGTTGGCTCCCGACCGATTTCTTCGACCACGAGCTCGTGGTCAGCGTCGGACAGGCTCATTAGGAAGTCGTGGCCCCCGGCCGGCTAAATCGCTTTCCATGCAGGGCCGACCACGTGACACCGCGTTCACGCCGACTCGGCCAGCAGGCTGTCGACGTACGCCGACCAGCCGGCTTCGAGGTCATCGGCCACGTCCATCTCCAGCGCGACGGCGATGCCCGTCGACCCGTCGGCCGCCGCCAGCAGGAACGCAGCGGTCGCCCGAGGGTCGACCTGACGGAACACGTCCTGCTCGATGCCGGACTCGACGATGTCGGTCAACGCGTCGAGACACGCGGTCTCCAGTTCCAGCAGCGGTCCCCGGAGCGTCTCGTTGTAGGGCGCGTGCGAGAGCAGCTCCATGATGGCGACCGCGATACCGGCGTACTCGTGTTCGGGCGTCCGAAAGAGGAACGCACAGGCGTTCCGCAGCGCTTCCTCGGGCGCGTCGGTGTCGACCTGAAGCAGGTCTTCGCTGAGATAGTAGGCCGCGTGTTCGAGGAAGGCAGCGATCATCTCGTCTTTGCTGTCGAAGTAGTAGTAGAGCCCCGCCTCGCTGTTCGGGTAGTGTTCGGCTATCTTCGCGGTCGTCAGCCGCTCGTAGCCGTGCTGGGCGAGCGCCTCCTGGACGGCAACGGCGACCTCCGCCCGTGCGTCTTCGCCAATGTCGGTACTCGCCATATATCCGAGTGGACGCTCAGTCGTTTCAGCGTTTCGCTGTCCGTGACCCGGCTGAACGAAAGTCGTTTTTTATCTCGGCCCGCTAGTGAAAGCATGGTCATCCCGCTGGAGATGGGCTGGCGGCACCTCCTCTTCGAGAACTGGCCGGTCGACCCCGAGCTGATGGACTCGCACCTGCCGGACGGACTCAGTCCCGACACCTTCGACGGGACGGCGTGGCTATCGGTCGTCCCCTTCACGAACGTCGACGTCCGACCGAAGGGGCTCCCGAAGTGGGCCGGCCTCCCCCTGCCGGAGCTCAACGTTCGCACGTACGTCACTCGCGACGGCGTTCCGAGCGTCTACTTCTTCAGCCTGGACGCACAGGGCGTAAGCAGCGTCGTCGGCGCGCGGCTCTTCCATCACCTGCCGTACTACTACGCCCGCATCTCGCTGGAGTGGGAGAGCGGCCGGGTCGAGTTCGACAGTCGGCGCAAACACCCCGGGGCCCGACCCGCCCGCTACGATGCGACCTACTGGCCCAGCGGCGAGCCGTTCAGCGCGCCCGAGGAACCACTCGGTGCGTTCCTGGTCGAGCGCTACCGCTTCTACACCGAAGCGCCGGACGGGACGCTCCGGTACACTGACGTGTCTCACGACCCGTGGACGCTGTATCCGGCCACGGCCGAGGTCCGGACCGACACGCTCTGTTCGGCCGACGGCTTCGACCGACCCGGGGCCGACCCGGTGTACTACTACAGCCCGGGTCTCGACGTGGTCGCACAGCCGAGCCAGCGCGCGCCCGCAGGGGGTGCGCTGTGAGCGACCCCAGCGAACTGCCGGGCGGAGACCACCCGGTCTTGCTGTTCGACGGCGTCTGCAACCTCTGTAACGGCCTGGTTCAGTTCATCGTTCCGCGGGACCCGGAGGGCGTCATCCACTTCGCGCCGCTCCAGTCGGCGGCAGCGAAGGCGCTGCTCTCGGGCCACGGGCTCCCGCCCAGCGACCTCGACAGCGTCGTCCTCGTGGAGGACGGCGACGTCTACCGAAAGTCCGACGCGGTCATCCGCGTCGCGGAGCTGCTGGGCTGGCCCTACCGGGCCGCGGGCGCCGGCCGCGTCGTCCCAGCGCCGCTCCGGGACGCGCTGTACGACCTCGTCGCCGACTACCGCTACGACCTGTTCGGCCGAAAGGACCGGTGTATGCTCCCCGACGAGGACGTACAGGACCGCTTTCTCGGGTGAGCGGCCGTCGTAGCGACGGTAACCCCGGCGCTGTCCGGGGACACGCCGCTGTATCAGTCGAACAGCTCCAGTACGGTCCGGGCCGTCGCCCGGTCGGCTGACTCCCCGAGCCTCGCCCTGGGCGCCGCGAGGACTCCCGCCGCGATTCGGGCGCCCAGCTGTTCGACGGCCGCCCGTTGCTCGTCGGTCAGTTCGCCCCCCAGCCGGGTCAGTGCCCGCTCGACCTGCGCCGTACTGACGGCCTCGGCCCGCCGGTCCAGGCAGTCGGCGGCCGTTTCGACGGGTGTCGTGGGCTCGTCGTCGCGCGTCGACACGGGTCAGCTGCCGGCCAGTCGGTCCGAGTACAGCGAGTATGTCATCACGAGGAAGCCGGCCGCCGTGAAAACGCTCTCGACCGCGGTGCTGACGACGAGCGGGACGCCGAGCAACTGGTTGAGGCTCCCGGCCAGCACCGCACCGGCGGTGACGAGCCCGATACCAACCGAGAGCACCCGCATCGCCGTCGCTCGAGTGCGTCTGTACGCCCGGCAGGTCAACGTCGTCAACACGAGGCCACAGGCCAGGGTCAACGTCTTGGTCGCGACTAGGAGGACCGTACTGGGATGGAGCATCTCGTATGGTAGTGCCATCGCCTCCGATAAATACAGCTCTCCGTGTTGTCAGAAGCTGGGAACGGTGGGGGGCTCACTTGACGTACAGCGAGTAGAGGATGACGCCGAGGCCGGCCGCAGTCATCGCGCTGGAGATGAAGACGCTGGTGACCAGCAGCTCCTCCCCGACGTACGTCCCCACCGCGAGGTCGAGTACCCCGCCGACGATAGCCCCGGTGGTAACGATGCCAAAGCCAAGCGTCAGCCAATAGTGCTGGGCGGCTCCGGTCCGGCGGTAGGCCCTATACGAGAAATGGGTGATGAGCCCGCCGAGTACCAGGATGAGCGTCTGCGCGACGACGACACCGATCTGTGAGCTTGGGATATGTACCATTGTCAGGTCTCCTTGCGCACTTCCGACCAGAGGTTTTCGAGGCGCTGGTCCGGCGACCGCGCCAGGTGGTCTATGTCGACCTCGAACTGGCGGGACTCGTCGAGCCCGATGACGACTGCCTCGAAGTCGACGGCGTACCGACTGGCGTGCTGGCCGTCGGACCGGACCTCGACTCCCTCGTGTAGCAGCGACGCCTCGGTCAGCAGTTCGAGCTTCCGGTAGGTTGTCGAGAGCGGGACTCCGCTCTCCTCGGATATCTTGCTCGCCGTCATCGGTTCGGAGAGCACCCTGACTATCTTCCGACAGTCCTCGTCGTCGAGCGCGTCGAGGACCGTCGTCAGTTCCGCAGTTGCCTCTTCGGCCAAGGGGTCCCGGACCATCCTTGGAGGAGTTCTCGTCCCGACCCTTTTAATCTAACCGGCTCGGGGAAGAGACGGCCCAAATACATCGATTTCGGGCGATTAGAATTAGATATCGTCTCGGGGATTTTATAAAACCCTCGGACAGTTCCCACCGTCCGGGAACAGTTCTGTCGGCCCGGGAACACCCGCCCGATAGTTTGTCCGCCGCCGCCGAACCATCGGATATGTCCGACACTGTCGGGAGCTCGACCACGGAATCCGGATGTGAGGAGACCGGACAGGCGACAGCGGACACGGGTTCTCAGGAGCTGGGAACGCACTGGCAGCGTTTTTTCCGTACCGAACGACCACCGGACATGGACGCGCTCGACCACACTGTAGACCACCCGCGCAGTGCGACCAGCAGGGAGTGGGAAGTGTTCTGCCGGGAGACCGAATCGGAGCCCCTCACCCACGTCGGCAGCGTGAGCGCGCCGACCGCAGCCGTCGCCCGCGAACAGGCCACGACGCTGTTTGGCCACGCCGTGGCGCTGTGGCTCTGTCCGGCCGACGGGACAGTCAGAGTTCAGGGGAGCGAGCTCGGGGTCGGCGAGACGGCGGCCGAGGGGAGCGACGACGCTCCCACGATGGACGAGGGGCAGATGGAGACCGAGACGCTTCAGGGTGGCGCCGAATGATATCCGTCTCGAAACTGCTGACCGGCCTCGACGCCGAGGGCGACGGCCTCCGGTACGACGCGGCCGAGGAGTCGACGAAACGCCAGATTCGGAACCGGAAACAGCGCCGCCCGGTCGTCGTCTGGAACGTCACCAAACAGTGCAATCTCTACTGTGACCACTGCTACGCCGCCGCGGACACCGACATCGCCGACGGGGAGCTGACCACGGCCGAGGGCAAGGCACTGCTCGACGACCTCGCCGACTACGGCGCGCCGGTCGTCCTCTTCTCGGGCGGCGAGCCGCTCGTGCGACAAGACCTCGAAGAACTGATCGCCCACGCGGCCGACGCGGGTATCCGGCCCGTCCTCTCGACCAACGGGACGCTCATCACCGAGGCCCGGGCCCGGTCGCTTCGCGACGCTGGGCTGGCCTACGCCGGCGTCTCCGTCGACGGGCTCCCGGAGATCAACGACGCGTTCCGGGGCGTCGACGGCGCGTTCGACGGCGCGGTTCAGGGCATCGAGAACTGCCTCGACGCCGGGCTGAAAACCGGGCTGCGGTACACCATCACCGAACGCAACGCCCCCGACCTCGAAGGGGTCGTGGAGCTGCTGTCCGACGTGGGGGTCGACCGCTTTTGCTTCTATCACCTCGACTACGGCGGCCGCGGGACCGAGATTCTCGACGCCGACCTCTCGCCCGTCGACCGCCGCGAGGCCGTCAAGCGGGTCTGTGACATGACCCGCGACTACCACGCCCGCGGTGAGGAGATCGAGACGTTGCTGGTCGGCAACTACGCCGACGCGGCCTATCTGGTCGAGTACGCTCGCGAGCACATGGGCGAGGAGCAGGCCCGACGTGTCTACGAGTACCTGCGGGTCAACGGCGGTGACCCGACCGGCGAGCGCGTCGCCGACATCGATTATCAGGGGAACGTCCACCTCACGCAGTTCTGGCAGGGGTACTCGCTGGGGAACGTCCGCGACAGGTCCTTCGGCGCTATCTGGGAGGACGAGTCGAATCCGCTGTTGCGAGCGCTTCGCGACCGCGAGTCCCATCTCACGGGTCGCTGTAGCGACTGCCGGTACGCTGGCGTGTGTCGGGGCGGGTCGAGACTTCGCGCGCTGACTGTCGCCGACGACCCCTTCGCGCCCGACCCACAGTGTTACCTGACTGCCGAGGAGATCACCGGTCCGAGGCCGTTCGGAGCGGCCGAATCCGACTGAACGCGTACCGGGGCGCTTTTGGCCTGTCCATCTCTACCCTCGGGCGTGCTGTCGGTCGAGCTCCACACACACTCGTCGCTGTCCCACGACGGCCGGGACCCTGTCGAACTCCTCCTCGAACAGGCCCGCGCCGTCGGACTGGACGCGCTGGCCGTCACCGACCACGACGAGCTCGAAGCCAGCCGCCGAGCGGCTGACCTCGCTCCCGACTACGGGCTCGTCGGCATCCCGGGCATGGAGGTCACCTGCGAGGCCGGCCACGTCCTCGCGCTCGGCATCGCGGAGGCGATTCCACCGGGGCTGTCCTTCGCCGAGACGCTCGACCGCATCCGTGACCAGGGTGGTCTCGCCGTGGTCCCCCACCCGTTTCAGGAGTCGCGCCACGGCGTCCTCGACAGGATATCGAAGGACGAGCTCACGGCCGCCGACGCCATCGAAGTGTACAACTCCCGCTTGCTCACCGGTCGGTCGAACCGACAGGCAGAGCGCTTCGCCCGGCGGCGCGGCCTCCCGATGACCGCCGGCAGCGACGCCCACATCGCCGAGATGGTGGGACAGGCGGTGACGACGGTCGACGCGAGCGAGCGGTCCGTCGACGGTATCCTCGAGGCCATCCGCGAGGGACGGACCACGGTCGAGGGCAAGCGGACGCCGTGGCGTATCAGCTTCCGGCAGGCCGCCGGCGGGGCCAGACGCCGTATCGTGAGCCGTCTCGGAGGGCTGCTCGAGTAATATGCGTGGCGCCGACGAGACCCTCGTCCGCGAGGCGCTTTCGGCCCGTGACCCGCTGCCCGGAACGACCGGATTCGCCGGCGAGGTCGACGGCGGGCTCGTCAGAGACGTACTGGGCCGAGAGCCGCTGTTCGTCGAGTCCGGCACGCCCCGAGATTCGATGCCGGTCTGGAGCCACGACCCCCGAGACCTGGCAGACCCAGAGCTGTTCGCGGCCGGCCACGTGCGCGATACCGACGGTGAGCGTGCGGTCTGGACACTTCCCGACCCCGAGCCGTTCGCCGACCGCGAGACCGCTGTCGACCGCGTCCGTGAAGCCGTCGAGACGAGCGTGGACACCGTCGAGACCGACGGGCTGGCCGTCGCCTTCTCGGGCGGGGTGGACTCGGCCCTGCTCGCGGCCCGGCTCGACGCGCCGCTGTACGTCGCCGGCTTCCCCGGGAGTCACGACGTCGGCGCCGCGCGTTCGGCGGCCGACCTGCTCGACCGCGAGCTACACGTGGTAGAGCTGACCCACGACGCCATCGAGCGAGCCGTTCCGGAGATAGCCGCCGCGACCGGACGGACCGACGCGATGGCCGTCCAGATCGCGCTCCCGCTGTACCTGACCGCCGAGCGCGTCGCCGCCGACGGGTTCGACCGCCTCGGACTGGGGCAGGGCGCCGACGAACTGTTCGGTGGCTACGCGAAAGTCGAGAAGGCCCCCGACGACCCCCGTGTCGAGGCCGACACGGTCCGGGGCGCACAGCGTGAGGTCGTCCACACGCTGCCCGAACAGCTCCCGCGGGACGTGCTGGCCCTGCGTCACGCGGGCGTCGAACCGGTGACGCCGCTGCTGCACGACCGGGTGGTGTCGGCCGCACTCCGGCTCGACGACGAGATGCTGGTCGACGGGGAGACCCGCAAGTGGACGCTCCGCCGGGCCGCGCTGGGCTCGTTGCCCGAGGCTATCGCGACCCGAGACAAGAAGGCGGCCCAGTACGGCTCGCTGGCCGCGCGCGAACTCGACCGGCTGGCTCGCCAGGCCGGCTACAAGCGCCGGATGGACGACCACGTCACGAACTACGTCGAGTCGCTCCTGTAGCGAACGGACGGCCGCATACGGAACGTCGTAGTGATTGCCGGCCCACGGTCGGCGCTGTCGGGCAACCGGCTACAACAATCCGTATCAGAGACACGAGCCGGTCGGCCGCCTGCGTCGCTTTGCCGGCTCGCGGCAATTTTCAGCGGATACCGGCGTTGGCCGCCCGCTGGTACTTGAACCTACGCCCAGTGTTGAACCACCGGCCTGAACCACCCCCCACTACCACGCTTAATTAAATATAATTAATTTTTAGTTCGGCCCGACGGTACTCTCTCTCTCGAATGTTAGTGGTTCGTCACGTCAGCACGGTCCTGCCAAGTGAACAGTGGTGTCGAAACAACCGCCTGGACTGGCGGTGACGAGTCGTGGTACAGCACCGGCGGTCACTCGTCAAGGCCGTCAGTTACCGCGTCTTCGCGACGTCAGTGGTCTTCGCCATCGCGTTCGTCTTCACCGGCGAACTCGGCTCGTCCGCGAAAATCGGGCTCTCGGCGGCCGTCGCCAAGACGGTCCTGTACTATCTGTGGGAGCGGCTGTGGAACGCCATCGACTGGGGGACGGGGCCGGCGTAACTCAGCTGGAGTCGACCGCTTCGATGGCGCGCTGTCCGATTTCCACCACGTCCGCCGGAATCTCGTCGCTGCGGGCCCGAAGGTCCGCGGACGTGAACCACGTCCAGTCGTCGGCGGGCTGTTCACCGGGACCGGGCTGGATATCCTGACTCGGGGCGGCGCCGTAGAAGATGAAGTCGATGTGCTGGTGACCGACCGCGCCGTTCTCGTGGACGTTGATATCCTCGACCAAGAAGTGCTGTGGCTGGGGGATAGAGTGGACCGTCTCGCTCGTGATGGCCTCCTGTGGCGCGACGAGGTCGACGCGCATCCCGAGTTCTTCCTCCGTTTCCCGTAGCGCGGCCTCGTGAGGGAGTTCGTCGCGGTCGAGGTGGCCGCCGGCAGGGAGCCACATCTCCAGCTTGTCGTGTTCGTGCAGGGCGACAGCGCCGTCGCTGACGGCGTAGACGGTCGCGACGAAATGCCGTGTCGTCTCCATGGACGCGCCGATGGGTCGCAGGAAAAACTACGTTACGGAGTGCCGGACGGGCAGTTGCTGTAGCTGCCGGGAGAGCGAAGCGCTCCCGAACTGTCCCGGACCGCGGCAGGCCGAAGCTCCTCGGCTGTCGAGCCGCCGCTGAGGGACACCGGACCGGATTCGGAGCCGAAAGCACGGCTCTTTAGGGGTGGACGCTGTCCTCGGCTTCCAGCAGCTCGTGGTAGCGGTTCCGGATAGTGACCTCGGAAATGTTGGCGACCTCGCTGACTTCGCTCTGGGTCACCTTCTCGTTGGTCAGCAGGGAGGCGGCGTACACCGCGGCGGCAGCCAGTCCGACGGGCGACTTGCCCGAGTGGACGCCTTCCTGCTTTGCGTTCTGGAGGAGCTGGCGGGCGCGTCGTTCGACCTCCTCGGTGAGGTCGAGGTCGGACGCGAAGCGGGGGACGTAGCTCTCGGGGTCGGCCGGCTGGATTTCGAGGCTCAGTTCCCGGACGACGTAGCGGTAGGTGCGGGCGATCTCGTCCTTGCCGACGCGGGAGACGTTGGCGATTTCGTCCAGCGAGCGGGGTGTCCCGGCCTGTCGGGCAGCGGCGTACAGCGACGCCGTGGAGACGCCCTCGATGGAGCGGCCCGGGAGCAGGTCTTCGTCGAGCGCTCGGCGGTAGATAACCGAGGCCGTCTCGCGGACGTTCTCGGGCAGGCCGAGCGCGGAGGCCATGCGGTCTATTTCGCCCAGGGCCTGCTTGAGGTTGCGCTCCTTGGAGTCCCGCGTCCGGAACCGCTCGTTCCACGTGCGGAGGCGTTGCATCTTCTCGCGCTGGCGCGAGGACAGGGAGTTGCCGTAGGCGTCCTTGTCTTGCCAGCCGATGTTGGTCGACAGTCCCTTGTCGTGCATCATGTTCGTCGTCGGGGCGCCGACGCGGGACTTCTGGTCTTTCTCTTTGGAGTCGAACGCACGCCACTCGGGGCCGGGGTCGATCTCGTCTTCCTCGACGACCAGCCCGCAGTCTTCACAGACGGTTTCGCCGCGCTCACTGTCTGAGAGCAACGAGCCACCACACTCTGGACAGACCAGAGACTCCGCTTCGTCTTCGGTCTGCTCCTCTTCGGTTTCGCGCTCACTCGTGTATCGACGGATGGTGGTATCGGTCATTGGTTTTGCGAACAGGCGGGTCTGGTGACCCGAAAAACGTCTCTTGTACGCTTCTGTTGTGGAGCGAGCGACTTAAAACTTTTCCCAAATCACAAAGCTACAATTTCCATATCGAAAAACAGTGTTGGTATTTGCGGTCGAAATACTGCAGTTGGGAGAACTATCCCAAACAATTGGGCTCGCGGTTCCGAAACGCTTACCGCCGGCCCAGTGTTCGGCGACAGTATGAGCGACAACGCTGTCGAGAGCGACGAGGTCGGCCACATCGCCGACCTCGCCCGTATCGACCTGGACGACTCGGAGGTCGAGCGGTTCACCGAGCAGTTCGGCGAGATTCTGGCCGCCTTCGAGGCGCTCGACGAGGTGCCCGACACCGACCGCGAGACCGACCTGACCAACGTGATGCGTCCCGACGAGGTCCGCGAGTGCCTGAGTCAGGAGGAGGCGCTCCGTAACGCTCCCGACTCCGAGGCCGGGCAGTTCAAAGGGCCGAAGGTGTCGTAGATGAGTGACCTCAACGCCTACATCGCTACCGAGACCATAGAGGGGAGCGACGACGGCCCGCTCGCCGGTCGAACAGTCGCCGTCAAGGACAACATCTCGACGAAGGACGTCCAGACCACCTGTGGCTCGGCGATGCTAGAGGGGTACGTCCCGCCCTACGACGCGACGGTCGTCGAGCGCCTCAAGGACGCCGGCGCGACGATTCCCGGCAAGACGAACATGGACGAGTTCGGGATGGGGACGACGACCGAGACCTCCGCCTACGGGGCCGTCGAGAACCCCGTCGCCGAGGGCCACGTTCCCGGCGGCTCCTCGGGCGGGTCAGCGGCGGTCGTCGCCTCGGGCGACGCCGACATGGCGCTCGGCAGCGACACCGGCGGCTCCATCCGCTGTCCAGCGGCGTTCTGTGGCGTCGTGGGTATCAAGCCCACCTACGGGCTCGTCTCCCGCTACGGGCTGGTGGCCTACGCCAACAGCCTCGAACAGATCGGTCCTATCGCCCCGACCGTCGAGGACGCGGCGGAACTGCTTTCGGTCATCGCCGGACCGGACGAGCGCGACGGGACGACCCGTGATGCGACCGACAACGGCACCGACTACGACTTCGCCGCCGCGGCCGACGGCGACGTCGACGGGCTCTCTATCGGCGTCCCGACGGAACTGCTCGACGGCGCCGACGAGGCCGTCGTCGAGACGTTCTGGGACGCAATCGACGAACTGGAGGCCCAGGGCGCGAGCTACCACGAGGTCGACCTCCCGAGCGTCGAACACGCCGTCGAGGCCTACTACGTCATCGCGATGAGCGAGGCCTCCTCGAACCTGGCGCGGTTCGACGGCGTCCGCTACGGGAAGAGCGGCGGCGAGGGCAACTGGAACGAGTCGTTCGCCCGCGCCCGCGAGGAGGGGTTCGGCGAGGAGGTCAAACGCCGCGTCCTGCTTGGCACCTACGCCCTCTCCGCGGGCTACCACGACAAGTACTACAAGAAAGCCCAGGACGCTCGTGCCTGGGTCAAACAGGACTTCGACGACGCCCTCTCGGAGGCGGACGTGCTCGCCTCGCCGACGATGCCGGTCCCGCCGATGGAGCGGGGCGAGAGCCTGTCGGACCCGCTGACGATGTATCTCGCCGACGCGAACACGACGCCGGTGAACCTGGCGAATCTCCCCGCCATCTCCGTCCCCGCGGGCGAGACCGACGAGGGCCTCCCCGTCGGGCTCCAGCTCGTCGGGCCCGCCTTCGGCGAGAAGACGATTATCCGGGCCGGCAGCGCGCTGGCGTAAGCGGCCACGTCGGTTCATCGAACCGAATTCACGACTCCTGTCGCGAATTCGGTCTTTTTCACTCACGTTTTTCGACGAGTGGTGGGCGAGCGGAGCGAGCGCACGAGAGAAAGGAAGACGTGGACTGATACGTTTTTACGCCCCCACCATCTGTACTCGGCCATGAGTGACGACCGACTCGGCTGGGTTCGCTGGCCGCTAGTGGCGAGAGCCGCCGCCGCAGGTACCGGTCTCGGGAGCATCTACGGCGTCGCGACCGGTGATTTCGTCTTCGGCCTCATAGCGGGGGCCATGATGGGTATCGGCTTCGCCGTTGGCCGGTCGTACACGTCGTAACTGCCGCCGCCGTTTTTACTGTGGCCGTCCGTACCCGGACAGCGACGGGCGGGCGACTCCGACCGGGTGCTATCGCAGCACCTGCCGGTAGACCTCGACGAGGCGGTCGACGGCGTGGTCGACGCTGACAGCGTCCCGGCGAGCGAGACAGCGTTCGCGCAGCCGGTCGCGGTCGTCGAGCACCCGCTCGATGGCTCGCTGGAAGCCGTCCATGTCGCCTTCCGCGTAGCTGTAGCCGGTCTCGCCGTCGTCGATAGTGTCGCTGAGCGCGCCCGCGTCGACGCCCGCGACCGGGGTCCCACAGCAGTTGGCCTCCAGCGCGACCAGCCCCTGTGTCTCGACGGGGCTGGGGAACGCAAAGACGTCGAGCGCGGCGTAGAACTCGGGCAGTTCCTCGCGGTCCAGAAATCCCAGAAACCGGACGTCGAGGTCGCTGGTCGCCGCCGCGGATTCGAGGTCCTCGCGTACGGGGCCGTCACCGCCGAAGACGACGGTCACGTCGAGTCCCGCACAGGCGGTGAGGATATCGCCCAGACACTTCTCGTGGCCGTGGCGGCCGGTGTAGCCCACCAGCGGTCGGTCGGGGAGGTCGTAGCGCTCCCGGAAGTCGCTCGCCTCTGGTGGCGCGAAAAACTCCGTGTCCACGCCGTTCGAGACGACCTCGACGGCGGTGCCAGCGCCCAGCGTCTGGCGGACGTAGTCGGCAGTCCGTTCGCTCGGCGTGATGATGCGGTCGGAGCCGTCGAGATACCACCGCTCGTACTGCTCGGCGCTCGACTGGACGGCGGACTCGAGGAGATCCGTCTTCGAGACGTACTCCGCGTACTCGCCCGTGGGAGTGTGGTACGACGTAACCAGCGGCGCGTCGATTTTCCGGGCCAGACGCTTCCCCGCCATCCCGAGGCTAAACGCCGTGTGTGCGTGGACGACGTCGGCGTCGTGGACCGCGCTCGGAATCTGTGGCATCCCGAGCCGGTAGCCGTCGTAGAAGGGGAACGGCAAGCTTCGGACCGGGTGTTCCCCCGCCACCGGTGTGTGGTCGCTCCGGGGGTACACCACGTCCATGCGGCCGTCGCGGGCCTGCCAGTGGTCGCGCCACGTCTGAACCGTGTAGGTCACGCCGTTGACCGTCGGCAGGTACGTATCCGTGAACGCGGCCACCTGCGGCAATGCCATGGCGACGGCGTAGACAGACCAGCGGCTAAACCCTTGCCATTGGCCGGTCGGTGTATTTTTCACTGGTACTCCGTAGAATCTCTCCATGGTCTCTGACCGCTGGTTGTTGGCGTGGGCGCTGGGCTCGATCGCGCTCGGGGCGACCTCCCTGTTGATTCCGCTGTATTTCGTCAGCATCGGCGGCAGCACACTGTTGCTCGGCGTCCTCGCCGGAACCGCCGCCGCGGCCGGCGCGCCCGGTGCGCTCCTGTTCGGTCGTCTCGCGGACCGGGGCGGGAAGCGACGGCACCTCGTCCTCGTCGCGCTCGGGCTGGCTGCGGTGGCTATCGCAGTCGTCTCCGCGACCGAGTCCGTCCCCGTCGTCATCGCCGGCAACGCCGTCCTCTGGTTTGCCGCCGGTGCGGCCGCGCCGGTGCTGACGTTGCTCGTCACCGTCGGCCGGCTCGAACGGGACTGGCCGGGCCGCTTCGCCGCGCTCAACAGATACCAGGGGTGGGGCTGGGCCGGCGGCCTCGTGCTCGGGCTGGCGTGGACGGCGCTGCTTTCGGGCCCACTGGGTGTCGTCTTCGCCCAGCGGACGCTGCTGTGGCTCTGTGCCGGCGTCACCGCTCTGGCCGCGGTGCTCGCCGCGGGCTGGCTGCCCGCGGACCCGATCGAGTCGCCGCGCCCGAGCCGCATCGCCCGCGCAATCGCCCGGTCGAGACGGCTCCCCGTCCGCAGCGCGACCTTCCCCGTCGGACCGGGGCGGCTCTACTGGCTCACCCGCTCGTTCCACCCCCGGCAAATCGCCGCGCGGCTCACGCCGACGCTGTCGGTGTACTTCCTCGCCGTCGTCGCGGTCTTTACCGGCTTCGGCGTGTTCTGGGGTCCGCTTCCCTCCTATCTCGCGGGGACCCTCGGCTACAGCTCCGGCATCGTCTTCGCGCTGTATCTGGTCTCCAGTCTGGGCTCGGCGCTCTGCTACGGCCTCGCGGGTCGACTCGCCGAACGGTACGACGCCATCGGCCTCCAGAGTGCGGGCCTGCTGGCCAGGGCCGGACTCCACCCGGCGGTGGCGGTCGTCGGCCTCGCGCTCCCGGGGTCCGCGGTCGGGCTGGTCACCAACGGGGTCGTGTTCACCACCATCGGCGTCGCGTGGGCCGTCATCGCTATCACGGCCGCGAGCATCGTCACCCGGCTCGCACCGCCCACTATCCGTGGCGAGGCACTGGGGCTCTACACCGCTCTGTCGGGGCTGGCGACGGGCGTCGGCTCCGTGCTCGGGGGCTGGCTCGGCGGCTACGGCTTCACGCTGGCGTTCGGCGTCGCTGGCGGGTTCGTCTTCGCCGGCACGGTACTTATCGCCGCTATCTGGCAGCGCGCGCCGCGTCCGGAGCCGACGGTACCGGGACCGACCGAGGGGGACTGACGAGCGTCAGCGAAGCCCCTCGTACACCTCAGTCAGTCGCTCGCCCACGCGGTCCAGCCCGTGGTCGCGGGCCGTCGCCTTCGCGTTCTCGCCGAGGCGGTCGCGCAGGTCGGGGTCTGCTTCGAGGCGGTCGAGCGCCTCGCGGAACTCCTCCTCGTCACTACAGATGAGACAGTCGTGGCCGTCCTCGTAGTACTCGCGGAAGACCGGGATATCCGAGAGGACGACGGCTTTCCCACAGGCCATGGCTTCGAGGACGACGATACCCTGGTTCTCTACCTTCGAGGGAAACAGGAACACGTCGCCGGCGCCGTAGGCCCCGCGGATATCGTCGACCCAGCCGGTGAAGGTGACGTTCTCGGGCGGGTCACTGGTCCACTTCCGGACCGACTCGGAACCGTGTGGCCCGTCGTCGTAGGTGCCAAACCACGCGAAATCGTAGTCGGTCGCCCGAGCCAGTTCGCAGAACGTCGTGAGTCCCTTGCGCTCGAAGACGCTGCCGACGGCGAAAACGACCGTCCCGTCGAGGTCGTAGCGCTCGCGGTACTCCTCGCGGAACGACTCGAACCCCGCCAGCGGTTCGGTGTCGATACCGTTCGTGACGGGCTGGATGGGCGCGTCGATAGGGTAGGATTCGAGGACGCCCTTCGTGTACTCCGAGGGACACAGCACCGTATCTGCCTGCGAGTAAAACCATTTGAGATACTGACCCAGCGCCGGTGCGACGAGGTTCGAGCCCCGGAAGCTCCCCCGGAAATCCTCCCGCGTGACGTGGGCGTGGAGGACGAGTGGGATGTCGTTTCGCTCGGCGTGGCGGGCCACCGCGACCGACCCCGGGCCGATCATGTTGCAGTGGGCGACGTCGTAATCGCGGAAAACGGGGTCGTCGAACGCCAGCTTCCCGCCCGCCGCCCACGCCGGATGGCCGTCGGACCACGGCGTCGTCAGCACCTCGACGTCGGTGTCGGCAAGCGCCCGGCGCTGGTGGTCGACCGACGTGGCGATGCCGGACCGGTCGAGTCGGTCGGCGAGTTCCAGATAGTTCAGGACGCGCACGGCAGAGCGGTCAGCGGCCGCGAGCAAAACGCTACCGACTCACCGTCCCCGTTCGGAAGGTGTTTGCCCGTCCCGCTCGGACTACCCGGCGATGACAGACGAGGAGACCATCGCCCGCGAGCGCATCGAGCGGCTGCAGTCGATGGCCCGCGAGGCCGTCCGTGACGGTCGCGACGAGCGGGCCCGCGAGTACGTCCGGCGAGCGCGACGCATCGCCGAGCGCCACCGCCTCCGCCTCCCGCGACCGTTCGCTCGCTCGATCTGCCGGTCCTGTGATACCTTCCTCGTCGCCGGCCACAACGCCCGGGTCCGTACCCAGTCCGGCCACGTGGTCGTCACCTGCGAATGTGGCGCACAGGCACGCTACCCCTACGCATAGGCCGTTGGTAGGGGATTTAAATAACTACATAGACTGGTAGCGGATATGCCGACAAAATCTAGAGACCAGCGGATTCACGACCTGGACGCGACACTCCGGGTCGGCAAACACGGCGTCGACTCCGTCGCCGACGAACTCGGGAGTCAGCTCGATGACAACCAGTTCGTGAAGGTGAAGTTCCTCCGTGCCGCCCGCGGCGGCACCACGACCGAGGCACTGGCCGACGAACTCTCCGGACACGTCTCGGCTGACGTGGTGCAGGTCCGGGGTCACACGGCGGTGTTTGAGCGGTAATGCAAGTTCCCGCAATTTCAGCGGTCATTCAGGATTTCCTCCCGCTCGGGCCCGGCGTGGCCGGAACTATCGCGAGCACTATCGTCTTCGTCGCGGCGTTCGTCCTCGTCTTCGTCGCGGGCCGCCTCGTCGCCATCCCGATAGTCGACCGCGGTCTGGAGGCGCGGAACCTCGAAGCACACGCCAGAAAACCCCTCAAGAAGCTCACCAACCTCGTCCTGCTAATCGCCGCAGTCGCCGTCGCCTTCGGGATGGCCGGCTTCGAGAACTTCCTGCAGTCGATCGCCACCATCGGTGCCGCGGCCACGCTGGCTATCGGGTTCGCCCTACAGGACGTGCTGAAGAACTTCGCTGCGGGTATCTTTATCTTCACTGACAAGCCGTTCCGCATCGGGGACTGGATCGAGTGGGACGGCAACGCCGGCGTCGTCGAGGACATCAGCCTGCGTGTCACCCGCGTTCGTACCTTCGACAACGAACTGCTCACGGTGCCGAATTCGAACCTGACCGACGACGTCATCAAGAACCCCGTCGCCAAGGACCAGCTCCGCCTGAAGTTCCTGTTCGGTATCGGCTACGACGACGACATCGACAAAGCGACCGACATCATCATGTCTGAAGCCGATGCCCACGAGGGCATCCTCGGGGACCCCGGTCCGTCGGTCCGGCTCACCGAGCTCGGCGACTCGTCGGTCGGGCTGCAGTCCCGAATCTGGATCGACAACCCCAGCCGCGCGGACTTCGTGAAGACCCGCGCCGAGTACGTCAAAGCGGTCAAGGAGCGGTTCGACGAGGAGGGTATCGACATCCCCTACCCGAACCGCACCATCAGCGGCGGGCTGGAGATGGCTGCCCTCGACAGCGCGGTTACTGCCGCCGACGACGACTAAGGACCACTTTTTACACCGCCGCTTCGCGGACCTCACTCGCGACCTGCGGGAACCCTCTGCAGTAAAAAGTAGTGGGGTATGAATGGAACGGACACCGGGATTGCCCGGCGTTCGGACGCGGGTAATCCCGTTTGCCTCCTCCACCCCGCGACCCCACGAGCGACGGGTGTTCGATGGTCCGCTGCTCACTTCCGTGCCTGGCGGAGTGCCATCGTTTAACCACGTGAGCGCATCCCTGCAGATGCGACCACGCGGACCGCCGTCCCCGCGGGACGAGGCTTCCACGTTGGCTCACGGGGTCCGCGTCCGTCTGACCGGACGCCCCCGGGTTCGGTCCCCGCTGATGACCATAGTGCGGGTACAGAGGGGGGCCAAACCCCCCGACCTAGTCCATTTTCAGTTCCGCCACCGCTGCATAAGGGCCTTTCGGAACTGGAGAACCGCACGCCGACGGGCGCCTCAGAAGAGGTCGAGCCCGGCGGCGAACCAGACGGCCCCGAGCGGAATCGGGAGTGAGGCGGCGACGACGGCCCAGCGGTGCTGTTCGATGAGCGTCGACTCCGTCAGGCCAAGCACCAGACTCTCGGGGACCGTCACCGCCCACAGCACGCTCAGCCCGACGATGAAGAGGCCGAGCATGAGTCCCGCGCCGGCGGCGACACCGGGGTCGGTCCGGCCCTCGCGGCCGGCGGCGAAGACGATGATCCCGACGAGGGCGAAAAGGCCCGGGACGACCGGCGAGAGCGCGCCTGAGCCGTAGTAGGCGCCGACGGCGGACGTCGTCTCGACGACGAGATACGGGGCGACGAGGGCGAGCAAGTAGGCGACACACCCGACGATACTGACCGTCGGGCCGGTCCGGAGCCCGTTCATACCCGCGCTGGGTCCGCGGGCGTCTTAACACCGACGTTCGAGCGAAACCGGCAAATGGCCCCGCCACGAACCGGCGGTCATGGGACTGGGTTCGACCGCGAAGAAGCTCCAGAAAGTGGCGGACATAGCCGACGAACTGTACGCCAAGGTCAACGAGCAACGAGAGCAACTCCAGGAGCTCCGGGGGGCAGTCGAGGAGACGAACACTCGGGTCACGGAGATGGACCGGGAACTGGGGCAACAGCGGGCGCTGCTCGAAGCCATCGCCGAGGAGCAGGGACTCGACGCCGACGAGATACTCACCGAAGCGGTCATCGAGGACGCCGAGGCGGCGTCGCCCGACCGGGCCGAACCGGACCAGTCGGTCGCCGAGTCGACGGACTGATTATATCGTCTCCGTCAGGGACTCCCCGTCCGGGAGCGTCAGTGTCGCCGTGCCGGAGGCGTCGACGTCGATGGTGCCGTCGAACAGCTGTCCGAGCGTGTTCAGCGACTCCGCGTCGTGGGCGGTGGACTCGATGGTGTACAGCCCCAGCCCGTCGACGCTCTCGATGCGCGACGTGAACACGTGGAGGAAGCGAAACACCGTCTGGAGGTTCGAGTACAGCAACAGCGTCGTGAGCGAGTCGATCATAACGCGGTTGTGCTCGCGCTGTTGCTCGGTGTACAGCGACTGGATGAACTCCGAGAACTTCACGCCGATGTCGCTCATGTCCTTCGGGGAGGACGCGTACTTCGTCATGTCGGCGTCGGTCGACTGACCGATGTGTTGCGTGACGGCGTCGACGATACCGACGGCTGACTGCTCGCTGACCAGGGAGCCGAACGACTCCCGAACCCGGGCAGCACTGTCGCGCGTCGAGACGATAATCGTCCCCTCGTCGGCGCGCGCCCCGACGGCGAGTGTCTCCATGGCGAGGCGTCGCTTGCCCGCGAGTGGTGGGCCGGTAATCAGGAGGTTCGTCCCCGGCGGAACCGTCGTGCCGCTGAACGGGGGGCCAAGTTCATACATATGCGATATGGTCGTGTCGGCCAGACCGAGAGTACCTCTATCTGTCCCGGACACGCATATAGATTTTGCGGCTTCGACTCATGCGGAATTAAGCGGGGAAATTCCCGATACACCACTGCTACCCCGGAGTCGTCGCACTCTCATACGGTGCCGTGTGGGAGGACCACACTGCGGACGAGAATCGGTTGGTTTAAACCGAAACACCGGGTTATGTCTGAACACAGGGCGCTTAGCTCAGCCTGGACAGAGTGCTTGGCTTCGGACCAAACCGTCGGGGGTTCAAATCCCTCAGCGCCCGTGATTTCTGCGCGAACGATAGTGAGCGCTGAGGAGCGTCGGCTGTGGATTTGAAGTAGAGAACGCCGAGCGAAGCGAGGTGTTCGCGTTGTTCAAATCCCTCAGCGCCCGTGTAAGAACCGACGAGCGTAGCGAGTCGGTGACCTGAACCGGCACCGCGGATTTGAACCCCGCCAGTCGCGTCAGCGTAGCGAGCACGTCTGATTTCGGTTCAAATTCTCTCGGCGCCCGTAGCGGATTACCACCACCCAAACCGCCCGACAGCGGTGTCCCAGTATTCTCCATGAACGCAGTGTTGTTGCTTTCGTTCGCTAGTCGAACGGTCTGGAACGGAGCTTGTACCTTCCGGTGATTTTCCTGCATCTCCACTGCACGCCGCTGAGAAACTCGATCACACGTTTAGCGGGTGTCAAACGAGTCAATCACGTCGGTCGTCGAGTATGTTTCGACCAGATTCTGGTCCTCAAAGTCGGAATCATCGCTCCAGATGGCTGCATCGTTGGCGATCGCGCACGCCAGATAGAGCACATCGTCCGGATCGGTGTCACCTATTGTTTCCTTTGCCTGTTCGATAGCTTGGTAGAAGTCGTCAGCAGGGATAACTCCGATATACTGGAACAGGAGGTCCATGAATTGTGTCACTCGGTCCGGTTCCATCCCGGATTTCTTCACAATCAGCTGCTTGTAGTTCTCGATTTCGTCGTGGACGAACGCGGGTGTCAGGAGGTCGGGTTCGAGTGTGACGATGAGTTCTCGCGTTTTCGAATCAGCGATGAGTGCAGAGATGACGACGTTGGCGTCAATGACCAGCTTCATGCGTCGTGTCTACGCCGATTCCTCGTCAACGCGCTTACGTCCACGCTCGTTTATTTTGTCGGCGATCTCCTGCACATCGCTCCCGGTGAGATTGCTCTCACTGGTGAGTTCATCCATCACTTCGAGCGCCTCGATTTTCTCTTCTATGGCCTGTCGCGTGACCTCGCTCCAGTTGATTTCCGGATGGCTCTCCATTCGCTCCTTGAGGTCGTCGTCCACGTTGACAGTGATACTGGGCATACAGAAATCTAAGGACACACAGACTACTGTGTTTTTCGGCACATATTAGCACTCTCGGATGCGGTCGCCTCACGCCCAACAGGTGGATTCGTTCACCATATGAGCGGGCGCTCCTCAGCGCCCGTGCAACGACCCGACGAGTGTAGCGAGTCGGTGACCTGAACCGGCACCGCGGATTTGAACCACGCGAGACGAGCGACAGCGAGTCTCGCAGTCGGGTGAAAATACCGCAGCGCCCGTGATTTCTGCGCGGATGACAGTGAACGCTGCGGAGCGTCGGCTTCGGGATTGCTCACAGCAGGTGCCCCGCCGGCAGTCGGCAGGCTTCCCACACCGTTATATCCGTCCCAGCACTGGAACGGGTGTGACAGATTGGCCACCGGCAGACCCCGGCGACGCCGCGTCGGTCGCCGAACACCGCGACGAGCTGGTCGCTTCGGTCCGGGACCACGCCGGGCAGATAGCCTACCAGCTGGCCCGGCTCCAGGGCGGCGACTACGGCTCCGCGGCCATCGAGACCGACCGCGGCGAGTGGACCGTGAAGTATGAAGGCGGCGATCTCGAGTATCTCCGTTACGACCCCGGCCGGGGCGACGAGGTGTACGTCATCTCGACCAAGCAACCCCCCGAGCCGGGCGCGCTGGCCGACGCCATGCTGGATTACGACGCCTTCGTCGCCGGCTTCAACGACTTCGTCGCCACCCACGAGGGCGTGCTAGACGACGTGGCGACCGAGTTTCCCGAGGTGGCGACCACCGACGGCGTCGTCGCCGAGCGCGACCGCGTTCTCAGCCGGGTGCGTGAGGTCTGTGACCTGATCGCGAGGCAGCTCCAGCGGTACGAGGGCGGCGACTACGGGACCTTCACCGAGCGCGTCGACGGGACCCGCTGGGAGCTGAAGTGGGACCGCGACGGCGCGTCGTATCTCCGGGTCGGCGGCACGGGCGGGCTCTATCTCCTCTCCCAGTACGAGCCCCCCTCGGCCGCCGACATCCGCGAGTACGCCCCGCTGTTCTCGGCGTTCGTCGAGGCGTACAACGACCACGTCGAGGGGCTGGAGTCGGACCTAGAGACCGTCGAACTGTAGCTTCGCTCGTCGTGTCGGTACATCTATACCCGGCGACGTGTGCTTTCGAACGTGGATTCTAATGACGTTCGGGAAGAGTGGGCCGACCGGTCGGGAGAGTACTCGCCGACCTACTACGCCCACTACGGGCCGGACGAGACGAGTGAGCTGGTGCGGGCGAAGATAGAACGATACGCTGGAGCGGACGCGCGTGTGCTGGAGGTCGGCTGTGGCGTCGGCCGCCACCTCGCGGAGCTGGCCGAGGCCGGTTTCTCGGAGCTTTCGGGGGTAGACGTAAACGAGGAGGCACTCGACGTGCTGGACGAGACGTATCCGGAGCTTTCGGCCGCGGGCGAGTTCCACGCGGGGACCATCGAAGAGTACGTGGCGTCGGTCGAGAGGGACGCGTTCGACGCGGTGTTCTCGGTCGAGACGCTCCAGCACATCCATCCGGAGGCCGAGTGGGTGTTCGCGGAGCTGGCCCGGGTCAGCAGCGACCTCGTCGTCACCGTCGAGAACGAGAGCGGTGAGTACGGCACCGTCAACCACGTCGACGAGCAGCTCCCGCTGTACTACCGGGACTGGCGGACGGTGTTCACCGAACTGGGGTTCGAGGAGGTCGAGTCGGCCGAGCGGAAACGGGACACGGTACGGGTCTTCCGGCAGTCGGAGTAGACACACGGCCTCCGGCACCCACAACTATCCGTCCAGCGACCGAATCGGACGACGATGTACGACCACATCCTCGTTCCGACGGACGGGAGCGACCACGCGAGCCGCGCCGCGGACCACGGCGCGATGCTGGCCGAGGCGTTCGACGCGACGCTGCATCTACTCACCGTCGTCGACATCGAGGCGGCCGCGGGTCCCTTCTCCGCCGGCGGCGTCGACGAGGCCTACGTCGAAGACCGAACCGCCGCCGAACGGGAGGCGCTTTCGGACCTCACCGCCTCGCTGGAGGGGTCCGGAGCGGTCGAGACCACGGTAGCGACCGGTAACCCGGCGGAGGGGATTCTCGACTACGTCGACGACCACGGCGTCGACCTCGTGGTGATGGGCACCCACGGCCGGAGCGGGCTGCGGCGATACCTGACCGGAAGCGTGGCGGAGCGGGTGTTGCGACTGTCGCCCGTGCCGGTGCTTACGATGCGTGCCACCGACGAGAGCACCAGTGGCTACGAGGATATCCTCGTGCCCACCGACGGGAGCGAGCGGGCCCACGCCGCCCTGGCCCACGCGCTGGCACTCGCCGACGCGTTCGACGGTACGCTCCACGCTGTCAGCGTCGTCAACGTCGGCGACATCGCCACCGGCGCCGAGGTCAGCGTGCCCGCGGGACTGCTGGACGAACTGGAGAGCCGGGCGACCGAGGCCACCCAGGCCATCGCGAGCGAGGCCGAAACGGCCGGCGTCGACGTGGTCACCGCGGTCAGTACGGGCCGACCGAAACACGACCTGCTCGAGTACGTCGCGGCGAACGACATCGACCTCGTCTGTATGGGCACGCACGGACGGACCGGGCTGGACCGGGTACTGCTCGGGAGCACCGCGGAGGCACTGGTCAGACAGGCCGATACTCCGGTCCTGACCGTCAGCGAGGAGTCGGACGGGGACTGACAGCGCCCGCCGGTCAGGCCGACTCGGCGTGGAGTAACTCGTCGACGTCCCGGCGGAGCCGACTTTCCAGCGGTGGGGTGATCCGGTCCGCGGCCGGCCCGAGTTCAACCATGTCCTCGCCCTGTTCGTACCGGACTAAGTCGGCACCGGTCAGTATCGGCAGGTGGTCGTGGTACAGCGACATGTAGGTCTCCAGTCGCCGTTCGAGACAGACGCCCGAGCTGTCGGACTGCTCCCAGACGGTCACCTGATGGGCGACATCCGGGAGCCCGAGCGGGTTCGCGTATAGATGCAGACAGTACAGCAGATATCGCCGGCGCCTGTCCGCGAGCAGTGTCTCGGTGTCGGCGGCGGTGACCTCCGATTCGCCGGAGAACTCCCCCATCATCAGGTCCCCCCGGCGACACCCACGGTCGGTCTGGTCGAAACCGGTCCCTCGAGCAACTGTGTATCCTTCGTCACGGTGGACCGACCCTGACCCCGAGCGGGTTTTGTTATACTGCTCAAACCGACCCCGGTCTGTCCGGTAGCGGAGGGCTACTGTAGGTAAGCGCTCTCTACTTCGGCACTGAGACTGTGCTGGCGCTGGCTCACCGGGGTCAGGTCGGCTTACCGACGACAGAGCGGCCGGGGCCAAGAACGGGTTTATTATGTCGCAATTCCAACTACTCTGTGTGGGCGTTCAGTAGCGCTCCCGGTACCAATGGAGAACAGTATCCGCTCTCGGCCCGCTGGTCGTGGCACTGCGTCGGGCGCCGACGAGGAGCGTACCGACCACCTCGCGCCCCGGGCACGGGGGCCAACAGCGGTCGACCCGACCACAGTCAGTGGCGTGTGTTCGACACTCGCGACACTGGGTCGGGTAGTGCCGGACACAGCACGTTGGGCCGATGGGGTCTGAGACGGAGTTCTCGTTGAGCAAGCCCCAGCTGCTGTGGGAGCTGCTCTCCGAAAGTGAGACGCTCACTATCGTCTGTCACGACAACCCGGACCCGGACTGTCTGGCCAGCGCAGTCGGGCTGGGACGCATCGCGTCCGAGGCGGGTATCGAGGAGCACCACTGTATCTACAGCGGTGACATATCCCACCAGCAGAACCGCGCGCTCGTGAACCTCCTGGACATCGAACTCGAACCGTTCTCCGTCGATCTGGTCCAGAACCGACCGCCCGGCTCGCTGCTGGCCTTCGTCGACCACTCTGTCCCCCGGGAGAACAACCGCGTCCCGAGGGGCACCGACATCGACATCATCATCGACCACCACCCGATCGAGGATATCGATGGCCGCTTCGTCGACAACCGCCAGACGGTGGGGGCGACTGCGACCATCGTGACCCAGTACATCCGCGCGCTCCCGATGGAACCGGCCGCCCGCATCGCGACCGCACTGCTGTTCGCGATTCGCCGCGAGACGCTCGATTTCCTCCGCGGCGTCACTCGCAACGAGTACGAGGCCGCCGCCTATCTCCACGAATACAGCGAACCGAAGGTGGTCAGACAGCTCTCGACGCCGGCCGTCAGCAGGGCGACCATCGACGCCATCGCCGACGCGATAGAGAACCGTCGCATCACCGGGTCAGTGCTCATCAGCCACGTCGGGCGGACGAGCGAACGGGACGCGCTCCCGCAGGCGGCCGACTATCTGATGACACTCGAGGGCATCGAGACCGCCATCGTCTTTGGCCTGGTGGACAACACCATCCAGCTCAGCGCCCGCTCGACGGACTCGCGGGTACACATCGGACGGACACTCCACAGCGCGTTCGACGACGTCGGCAGTGCCGGCGGCCACCAGGAGATGGCTGGTGGCACCATCGAGCTCGGTATCTTCTCGGGGTACACCACCGACGACGAGCAGCTCATCGGTATCGTCGACCAGGTCATCACTGCCCGGCTCCGGTCGGCGCTCAACATCGATGGGCGAGACGGCGACTGAGCTACACGAAGCGGAACGTTTCGAGGTTCTTCGGGTTGAACGTCCGCATGTTGAACTTCTGGTACAGCGCCGAGGAGAGCTGGTTCGTCGAGCTCGCGTCGCCGTGGACACAGAGCACTTTCTCGGGGCGCGGATGCATCGTCTCGACGAACGTCTCCAGTCCCTGCCGGTCCGCGTGGCCGGAGAAGCCGTCGACAGTCTCGACACCCATCTTCAGGCTCACGCGCTCGGCTCGCGGGCCGCTCTTGTCCGACATCGTGATCTCGTCTTGGCCGCGCTGAATCTGGCGGCCCAGCGTCCCCTCGGCCTGATAGCCGACGAAGACCATCGTGTTGTCCGGGTCCCCGCCCAGCAGGCGGAGCCACGACATGACCGGGCCGCCGGTGACCATCCCCGAGGTGGTGAGGATGATAGCCGGCTCCTCGTCGACGATGTCCTGTCGCATCTCCTCGCCGCCGTCGACCTGCTGGAACTGCTCGGCGAGGAACGGGTTGTCGTCCTGATAGAGGATTCGGTCCCGCAGGCTCTCCCGGAGATACTCCGGATAGGCCGTGTGGATGGCCGTCGCCTCGCGAATCATCCCGTCGAGATACACCGGCATCGTCGGGATGTCGCCGGAGGACATCGCCTCCTCCAGCACCAGCATCAGCTCCTGGGAGCGACCGACGGCGAAGGCCGGAATCAGAATCTTCCCCTCCTTCTCGTAGGCCTCGTTGATGACGCGCTTGAGAACGCGCTCGGAGTCCTCCTGGTCGGTCTGGTAGTCGTTTTTACCACCGTAGGTGGACTCTAACACGAGCGTCTCGACCCGGGGGAAGTCGTTGACGGCGCCGTCGAGCAGGCGCGTGTCCTTGTAGTGGATGTCGCCGGAGAAAGCGACGTTGTAGCGGCCTTCGCCGATGTGGAAGTGACACACCGCCGAGCCCAGGATGTGGCCGGCGTTGTGCATCGTGAGCTTGATGTCGGGCGCGATGTCGGTGACGTTGCCGAACTCCAGCGGAATCGTGTGTTTCAGAGCGTCCCGGACCTGCTGGCTCTCGTACGGCGGGGCACGCCCCTCCTTTGCGGCCACGTCGAGATAGTCCAGTTGCAGGAGCCCCATCAGGTCACGCGTGGGCGCCGTGGTGTAGATGGGGCCGTCGTAGCCGTACTTGAACAGGATGGGGATGAGTGCGGAGTGGTCGAGGTGTGCGTGTGTGAGGACGACGGCGTCGATGGAGTTGGGGCCGGCCGCGAGCGCCTCGGGCACCTGCAGATACGGCACCTCTCCCTCGGCGCCGGGCTTGTCGCCGCAGTCGATGAGGATGCGGGACTCGGGCGTCGAGAGGATAAAGGAGGCGCGACCGACTTCGCGACAGCAGCCAAGCGTCGTCAGCCGGACCCAGTTGTCGTCGGCCGTCTTCGGCCGGTTGATCTGTCGACCGACCCGCTCCAAGATATCCCGGCGCTCGTTGCGCTCCTGTTTCAGGAAGTTCCTGACGTTCGAGACGGTGTTTGACTCCATGGGTGGCGTCCGAACGACTTCGGGCGTCCAGCCGACGCTCGCGGATATCTGGTCCAGCGTCTCGCCGTGACGGCCGATGACGCGGCCCGGCTTCTCGGCTTCGATGAACACTTCACCGGTGTCCTGGTCGAAATCCAGATTCTGGACCCCGGCGTCTTCCGGGATAGTCTCCTCGATTCGGGCTTCCGCCTCGGCCCGGGGGACCAGCGCGTCCTGCGTCGGGCGGACGTTGATACGCTTCCGGAGCGTCTGGGCGAGGTTCCGGACGATGCCGTCGCGGGTGGCGACCTCCTTGGCCTCGGGCGTGTAGATGACCAGCTCGGGTCCCTCGAACGCGACGGACGCGATGGTAATATCGTCGGGCGTCTCCGACTCGACCTGTGCTTTGATCTTCTCTAGTGTCTCGTCTGCAGTACTCATGTATGCGGGAAAGCGACGATTGGAGATTCGGCCGTCGAAGAACAACGGCTATCGAATGTCGTTACCTAACCGAAAGACAACCATAGATAAGAAACTTTGCTTCCCGGGAGACGGCCCTGTCGTTCGATACCACGGCCCGAGTGGGCCTGCTACCGACCGATTTTAGTGTCTGTCGACCCTCGCTGTACACATGGGTTTTGGTAGCTACGACGAGTCCGAGCAGAAGGACCAGAACGTCGATACCGACGACAGCGACGGCGTCGCTGTCCACGAGAACGACCACGACGGCGACGTCTCCTTCGAGATGGAGGGGTCGACGAGCGACCTCGTCGACAAGCTCGGCGAGATGAAAGACGAGGAGAGCTAGACCTGTAGCGTCTCGGCGAGGTCACCGTTGTCGTCGAGCTGTTCTAGAATGTCGCTGCCGCCGACGAACTCCCCGTCCACGAACGTCTGGGGAATCGTCTCGCGGCCGCTGTACTCCGCGAGCGCCTCGCGGTAGGCCTCGGTGGCCGTCAGAACGTTCACCGTCGTCACGTCTTCGCGGTGCTGTCCGATGAGTCCCAGCGCCTTCCGGGAGTAGCCACACTGGGGCATCATCTCGGTCCCCTTCATGAACAGGGCGACCTCGCTGTTCTCGATGGTCTCCTCGACGTTCGAGCGGGCCTCTTCCGGCGAGAGTTCTCGGGGTTCGAAGCTCATGGCTCCCTGTACCGGCCCGACAGGGAAATGCGTACCGCTACTCTGGGACGCTGGTGGTCAGTTCGATGGCGTGGATGTCCCGCGTGAGATGCGCTCCCAGCGCGTCGTGGACCAGCTGGTGCTGGTCGACGAGCGATTTCCCCTCGAAGGCCGGCGAGACGACCTCGACGGCGTAGTGGCTGTCGTCGTCCGGGTCCCGCGGCGTCGTCACTGTCGCCGCCGCGTCCGGGATCTCCCGTTCGATGATGGCCGCGACCTCGTCTGCGTTCATACTCCCAGTCAGGCCACCGGCGAGGAAAACAGTTGGGCTCTGGTCCCGCTTGCCCACCCGCGCCTCGCCGATTCGTCGGCGGCCGAAACGTCAGTGTCCCTCCGGGGATATCGATGCCGTCCCGTCGCCGTACAGGAGAACCGAGAGATAGAGGTGCGTGAACTGCAATTTCGATCCCTCGTCCATCGACAGCAAGAGCCGGTCGAGCGCGTCGGGGTCGACCGACTCACCGAGCGGTTCGACCGCCGTCGGGTCGCAGTTCATCATCACGCTGATGAGCCGTATCACGGCGACGCTCGGCGGTGTCTCGTCCCAGTCGAACTGTCTGGATATCGTCTGGTCTGTCCCATCCCGTCCCACGTTTTCGCCAGAGCCGCTATCTGTCATGTAATTCAAATATAATGCCTCACCCACATATAATTGTGCAAAAGTTTTGTCCTTAATTTACCGGATAGACCGGCGATATCGGGGAGGGGAAGAACCGGCGCTGGGTCCCGCCGCTCAGCCCAGTAACCGACTGTGGGTCGGTTTCATACAGCGGTCCTGAACGACGCGTCGGCCGGCCGCCTCGGCGCGTGCCACGGCCTCGTCGTCGTGGATACCGAGCTGGAGCCAGATGACGGCGTCCTCGTCGCGGTCGAGCGCCGCGTCGACGATGTCGGCGACCTCTTCGCTGGGACGGAACACGTCAACGATATCTATCTCACCGGGGACATCGGCCAGCGAGTCGTAGGCTTCGCGGCCGAATATCTCGTCGGCGAAGGGGTTGACCGGGACGACGTCGTACCCCTGCTCTAGCAGGTACTTGGGTATCTCGTGGGCGTCCTTTCCGGGACTGGTCGAGCAGCCGACGACGGCGACACGGTCCAGCGTGAGTATCTCTCGGAGTTGGTCGTCCGCAGTGACTGGCATACCGGCCCTACGTCGCACGGGAACTAAACCCACACGGACGCCGGCAGTGGCCGGTTCCCGGCTACCCGGTCCGTTCCGAGAGGAACGCCCGCGCCCGTTCACGACCCAGTTCCCGAAGCTCGTCGAGAAACGCGGGACTGCGGTCCACTTTCGTCGCGTACCCCAGCTGGCGGTCGAGCTGGATGCGGTGGACGTCGATGTGGTTGAACCGGTCGGCGGGGAGGGTGCCGTCGGCGACCCACTCGTTGACTTTCTCGACGAACCGTACCTCCTGGTTCAGGGAGAGGTTCCCCGAGAGCTGATTGCGCCGGTCGGCGATCGTCTCGACGGTCCGTGGCTCGCCCTCGAAGGACTGTGGGTTGACCTGGATAATCCACAGCTCCTCGGGTTTGCGGTCCGGCGGCACGTCCATGAGGTCCTTGACCGGTGGGTTCTGTGAAAACAGGCCGTCCCAGTGGAGGTGCCCGTGAATGTCGACGGCCCTGAAGAGGTTCGGCACCGCGGCCGACGCCAGCACCGCCTCTACGGTGACTGCCTCGTCGACGAACGTCTCGAAGACGCCGGCGTTGAGGTCGACGGTCCCGACGACCAGCTCCGGTGCCGACCGTTTGCAGTAGCCCGGGATGGCCTCGAAATCGATGTACCGTTCGAGGATGGTCCGGATGCGCTCCTTGCCGACCTCCGGCCCGGCTAGCTGGTACGGGCTGATAGCGGGGAGGGGAAAGCCGCCGCTTCCCAGCCGGCTCAGTCCGGTGACCCAGCTGTTCGCGAGCCTGTCTGTGACCCCTGTAGCGGCGAGGTCGTCCCACAGGGCGGTGACGATATCGCTCGCCCGGTCGGGGCCGTCGGTGACCAGCCCGTACCACACTGCGAGCGCGTTGAACGCGCCCCCGGAGGTCCCGCTGATGCCCACCAGTCGGTAGCTATCGTCCCAGTTCTCCAGCAGCGTACGAAGCACGCCGGCGGTAAACGCCGTGTGGCTGCCGCCGCCCTGACAGGCGATAGCGACGCGGGTCGGGCGGTCAGTGTCGGACATTGTCCAGTGGGGGTAGTGCAACCACGGTATTAGTTGGCCACCACGACATTGTCAGGGCGGTTACGGTCCTGTTACCGCGAAGCTATACCCCCGGAGCGACTAGGTGTCTCTCGATAGAGAATTCATGCCCCCCAGAACGAGTCGACACGATGATATACACGCCGAGACCGATAGCTACGACCGGTACAGCCACGTCAAGACCGAGAGCGGCGATATCATCTACGACACCGAGTGCGAAGACGCCTGGATACAGGCCGACGAATCGGCCGGCCTCGACGAGTGGCGGTAGGCCGGGCAAGCGGGTGGTCCCCGATACAGTGTGTTTAACCGGCTGTGGTCGCTACTGAGCGGCGATGAGCGACGGCGCGAGACAGGGAGAGGACGCCTTCACCGAACTCGGCCGGGCGGTCCGCAGCGCGCTCTCCGAGCGGGGGTTCTCCACGCCGACCGAACCCCAGCGGAAGGCTATCCCGACGCTGGCCCGCGGGCGAGACGCCCTCGTCGTCGCACCCACCGGCACCGGGAAGACCGAGACCGCGATGCTCCCGGTCCTCGACTCCCTCGCCACCGAAGACGACCGGTTCGGCATCGGCGCGCTCTACGTCACGCCGCTGCGGGCGCTGAACCGCGATATGCGGGAGCGCCTCGACTGGTGGGGCGAGACCCTTGGCCTCGACGTGGACGTCCGCCACGGCGACACCACGGACTACCGACGGAGTCAGCAGGCCGACGACCCGCCAGACGTGCTCGTGACGACGCCGGAGACGCTGCAGGCGATGCTCACGGGGTCGAAGCTCCGGGTCGCACTCGAAGACGTCGAGCACGTCGTCGTCGACGAGGTCCACGAACTCGCCGCCGCGAAACGGGGCGCACAGCTGACCGCGGGGCTCGAACGACTCCGGGAGGTGGCCGGCGAGTTCCAGCGAATCGGCCTCTCGGCGACCGTCGGTGACCCCGAGGCCGTCGGGCAGTTCCTCACTGGGGGCCGGCCCTGTTCGACAATCGAGGTCGATATCGGCAGCCGTCTGGACGTGTCTGTGGTCCGCCCGACGGTGACCGACCGGGACGAGCGCCTCTCCAGCGAACTCGTCACGGACGCCGAGACGGCCAGTCACGTCCGCTACATCGACGAGCTGATCACGGACCACGACTCCGTGCTGGTGTTTGTCAACACACGACAGACTGCGGAGGCGCTCGGCTCCCGGTTCAAGGAACTCGGAACGGACCTGGGCGTCCATCACGGCTCGCTCTCGAAGGAAGCCCGCATCGAGGTCGAAGACCAGTTCAAGGCCGGCGAGCTCGACGCCCTGCTGTGTACCTCTTCGATGGAGCTCGGTATCGACGTGGGGCGGGTCGACCACGTCGTCCAGTACGGCAGCCCGCGGCAGGTCTCGCGGCTGGTCCAGCGGGTCGGCCGCGCGGGCCACCGCCGTGACCAGGTCTCCGCGGGTACCGTCGTCACGACTCACGCCGACGACACGCTGGAGGCGCTGGCCATCGCCAGGCAGGCCCGCGCCGGCGACGTCGAACCCGCCGGTATCCACGACGGGAGCCTCGACACCGTCGCTAACCAGATCGCCGGGCTGGTGATGGACACCGGCGAGATATCCGCGATGGCGGCCTACGAGATACTGCGTCGCGCCTACCCGTTCCGTGACCTCACCGAGAGCCAGTTCAAGTCCGTCGTCCGCGAACTCGCCCGGAACGACGTCGTCTGGCTGGACGAGGACCGGGATCGGCTGGAGAAGCGCCGCGGGACCTGGCAGTACTTCTACCAGAACCTCTCGATGATACCCGACGAGGCGACCTACGACGTGGAGGACGTGGCCTCCGGCACCCAGGTCGGAACCCTGGACGAGCGGTTCGTCGTCAACTTCGCGACCCCCGGTGAGGTGTTCGTCCAGCGCGGGGAGATGTGGCGCATCACCACCATCGACGAGGACGAAGAGACCGTGACGGTCTCGCCTATCGAGGACCCCGCGGGCGAGGTGCCCTCCTGGACGGGGTCCGAGATTCCGGTCCCGAAAGCCGTCGCTCAGGAGGTCGGCGAGCTCCGCCGGGTGGCCGGACAGCAGCTGCAGGACGGCGCGCCGGTGGAGTCGGTGGCGAGCCACGTGGCAGCCCGGTACGACGCCGACGCCGGGACCGTCGCTGACGGGCTCGACCAGCTGGCGGGCCACGACGCGCCGATTCCGGACGAGGACACCGTCGTCGTCGAGTTCCACGGCCGGGAGGTCGTCGTCAACGCCTGTCAGGGCCACAAGATAAACGAGACGCTGGGTCGCGTCCTGTCGGCGCTGCTGGGCCAGCGGGCCGGCTCCTCGGTCGCGATGGAGGTCGACCCCTACCGCATCGAACTGGAGATACCCCGCCAGATCACGGCCGGCGACGTGGTCGAGGTCCTCCGGGAGACCGACCCCGACCACCTCCCAGCGCTGGTGGAGCTGAGCCTGAAAAACGCCGACGCCCTGAAGTTCAAGCTCGCGCAGGTCGCCACGAAGTTCGGCTCGCTGAAGCGCTGGCGGGGTCGGGGGTCGACGAATTTCGGCCGGGACCGCCTGCTCGCCGCACTGGAGGACACGCCGATGTACGAGGAGGCCCTGCGGGAGGTCCGCCACGAGGACCTCGCTATCGACGCGACGGCCGACCTGCTCGCTGCCCTGCAGTCCGGCCGGATAGCCCTGGAGACGGTGAGCGAACACACGCCCATCGGCACCGGCGGTCGCACCGCCGGCCGGGAGCTGCTCTCGCCCGAGAACGCCGACGCCTCCGTCATCCGCACCGTCAGGGAGCGCATCCAGAGCGACCGCGTCATCCTGCTGTGTCTGCACTGCAAGGAGTGGGACCGCCGCCAGCAGGTCGGCCGCGTGCGCGACCAGCCCGAGTGTCCGACGTGTGGCTCTACCCGCATCGCCGCGCTGAACCCCTGGGCGGACGAGGTGGTCGCGGCGGTGCGCGCCGACGGGAAAGACGAGGAACAGGAGCGGATGACCGAGCGGGCCTACCGGGCGGGCTCGCTCGTCCAGACCCACGGGAAGCGCGCCGTCGTGGCGCTCGCGGCCCGCGGTGTCGGCCCGCACAACGCCGCTCGCATCATCAACCGCCTTCGGGAGGACGAAGACGAGTTCTACCGGGACATTCTCAGACAGGAGCGCGAGTACGCGCGAACACAGTCGTTCTGGGATTGAGTGGCGCCAAAGGCGCCACGATGGACAGGAGACGCGGAGCGTCTGCTGGGATTGAGCGGAACCGGAGGGTCCACACAGGACAGCCTCGGCGGTCGGAGCGCTTTTCTCCGCCGGGAGACCGAATAATTTTACCGCAGTACACACACAGTCGTCCCATGTCACAGGTAGCACGGGACGAGCTGGAGATACTCGGCCTCTCACCGGCCGAGCGGTCCCGGCAGGGACTCGACGCGGAGGACGTGACCGACGCGCTGACCGCGGTGCTCAGACACGGGACGGCCGAGCAAAAGGAGTTCGTCGGCTGTACGTTTCCCGCGATGTCACTGGCCAACCAGATGGTAGAGCCCGACGAGACCCACCCGGTCGTCTTCCGGGACTGCACGTTCGAGGGGCCGCTCGAACTGACCGGGATGCACCTGAAGATGCCGGTCGTCTTCGAGAACTGTACGTTCGATGCGCTCGACGCGGCCGGCGCCTGGTTCGAGGACGACTTCGAGGTGCGCGAGTCGGCGGTCAGGGGAGCCGTGAACGGCTTCGAGGCGCGTTTCGTCAGGGACGCCCGGTTTCCCGACACCACGTTCGAGGCACCGGTGGACTTCGACGAGGCCACCTTCGGCGACGACACGTCGTTCAACGGCGCGCGCTTTGCCAACGTGGCGCGGTTCCGGGCCGCGACGTTCAACGGGAAATCGAACGAACTGGACGACAACGCCTCCTTCGAGGGAGCGAGCTTCGCGGCCGAGGCCGAGTTCACGCAGGCCACCTTCGGACACGTCGACTTCAGGGACGCGACCGTCAGCGGCGACGCCAGCTTCCGCGAGGCGGCGTTCGACGGTGACGCGGACTGTTCGGGGATGACCTTCGAGGGAGCGGCCGCGTTCGACGAAGTGACCGTCGACGGGGACCTGAACCTCGAAGGGGCCACCTTCGGCGAGGAGGCCAGTTTCGAGGGGTGTGAGCTCCGCGGCGGCGCACGCTCGCTGGAGGACGACGTCCGGCTCGTCGAGGCGGTGTTCGAGGGACCGGTCACCTTCGCGTCGTCGCGCGTTCGGGGCGTGAACGCGACAGACGCGACGTTCGGGGACGAGGCGTCCTTCGAGAGCTGGCAGGCCACCGGCGACGTCTGGTTCGAGGACGCCGACTTCGACGGCCAAGCGCTGTTCACCGAGGCCCACTTCGACGACGACGTGAGCTTCGTCGGCGCCCGGTTCCACGAGGCGGTCGCGTTCCGCGGCGCGGAGTTTCGGGGCGCGACGGCGAGAGTGCAGGCCAACGCCCGCTTCGACGACGCCCGGTTCGAGGCCACGGCCGATTTCACGGCCGCGAGTTTCACGGCCGCGAGTTTCGAGGGGACTGCCTTCGCACGGACCGTCGATTTCACCGACAGCCGGTTCGAGGAGGCCAGCCGGTTCCGGCTCGAACCGACGACCAACGAGACGTACGTCGATTTCACCGGGGCGAGTATCAAGGAGGGGACCATCACCCAGCCCGAGAGCGCCTGGGTCCGATACGACTTCACGAACGCCAGCCTCGGCTCGGTCTCTCTGAGCGCGGTCGTCGACGCCGACCGGAAACAGCTGCTCGACTACTTCCGGTTCTGTAACACCGAGTTCAACGAGTTCGACGGGTACGAGTTCGACTTCGCCGCACACACCGGCTATCTGGACCGCAACAGCTGGGTGTTACACGAGTTCGACGAGAACCGGAGCGACCCCGAGTACGCCGTCCCCATGGACCCGGAACACGTCGAGACGACGTACCTCCGGGCGAAGACCGCCGCCTCCGCGGCCGGACAGATGAAACCGGCCGGGGAGTTCCGCGTCAAGCGCCAGCAACACGCCCGCCGGAAGTATATCGATATCGCGCGCGACAGCACCACCGACCTCGGGACGCGGCTGCTCAACGCCGGCCGAGCCGTCGAGAACGCCTTCCTCGGGTTGACCTGTGGCCACGGGATGCGGCTGGCCAGAATCGTCGCCGTCTTCCTGCTGTTCCCGATGATTCCGGCGATGCTGTACGCCTTCGGCGGGCCGATGTTCCTGACCGGTGCCGAACAGCTGTCCTCGGTCGGGGAACTCGCGACGGCCGACGGCCGGGCGACGCTGTACGAGAACATCCACTTCAGCTACATCACGTTCCTCACCATCGGCTACGGCGTGCTCTCGCCGACGGGCGCGCTGGCCCGCCTGCTCGCGGGGCTCGAGGTGTACGTGAACGTCATCCTGAGCGGACTCGTCCTGTACGGCCTCATCAAGCGGTCGGAAATCTAACACAGCAGTTTTTGTTCGCGGCGCCGAGACCGGGCGTATGACCGAACGAGTCAGCGGCGAGGACGTGTACGTACAGAACACCACCGAAGACGTCGTCGTCGAGAGCGCCGAGGACGTGGTCATCGAGGGAAGCGCCGTCGGCGGTTCCCTCACCATCGAGAACGCACACGACGTCATCATCAAGACCAACGCGACGGTCGCCGTCGAGAAATCCGAGGACGTCAAAGTCGAAGATATGGCGGACGTGACCGTCCACAACGCCGAGCAAGTCGACGAGGACGACGGCCTGTTCTGAGCGGTCGGGAGTTACTGACGCCCCAGCCCGTCGAAGCGCGTCCGGGTGTAGACAGTGCGGTCGAACTCGGTGTAGGTGTGGAAGGTCTCGTAGCCGTCTTCGCGGGCGTCGACGGCCGTCACCGCCCGCTCGTCGAACGCGTAGTGGAGGTCGAACTCCCGTTCGGCCGGGTAGGCCTCCAGCGGGCGCGTCTCGATGGTGAGTTCGCAGTCGACAGCGCCGACCTCGTATCGGTACTGGCCCGAACAGCCCTCGACCAGCGAAACGGTCCGCGTTCGCGGCATCGCGACGCTGCGACAGGAGGCGATCTCGTGGAAATCGATTGCCGGGGCCGTGATGTAGTGAGAGCTCCCGATGACGCGACAGTCGAACGCGACACCGTCGACGGAGAGTCGCTCCGTCGCGTACACCGACAGCGCGTCGCTGTCGGGCGCCGTCGTCCCGATGCCGAATTCGAGCGTCTCGTGGCGGCTCTCAGTTGATGATGATGTCATAGTTGGGGTCGAAGATGCTGTTGGGCTCGACGCCGTTGTACCGGGGCACCGGGCGCCAGCGGGCGTCGGCGTACCGACGCTGCTGTGTGGCGGTCAGATTAGAGGCCGTCCCGAGCGCCGGCGAGGGTCGGGGGCCCGGCGCGAAGACGTAGAACCGCTCGCCGCGTTCGGTCTCGCCGTCGCCGTCGGTGTCGTCCCACGCGTTGTAGGTGACCTTTCGGTCGAAGCCGGCGGTCCCGACGGTGTTCATGTAGGTCTTGTAGTGCGTCGAGAACGCGTCCCGCTGGTAGCCCCAGGAGACGACGACCCCGTCGTCGGTCAGGTGGCCGCGAACGAGCCGATAGAACTCGGTGGAGTACACCGGGAGCATATCGTCGTTGCGCGCGCCCGGCAGGTCGAGCAACACGAGGTCGTACTCGCGGTCGGTGCGCCGGAGATAGCTCAACGCGTCGGTCTCGTAGGTCCGGAGCCGGTCGTATCTGTAGGCGTCGTGGTGGTACTGCTCGAAGTACGGGTGGTCTTTCGTGTACGCCAGAAACTCCCCGTCGAGGTCGACCTGGTCGACGGTGACGCCGTGGTCGCGGAGCCGGTCGGTCGCGATGTGGTCGCCGCCGCCGACCAGCAGGACACGGGTCTCGGAGCCGTTCTCGACCATCGTCATCGGAACGTCCACGAGCCCCCGGTGGTAGGAGTCGACCCACGAGTCACAGAGCTGGAGCTGGCCGTCGAGTCTGAGACACCGCTCGGTCCGGCGCGGCCGGTTCGCCGTTGCCGAGAGCGTCCGGTCGTAGATGACGACGCGCTGGTGTGCTGTCCGGCGGATCTCCCGTATCTGCACGCTCGCCTGTCCCGGCGGGTACTGGGATTCTATCTCGGCGCCGATGTACGTCTCCTCTACGGCGCGTTCGGCGCTCTCGCCCGCGACCAGGACGGCACCGTAGCTCGCGGTCACGAGCAGGCAGGCCGTAACGACCGCGAAGGAGGGCGTCTCGACCTCGGCGTTGTAGGCAAACAGGAGGGCGACGAGCGCGTTGGCCAGCCCGAGGACGAAGATGGCGGCCACCAGCCCGAGGCTCGGGTACAGCACCAGCGCGTACACTACTGTGCCCACCAGACTCCCGAAGTAGTCCACCCCGAGCACCTCGCTGAACGCGTCCCCGCTGCTGTCGACGAGTTCGGAGAGAAACGGGATCTCCAGCCCGGACAACACGCCCACGACGACGATGGGGAGATGCGAGACGACCAGCACCAGCTCGTATTTCAGGGGGAACTGCACCGAGGGAACGCTGTTGACACCGACCATGAACAGGAGGCCGAGCGGGCCGATGACGGCGAGTGCCACCTCAGTTCGGAAGAAGTTCCGCTCGACGTTGTCGATGTACCGGTAACAGAACGCGCCCACGCCGAGCGAGAACAGAAAGAGGCCGATAGTTATCGAGTACCGGAGCACCGTCCCGCCAAACAGCACCCGTAGCATCTCCGAGTAGATGAGCTCGTAGACGATGCTACAGAAGGCGACGACGAAGGTTACGCCGAGGAGCAGCCCCCGGCGCCGGTCCGGTACTCGGGGAGACACGTTAGAGCCGTGGGGAGACCTGCCAGGGGTTCTCGACCTCGTACCCGTCGCCCGACTGGTCGACGCGGAAGTCGACGGACTCCCAGCCAAAGCCCTGATTGCCGTTCTCACTCCGTAGCTTCGACCCGACGCGGTACCAGCCCGGTTGCTCGACCGGCATCGAGAGCTGCTGGTCGGGTTCGGGGTCCGTCCAGCGCTCGTCCCACTGTGACTCGTCGAGCGGGCCGGCCGGCGGCGGGTCGTCGCTGAACTCCTCCTGGCTGCCCATGTATCCGAGCGCGACGACCGCGATGGCCGCGTCGTACCGGGATATCTCGTTTTCGTGCTCCTCGCGCCAGTCGTCGTCGTCCTCGTGACCGTGGTGGATGGCGCGCCCGCCGCGATGGGGCGCGCTACTCCAGCCACCGCTTCCACGGCCCGTGGCGCCCTGCCCGCGGCCGCCGCCCTTCGCGGCAGCCGCGCGGCCGACCGGGAGCCCGAGCGACAACGCCAGCGACGCGTCGACGTCGGCACGTGACTCGACGGTCGGGTCCGCGGTCAGATTGACCACGATGGCCCCGTCGTTCGTCGAGATACTGTCGTACACCTCGGCCTTTCGGGGTGGCGGGGAACTGTTGCCACCACCGAGTCCGAAACAGCCCGCAAGTCCCAGTGTTCCGGCTGCTGTCCCCACCCGAAGGAAGCGTCTCCGTCGCATAGCATTACTGTAACGTAGATATGTTTTTAAATCCTATGGATAGTAACTATGCTGGCAGCGACCATGCACCCCGCGAACGCGGGAGATTCGTATCACCGAACAGCGGGTGGCTCCTCTCGGGCTCTCTTGCCGGTCCAGTCGGCGGTACCGCTCGATTGCGACCGAGTCAGCGGTCGCCGTCGGCGGTCTCGCCGTCGTCCTCGGGTTCGATACCGGCCCGCTCGTGGAGCGGCCCCGGCTCCCCTCGGGCCTGTCGTGCCGCCCGCCCGGCGATTCGGCGCGCGAGCAGGAGCGCGACCATCGCCGGGAGCGCGAGCACCGCGACGACGAGGCCGGTCCGACCGGGGACCACGGCAGACCCCGGTGACACCGCGTCGTACCCCACTGCGAGGACGACGGCACCGATGCCGCCGACGACGAGATAGAGGCCACGCGAGAGGACGGCGCTCGGGTTGGGGAGCCGCGAGAGCGCGGCCGCCGGGAGGAGCCAGCCCGCCAGTCCCAGTCCGGCCAGAGCCACGAGGGGGAGCTCCCCCACGGCGATGACGGCGGCGTAGACCACCAGCGGTGAGACGGCGATGCCCAGCGCGAGCCCGGTGAGGACGACAGCCCACCGCGGCGTCGTGTTCATCTCGGCCTCGTAGGCCGCCGCGAGCCGCTCTTCGAGCATCTCGGCCACCTCCTCGGAGACCAGCTGCTCGCCACACTCGGGGCAGTCGGCCGCCGCCCGTTCCAGGTCCACACCGCAGGCCGGGCAGGCCGGCTCTTCGGCCTCGCTCCACTCGTCCATGGCCCGGCCTACTGCCGCCGGGGGCTTGAGTGACACGGCGGCCACTATAAACGCCTAAACCGACCCCGCCCGTCGGCTCGCGCATGCGACTGGAGGAGTACTGGGGCATCGGCCCGAAGACGTCCGAGCTACTGACCGAGGAACTGGGCGTCGAACGGGCTATCGCGGCCATCGAATCGGCGGACACGCGAACGCTCACCGCGGCGGGGCTCTCCCGCGGGCGAGCGACGCGCATCCTCCGGCGGGCGACGGGGGCCGAATCGATGGACCTGCTGGCGACCCGGGACACCCGAGACGTGTACAAGGAACTGCTGGACCTCGCCGAGGAGTACGCCGTCACGGCCGACGCGGCCGACCGCATCCGCGTGCTGACGCCGCTGCCGACGCGCGAGCGGATGGACGCGCGGCTGGACGACGTCCTCGCCGCGCGGGACACGTGGGTCGGACTCGACGAGCGCGACCGACGCGCGATACAGGCGGCCTTCGAGGACCACGACGAGGGCGGCGAGCGAGCGGCCGTCGAGACCGCGCTCGCGCTGCAGGCGACCGGGGTGGAGTCGGGCGTCTTCGAGCGGGTCGCGGCCCTCGACAGCGACGCGCTGGCCGACGCGCGGGCCGCGCTCGCGGGGCTCGCCGGCGAGGGTGACCGTGTCGGCGAGGGCGCCGACGACGAGCTCGACCGGCTCCGCGAGCGGCTGGGGCAGGTCGAAGACCTCGCTGCGGCCACGCCGGACGTCGTCGAGGCCGTCAGAGAGGCCGCCCGCCGGCCCGACGAGTTCCAGGACGCGCTGGTGCGTCACGTCACCGGCGAGACGGGGTTAGAGGCCCCGCGGGTCCGGGACGCGATGCCCGGGGACGCGACCGACGCGCGGGACTTCGTCGACGCCGCGCTCCGCGAACTGCGCCGGTCGCTTCGGACCGCCGTCGAGGAGCGGGAGGCCACCGTCGCCGACGAACTGAGCGAGGCGCTCGACGACGCGCGGCCGACCATCGACGACGCCGTCGCGGCCGTCGGTGACCTCGCGCTGTCGGTGTCGCTGGCGCGGTTCGCCCTCGCCTACGACCTCCGCCGGCCGACCTTCGTCGACCGGGACACCGTCGCGGTCCGTGACGCCCGGAACCTCGCGCTGGCCGACGCCGACGGCGTCCAGCCCGTGACCTACGCCATCGGCGACCACACGCTCGACGTGGAGCGGGCCGACGCCCCGCCCAGCGGCGACCGGGTGGCTGTGTTGACCGGCGCGAACTCCGGCGGGAAGACCACGCTGCTCGAAACGCTGTGTCAGGTGCAGCTGCTCGCCCAGATGGGACTGCCCGTCCCGGCCGCGGCCGCCGAGGTGGGCGTCGTCGACACCGTCGTCTTCCACCGCCGGCACGCCTCGTTCAACGCCGGCGTCCTCGAGTCGACGCTGCGCTCGGTCGTCCCGCCGCTGTCGGGCGACGACCGGACGCTGATGCTCGTCGACGAGTTCGAGGCCATCACCGAGCCGGGGTCGGCGGCGAACCTGCTCCACGGGCTCGTGACGCTGACCGTCGACCGGGGCGCCCTCGGCGTGTTCGTCACCCACCTGGCGGCCGACCTCGAACCGCTGCCCGAAGTGGCTCGCACCGACGGTATCTTCGCCGAGGGACTGAACCAGGAGCTGGAACTGCGCGTGGACTACCAGCCCCGCTTTGGCACCGTGGGCAAGTCCACGCCGGAGTTCATCGTCTCCCGGCTGGTCGCCAACGCGGGCGACCCCGTGGAGCGAAGCGGGTTCGAGACGCTGGCGCAGGCCGTCGGCGAGGAGGCCGTCCAGCGGACGCTCTCCGATGCGATGTGGACCGAGGACCGGTAGCCCCGGCGACCCTGTCGGCCAAGGGTTCACGTGGATGGGGGTCGAAGTGGTCTCTGATGATACAACGTCTCCTGCCGCTTGGCTACGCATGGATGGTCGTCCACGGACTGCTCTCCGTCTTCCTCCCGAAACAGGCCATCAAACTGAACGGCAAGCTGCTGCTCAAGGGGTACGAGAACCCCGGTGACCTCGAACCCAAGGACTGGTACGTCCGCTCGACCCGCATCTCCGGGCTCGGCATGCTCGTGACCGGCGTGACGGGACTGCTGGCCGGCCAGCTCACCGAGGGAGACGAAGCGGAACTGCCCGACGACGCGGAGTCGTCCGACGACGACCCCGTCGAACTGGATATCTAGCCCGGCCCGTTCTCAGACGGGGTCGACCCGTTCGACCTCGTTGACGTCCGTGATACCGAACCCGTCACAAAGCAGCGTCGCGACCGCCTGCCGCTGGTCGGCGTCGTCCGGCAGGTCGAGGACCACCGTGACGTCGGCGTCGACGCGGATGTCCGTGTAGGCCGGGCGGACGCTCGTCACCCGGTCGACGGCCACCTCGGTCACGGCCCCGACGGCGGCGAGCACATCGGCGACACCGCTCGTGAGGTCCGCACTCCCGCCGCGGGGGACCCGCAGCGAGACATCGGCCGATGCCTCGACAGTGGTAGTCGCATGGAGCGACATAGGCCGACGGCCGGAGTCGAACCGGCCCCAGTCGGGGCTCACCAGTCGAGCCCGCCGGCGGGCTGGTCGCTGTCGTGTGACCAGCACACGGGTCGAGACCACACCGCAGTGGGCGTCGGGTGACGCCGTCCCACGGCGCGGTCGCCGCCTACCGAGCGGGCAGGACCTGCGTGGCGTCGGTCCCACCAGCCCGACCCGCGAGAAGCGGCCCGCCGAGCCCGGCCGTACAGCCGGATTCGAGTGCCACCGGCTGGCGGAACTGCCGGCCGGTGGCGGGCACGTGTCGGGTCTGAACTGGTGCTGTCATGGGAACACTACGTCAGGTCCAGTGACGTACTAAACTGTTCACGTGGGCATATATTAAGTATATTGTACAGTTGGTATCGAATACCACAGGCAGCACCCGTGCGACGGCGTCGAAACACCGCGACACACGACGGAACCGGAAAACGGGATCAGCGCTGAATCCGTTCGCCGCAGTTCGGACAGAACGTCACCGACTCGCGGGGTATCGACTCGCCGCAGGCGCCACACTCCTCCGCTGAGCTGGTAGCCCCCTCGGGCGTGAAAATCGCCGTGTCGTCTATCCAGCCGTCTTCCTCGGCTTCGTCGCCGTCCTCGGCGACGGCCGCCATCGACTCCCCGTCGTCCGGGATGGGCTCGTCAGTCGTGAACACGCGCGTGTGGGAGTGCCCGTCGTCGGAGGGGTCGCCGGCACCGTCGTCGGCCGTGCTGGACGCGTCCGAGCTGTCGGGCGTCCCCGGCTCGTCCGCGCCGGCGCTCGACCCGTTGGCGGTCGGGGTCGGCGGTCCCGGCCGCGAGCTGTCGGCCACCGGCGGCATGATGGGGTAGCGCTGCTCGGCCCGTTTGTCCGGCCGGGCGAGCGGGGCCTGTGCCCGGACCCGACGGGCGACGAGCGCCTGGATTCCGAGATACACGCCCGAGAGGAGCGCCGGGACGGTGACCAGCGCGCCCAGCGCCGTGGCCGGAGCGACCCCGGCGGCGCCGAGTCCGGTCTCGACGACAGACGCCACGCCGGCGCTCGCGACGCGCTCGCCGACCGGTCCCGGCAGTCCCGGTGCGTGGACCAGCCAGGCGGCCGCGAGGGCGACGGCGCTCACCGCCGTCAGCACGGTAAAGAGCGGTCGGGGCGAGAAGCTGTAGACGCGGCGACCGAAGGCGATGGTCCGGACGAGCAGGTGGACGCTGGCGACGGCCGTGAGCGCGACGACCGCCGGGCGCGGACCGAGACCGATGGCCGCCACGGCTGCGAGTATCATGAGGACGCCGGACGGCGCGGGCAACACGCCCGGATTGTCGATGCGGTACTGGCTCACGAGGTTGCCGTAGTCGTTCGAGAGCTGCCGGTCGAGCAGCCACGCGGCGACGGCCGCGGGCGCGAGCAACCACGCGACCGCCGCGAAGACGACCAGCCCGGTCACGTCGGCCGTGACGGCCATCGCGGCGAAGGTCGGCGCGAACGCCTCGACCACGAGTCCGGTCGCGACGACCCACGCCCCGTAGAACAGGTAGCCGGCGACTGCGCCGACCAGTAGCCACAACTCCGTAGCAAGCAACGCGACGGAACGTCGCAGTTCCACAGCAGGGGGGCGGTCCGACATTACATGCGTGTTTCCCTGAGAGCGCTTAATTCGTGTGGTGGTCAGGGCGACTGTACGCTCACTGACGCGACACCGGACAGCTCGAGCTCGTCGCCCGGTGCGATGGGCTCGCGGTCGCCCTTCTGTAGCGTCTGCCCGTTGAGCTGGGTCGGGTTATCGCCCAGGTCCAGCAGGTAGAAGCTCCCGCTCTCGCGGACGAACCGCACGTGTTCGCGGTGAATCCGGACCGCTTCGTCGTCCGGACGACCGGCCTCGGTGAGGGCCGCGCGGATCTCTCGACCGACCGTGTCGCCGTCGTCGACGTCTATCTCCCGACCCTCGACTTCGAGGACCAGTGAGTCGGGCCCCTCCTCGTCGTCCTCGCTCGCTTCGAGCGCGTCGATTGCGTCGTCGGGCGCGTCGTCCTCCTCGGCCTCTCCGGAGCGGTGGGCGTCGAGGTCCTCGCCGCACTCGACACAGAAGTTGTCCTCGGCCTCGACGTCGGCGTCACAGCTGGGGCAAGCGTCGAGCGCGTCGTCGCCCGGCGCGACCGACGAGACATCGGCACCGCACTCGACACAGAAGTTCGCCTCGGCGTCGAGTTCGGCGTCGCAGTCCGGACAGTCGATACTCTCGGCGTCTTCGTCCGCGGCCTCTTCTTCGGCGGTGTCGTCTTCGACCGCTTCGACCTCTTCTTCGACGGCGTCGGCGGCTACGTCGGCATCCTCTTCGACGGCGTCGTCTTCGACCGCTTCGGCCTCTTCTTCGGCGGTGTCGTCTTCGACCGCTTCGGCCTCTTCTTCGACAGCGTCGTCTTCGACCGCTTCGGCCTCTTCTTCGACAGCGTCGTCTTCGACCGCTTCGGCCTCCTCCTCGGCGGCATCGTCGGCTCGGTCAGCCACGTCCGCGTCCTCGGCCTCGGCCACTTCGGAGTCCTCGGTCACATCGACATCCTCCGCCACATCGACGTCTATCTCGTCGAGGTCGTCCTCGGAGTCGTCCGCCGCCGCGTCCAGTTCCTCGTCGGCGTCTGCCGACCCATCGTCAGCGTCCTCGTCGGGTTCACCAAAGAGACTGACAGACTCCGCGTCCGCCTCCTCGTCCGCCGGCGAGACGAGGCTGTCGTCGGCCGTCTCGTCTTCCGGCTCGGCCGAGTCGGTGCTGTCGGCCGCTGCCGACACGTCGGATTCAGTACTTCCCTCGGTGTACTGCCACTCACCGCACTCGGTGTTTGTACACCACCCTCCTGCTACTGTTGGGTCGAATTCGTCCCCGCAGATGGGACATTCGACTGCTTGCTTTGTGCTCGCGTCTGACATAGTCCTTCATGAGCGGGTTTTACGGGGAGAAATAAAACATTTCCCCCACTAATCCTCAGTTATAATGACTGTATCGCGCTCTGAAAGGTCGATGTCGGGGTCGGCTGCGCGAACCGGCACGCCGCCGCTTGGAGTCGACGGGAGCGTGTCGTCTTCGAACAGCAGGACCGAGATGTTGTCTTTCCCCCCGCGTTCGTTCGCGAGCCGGACGTACTCGCCAGCGGCGGCGTCCAGCGACTCCGCGCCGAGGACCACGTCGCGTATCTCGGCGTCGGTGACGACCGCCTCGCGGACGGTCGCCGCCATCTCCTCGGAGCGGTCGGCGTCGACGTACTGCTGGTAGAGCTGTGGCGCGTCGGTCTGGGCGTCGATGAGGCCGTCGCTCGTGGCCAGCACCGTGTCTTCGGCGAACAGCCGAACCGAGCGGGTGTCGACGTCGACCATCGCGCGGTCGGGGTCCTCGTGACCCGAGCCGCCCAGCGCTCGCGTAATCTGGTTGCCGTCCGGGTGGACGTGGGCCTCCACCGAGTCGATTTCGCCCTGGTCTGCCCACTCCTCGACGACCGCGTGGTCTTTGGTCAGCGAGACGATCTCTTCGCGAGCGTCGTTGACCAGATACGCTCGGCTGTCGCCGACCCACCCCAGATGCAACTGGCCGTCGGCGTAGACGCCGGCCACGACGGTGGTGTAAGACTGGGTCCCGGAGTCGCCCGCGTAGCGGATTATCTCCCGGTGAGCTTTGATGATGGCGTTTTCCAGCCCGGTCTGGATGTCCTCCGGGCCGAGCGTGTCGGGCAACACGTCCGGGCTGATATCGATGTCGAACTCCTCCGGATGGCTGCGAACGGCGTTGATAGCCACCGGCGCGAGGTTCTCCGCGACGACCGTCGTCGCGATGTACGAGGCCACGTCGCCGGCGTCGTGGCCCCCGGCGCCGTCCGCCAGCACGAAGACGCCCGCCGAGCGGTTGGCCGGCATCTCGGGCGTCTCGTCTCCGGGCTCTTCGTCGTCTGCCTCGTCGTCGGATGCTGGCGTCTCGGCCGCCTCGGTCGCCGCCTCGACGGCACTGTCGGCCGCGCCGGACGGCGCCACATCGTCGGCCGGTGTCTCCCCGTGAGCCGTGGTGTCCTCGGTCGCTGTCTCCGCCCCGTCCGTCGCCTCCGCTTCGGGCTCGTCGGCCGCTTCAGCGTCGGCCTCGCTCTCCTTGGGCGCGTCCGCTTCCTCCCCGTCTCCCGAGCCCCTCGTCTTGCCGAGATAGCCGTCCCGGTGGCCCTGCTCGAAAATCGTCAGCGAGAGGCTGTCCTCGTTGATTCCCTGTCCGCGCTTCCGGTCGCCGATGTCGTAGTTTGTCGTGTATCGCATTGTTACTCCGATTGGAACTCGAACGTGACGCCGTAGGTGGGGTGGACCAGCGAGATGAGGTCGCCGTCGGCCAGTCGAATCGACTCCGGTGGCTCCTCCCCGTGGCGGTCAGTGTAGTCCTCGCCCTTCTCGCGGAGCCGGTCGCGCCCGGCCCCGCACAGCACTCGCTGCCAGCCCGACCCCTTCTGGACGAACGTCCCGTTGAGGCTCCGGTCGACCAGATACCACTCGCCGCCCTCGGTCTCGAACTGTACCTGTACCGACGAGATATACTCGCCCTGCGGGTCCTCGATGGTGATAGAGGCCGGCGGCCCGTTGGCTCCCTCCCGGCCGATGGTGTCGCCGGGTTCGACGGTGAACTCCGTGCCCGCCTGAATGTAGCGTATCGAGCCCGTCGACGGCGGCGTCGGGTCCTTCGCCTCCAGTACGTCCCGCAGGACTGTCGCGTTCCGGTACCGGTGTCGGTAGTCCGACTGCGTAGCCCGCTCGACGATTTCGGCCAGATAATCGTCGCAGTCGGCCCCGAAGTCCTGTGGATTGACGCCGTCTTTTTTCGGGACCGACCCCTTCAGCAGGAACAGCAGAATCTTCCCGATAGAGTAGACGTCGGACCACGGGCCCTGACGCACGTCCGTCCGGCTCGCCTCCGCGACTTCGCGGGGTTTGAACGGGCCCAGAATGGTCGTCCCCTGATTCCCCGTCGACGGGTCGCCCGTCGAGTCAAAGCCCGTCGCCGTGTTGAAGTCGATGAGCGTCGGCGTGATGTCGGGCTTGAGCATTACGTTCTCGGGTTTCAGGTCGCGGTAGACGATCTCGTTCTCGTGGAGAAAGCCCATCGCGTCCGCGAGGTCGATACCGATCTGGCGGACCTGCGCGCTGTCCTCTATAGGACCGTGTTCGTCGATGACGTTGTCCAGTTCGATACCGCCCTCGACGAGTTCGACCACGAGGAACGGGACGTCTCGCTCCCGAACGGAGTCGTAGAGGTCCATCACGTTCTCGTGTCCCCCCACCGCGGCGATGCGTTCCAGCGACTCCGCCTCCTTCTCGAAATACTCCTCGATGACCGAGCGGTCGTTCTGTGACTCGGTGTAGTTGGGGTGTTTCAGGACGACCGAGTCCCCGGTCTCGGTGTCCAGTGCCTTGTACGCCTTCGCGAACCCGCCCTTGCCGAGGAACTCCTGGAGTTCGTAGCGGCCGGCGATACTGTCACCCGGTTCGGGTTCCCACGTCATGGCTCAGGCCCCGTGGCCGACAGCGTCCCCCACGCGACGGGCCGTCACTTCTGGATGCCCTCGTCGGTGACGATTTTCGTGGCCCGACTCTGCTCCTCGCGGCCGCCCTCCATCACGATCTGGGTCTGGCGCTCGGCGGACTGGACCGCTTCCGTGTCGGCCCCGTGAATCCGGGTCATCTGCTCGATCTGCGTCTGGGCCTCGGCGACGTTCCCCTTGCCCAGCTCGGTCTGGATAACAGTCTGTTTGTGGTCGATGTCGATCTCCTCGTTGTGTTGCTGGAGCTTCTCCTCGTCGTCGGTGTACGCCACGGTGAGCGACGTCGACGCCGTCTCACCGCCCGCAGTTAGCGTGACGTCCGCGAGCCGGTGGTCGCCCAGCGGACGGGCCGGGGCGTGGATTTTCAGGACGACCCGCTGTGTCTCCCGGTCCAGCAGGTCGGGGAGCTTGATGACGGCCGTGTTCGAGTGCCACTCCGGCGCGACCTCCTGTGTCTGTGGCAGCGCGCGGTACACCTCGCTGACCTCGACGCCGTCCGCGACGTCGAGTTCGAGCTCGGCGTCGGGGGCGACGACGCTGCCGGCCTCCTCGACGGCGTCGCCGAAGAACTGCTCGATGTCGCCCGAGGCCTGGAGGTGTGTCCAGTCGCCCCGCGCGACGCTCCCGAGCTTGCGGATGGTCTCGCTGCGGTAGTCCTCGCCGATGCCGGCGGATTTGATTCGGATGCCGGCGCTGTCGATTTCGCGGGCCAGCGTCTCGAACTCGGGCGGGTCGTGCGTGTTGTCCTTGCCGTCCGACAGCAGGAGCACCCTGCGGGCGGTGTTGTCGTCGTCGGACAGCTCTCGCAGGGTGTCCGCGGCCGCGCTCAGCCCGCGGTACATGTCGGTCCCGCCGCCGGCCCGAATCTCGTGGACGTGGTCGACGGCGTCGTCACGGGAGATATCGCCCCAGCGCGTGGCCGGGAGCACCACGTCGACCTCCGTGTCGAACGCGACGATAGAGACGTAGTCGTCGTCGTTCAACAGGCCGAACACCCACTCCGCACCGGAGCGGGCACGGTCCATCTCGTCACCGGCCATCGACCCGCTGGAGTCGATACAGAGCGCGATGTGGCGCGTCGGCTGCCGGTCCAGCTGGCCGGGTTCGACTTCGATTTCCGCGGTCAGCTTCGCCCCACCAGCGGGAACGTACGGTCGGTTCACGTCGGTCACGACGTTCGCTGTCATACTGCTAGGTCCAACTTACGAGCTAGTTATAAGTTTTCCCTCAATAAGTGGTGAAAACTCCCCCTATCCGCTACGTTCGATAATCCTTAATAGGAACTGGGGGCTCTGTTAATATATGACCGTCGTCAGCGTCTCCATGCCCGAATCGCTCCTCGACCGTATCGACGAGTTCGCCGAGGAACACGGCTACACAGGTCGCAGCGAAATCATCCGGGAGGCCAGCCGGAATCTGCTCGGCGAGTTCGAGGACAAGCGCCTCGAAGGGCGGGAACTGATGGGCATCGTCACCGTCCTGTTCGACTACGACACCACGGCAGTCGAGGAGAAGATGATGCATCTGCGCCACGAACACGAGGGGCTGGTCGCCTCGAACTTCCACAGCCACGTCGGCGAACACCGCTGTATGGAGCTGTTCGTGCTCGAAGGGACGCTGGCCGAGATATCCACCTTCGTGGGCAAGATTCGCGCGACCAAAGACACGCTGAACATCGATTACTCCGTCGTGCCGGTCGACGAGTTCGGGACGCTGGCCGATATGGAGTAAGCCGGGAATCGACTGGAAGGGGATTTCGCGGTGAAGGAACGGCGAGTAAGGTGGGCCGTGAGTCGCGAGACTTCGACCGCTACTCTACCAGTTTGGCGACCAAGTCGCTCACAGCGTCCATCTCGTCTTCGTTGACCCCGTGGCCCATCCCCTCGTAGATGCGTTTGTCCACGTCGCCGCCCAGCAACTCGAACGCCTCCGCGGTCGCTTCGACCCGTTCGAGCGGGATGTGGGGGTCAACGTCGCTGCAACCGAGCAACACCGGCGTGCCCTCGATATCGCCCGCGTACGCCGTCGGGTCGACCGTCTCGCCGATGAGCCCGCCCGACAGCGCGACGAGGCCGCCGTACCGACGGGGGTTGCGCGCGACGTACTCGCTGGCGAGACACGCGCCCTGAGAGAAGCCAAGCAGCAGGACCCGTTCGCGGTCGATACCGGCCTCGACAGCCGTCTCGATGGCATCCTCGATAGCCTGCAGCCCCGAGCTCCGGCCCGGTTCGTTCCGCTCGACGGGCGCGAGAAACGAGTTGGGGTACCAGGTGTTTCGGGCGGCCTGGGGCGCCAGCAGCGCGACGCCGTCTTCGTGTACGTCCCGGCCCATCTGGACGATGCTTCTCGCCGTCGCGCCCCGGCCGTGGACCAGTATCATCGCGGCCTCGGCCTCGGCGAGCGGTGTCCCGGCGGTGACGAGCTGCTGGTCCTGGTGTGGGCCGTCGCTCATGTGAGCCTCCGGGCGGTCACGACATTCGTCCGGTACACGGCGTCGTGTGTCACGTGGCAGGTCATACACCCCGTAGCGCACCGACCCATTTGAGTAGCCGGTAACACGGACACAACCAGTTCACGCGCGCAAACGGAGTTCGATACCGTCCGGGTCCGTCACTCGGACGCTGTCCGAAGCCGTTGCCACCTCGTAGCCGGCCGCGGCGAGGCGCTCGCGCGCGGCCGCGACCGCCGCGTCGCTGGGCAGTCCGAGCTCGAACCACGCCAGCCCGCGCCCGCTTGCGGGCGCTGACCGCCCGTGCCAGACGTTCGCGCCGATGTGGTGGTGGTACTCACCGGCGGCGAGGAACACCGCTCCGTCGTACGTGGTTCGCACGGTCATTCCCAGGGCGTCGGCGTAGAACTCCCGCGCCGCGTCGAGGTCGGTGACTTCCAGATGGACGTGGCCCACGTCAGTCCCGTCCGGCACTCCGGTCGCACCGGTCGCGGCCGCGCGAACCCCAGCGGCGTCGAGCGGGTCCGTCGCCATCCGGACGCCGCCATCGGCCGTCGTCTCCCACGCCGACCGCGGGCGGTCCCGGTACACCTCGACGCCGTTGCCCTCCGGGTCCCGACAGTACAGCGCCTCGCTGACGAGGTGGTCGGCCATGCCCGAGAGCTGCCACGACGACTCGATGCGGGACAGCGCATCACCGAGTCCGCGTCGGGACGGGACCCGAAACGCAGTATGGAAGAGCCCGGCAGCGGACCGGGGTCGCTCGGGCGCACTCGGGTGCTCCCGTAGCTCCAGCAGCGGCGTCTCGCCGTCGCCCAGAACGACCCGGTCGCCCCCGCGGTCGTGGACCGCCAGCCCGACGATGGCGTCGTAGAACTCGGCCACCTCGCTCGCGTCCGCGACGGTCAGTGCGACCCGGCCGACGCGTGTCCCGGGTGGGAGTCTCGCTTCGGTCATACCACTGATTCGAGCGAGCGACGGATACCGATTGTGTCGACGCAGACGACAGTGCCCAAACTGCTTTCCCACCGTCGCACCCAAAGCCCGTATCGCATGGTTACTGACATCGACGGACTCGTCGCCGACCTGAGCCGCGCCGAGAAGCTGGCCCTCGTCTGTGGGACCAACGACCCCGACGGAACCGCAACCGGTTACCTCCCCGGCGTCCCCCGTCTCGACGTTCCACCGTTCCGGCTCGTCGACGGCCCGCTTGGCATCCGCGCCGAGGGCGAACGCGCGACAGCGTTCCCCGCCACACTCGCGACAGCGGCCACCTTCGACCCCGACCTCGCGCGCGAGCAGGGCGCGGCGATGGGCCGCGAAGCCCGCGCGCACGACCAGCACTCGCTGCTGGCCCCCGGCGTGAACATCGTCCGCGTGCCACATTGTGGCCGGAACTTCGAGTATCTCTCGGAGGACCCCGTTCTCGCGAGCGCCTTCAGCCGCGCGCTCGTCGACGGTATCGAGTCCGAAAACGTCGTCGCGACGGTGAAACACTTCGTCGCCAACAACCAGGAGACCCACCGCACCACCGTCAGCGCCGACGTGGACGAACGCACCCTCCGCGAGCTGTATCTCCCGCCGTTCCGCGCCGCCGTCGAAGCCGGCGTCGGCTCGGTGATGACCGCGTACAATCGGGTGAACGGCACACATATGAGCGACCACGCTCACCTCGTCGGGGACGTGCTCAAAGACGAGTGGGGCTTTTCGGGGTACGTCGTCTCCGACTGGTACGGGCTCGAAACAACTGTCGGCGCGGCAAACGCGGGTCTCGACCTGGAGATGCCGGGAGTACCATCGGGACCCGACGACGAGGACGAGGAGTTCGAGTGGCCCGACGGTATCCCCGACGGCAGCCACGCCGGTCTGTTCGGCGAGCCACTCGCCGCCGCCATCGACGACGGGTCGGTCCCCGCCGACCGGCTGGACGACATGGTCCGCCGCGTCCTCGGACAGATGGCCCGCATCGGCCTCTTTGCGGACTCGCGTCCGGACGGCGAACTGGACAGCCAGCGCCACCGGGACCTCGCGCGCGACATCTCGACTCGCGGCACCGTCCTGCTCGACAACGACGGCGTCCTCCCGCTGGCGGACGACACCGACGTCGCTCTCATCGGGCCGCACATCCACGAGGCGAAACTCGGCGGCGGCGGCTCTTCCGAGACGACGCCGTTCCACTCGGTCAGTCCGGTCGACGGGCTCACTGAGCGCGCCGGCGGCACAGTGGCCACTGCGCGCGGGATTCCCGAAATCGAGTCCGTCTCGCTGTTCGACCTGCTCCCGTTCGTCGATTCGGGCCACGAGAACGACGCCTCCAGCGCGCCCGACGGCGACCCCTCGCTCGACGACGCCGTGGCGGCCGCCGAAGCCGCCGACGTGGCCGTCGTGCTCGCCCGCGACGCGACCACCGAAGCCCGCGACAGGGACTCGCTCGCCCTGCCCGGCCAGCAGGACGAACTCGTCGAGGCCGTCGCCGCTGCCAACGACCGGACCGTCGTCGTGCTCCGGTCGGGCGGCCCCGTCGAGACGCCGTGGCGCGACGACGTCGCTGCCGTCGTCGAGCAGTGGTACCCCGGACAGGCGGACGGTGCCGCACTCGCGTCGGTGCTCTACGGCGACAGCGACCCCGGTGGCCGCCTTCCAGTGACGTTCGCGCCCGAGGGGAGCTATCTCACCAGCGACGAGCGGCGTTTCCCCGGCGAGGACGATGTGGCCCGCTACGACGAGGGCGTCTTCGTCGGCTACCGGCACTTCGATTCGGGCGACGACGAGCCTACCTACCCCTTCGGCCACGGCCACTCGTACGCGACCTTCGAGTACGGCGACGCCACCGTGGTCGGCGATGCCACTGTCGAACTATCGGTCCGGAACGTCGCCGACAGACCGGGCCGCGACGTCGTGCAGGCCTACGTCCGACCACCTGCCGTCGACGGTATCGACCGACCGGTCCGCGAGTTCGCCGCGGCCCAATCGGTGGCGCTCGACCCCGGCGAAACCGGAACCGTGACGCTCGAACTCGACGAGCTCGCGTTCTCGCGGTACGACGAGGGGTGGACGGTCGACAGCGGTCAGTATCGGGTCGAAGTCGGCCGGTCCAGCAGCGACGTGCGAGCCACGGTGGACCTCGACCGCTAGCGCGGCGGTCGAGAAAAGCTGCCTTCGACGGTGTTGTCACTCTGCGTAAATACGGAAAGCCCACTGAAGAGAGATGACTCTCTTCAGTAGGCTAAAAGACCGAATGAATGGTGGCGGCGAACCGGATTTCCCAGAGGCTCGCGCACTCCAGTACTCGCCGGAACGCTGGTGAGCTTATCTTCCGTGTTCGGGATGGGTACGGGAGGCAACCTCACCGCTATGGCCGCCTAACGCTGAGTCGTGGAGTCGAACCACGATGATATACCGCTCTCAGTTTCCAGATGTATTATACGTGCGATCCAGTTTGCGCCTGGACTCGTTCAGCCTGACGAGCGCTTCGTCGGTGAAGAGTCACAGTGCGTATGAATGATGGCTTTGAGTTGTTAGTGCTTGTGGGCTGAACGTCTCGTTACCTCGACGCGCACACCCCAAGTCTATCGACCTCGTCTTCTACGAGGACTCTCGACGGTGTCTCTTTTCCAAGTGGGTTTCGAGCTTAGATGCGTTCAGCTCTTACCCCGTGCTGCGTGGCTACCCGGCACGTGCTCTCTCGAACAACCGGTACACCAGTGGCAGCCAATCGTAGTT